>DATDJF010000035.1:0-4111 GCA_036520715.1 Burkholderiaceae bacterium | reverse complement strand
GAACGTGCTGCTGACCTTGATCGACCTGCCGTTCTCGGTGAGCCCGGTGATCTCGGGGCTGATCTACGTGCTGGTGTTCGGCCTGCAGGGCTGGTTCGGCGAGTCGCTGCGCGACCACGACCTGAAGGTGATCTTCGCGGTACCCGGCATCGTGCTGGCCACCGTGTTCGTAACCTTTCCGTTCGTTGCGCGCGAGCTGATCCCGCTGATGCAGGCACAAGGCACCGAGCAGGAAGAGGCGGCGCGGGTGCTCGGCGCCGGCGGCTGGCAGATCTTCTGGCGCGTCACGCTGCCGAACGTCAAGTGGGCGCTGCTGTACGGCGTGATCCTGTGCAACGCGCGCGCGATGGGCGAGTTCGGCGCCGTCAGCGTGGTGTCGGGCCACATCCGCGGCCAGACCAACACGATGCCGCTGCACATCGAGATCCTCTACAACGAATACCAGTTCGCCGCTGCGTTCGCGGTGGCGTCGTTGCTGGCGCTGCTGGCGCTGGTGACGCTGGTTTTGAAGTACTGGGTCGAGCAGCGCGTCAAGTCGCAGCGGCGCGCGGCCGGCGAACGAGCGGAGTGAACATGGGCATCGAAGTCAGAAATCTCAACAAGCGCTTCGGCGCCACGGTCGTCTGCGACAACCTCAACCTCGACATCCCGGCCGGCGAGCTGGTCGCGCTGCTCGGGCCTTCGGGATCGGGCAAGACCACGCTGCTGCGCATCATCGCGGGCCTCGAGGTGCCCGACTCGGGCAGCGTGTACTTCCACGGCGAGGACGCCACCCGCACCGACGTGCGCGAGCGCCGGGTCGGCTTCGTGTTCCAGCACTACGCGCTGTTCGCCCACATGAGCATCTTCGAGAACGTCGCCTTCGGGTTGCGTGTGCGGCCGAAGGCCACGCGGCCCACCGAGCCCGCCATCCGCGCCAAGGTGATGGAGCTGCTCAAGCTGGTGCAGCTCGACTGGCTGGTCGACCGCTACCCGCACCAGCTCTCCGGCGGCCAGCGCCAGCGCATCGCGCTGGCGCGTGCGCTGGCGGTCGAGCCCAAGGTGCTGCTGCTCGACGAGCCGTTCGGCGCGCTCGATGCCAAGGTGCGCAAGGAGCTGCGGCGCTGGCTGCGCCGCCTGCACGACACGGTGCACGTGACCAGCGTGTTCGTGACGCACGACCAGGACGAGGCGATGGAGGTGGCCGACCGCATCGTGGTGATGAACGAAGGCCGCATCGAGCAGCAAGGCGCGCCTGACGAGGTGTACGACCAGCCCGCATCGCCTTTCGTGCTGCAGTTCCTCGGCGACGTCAATCTGTTCCGCGGCCGCCTCGGCCACGCGCCCGGCGGGGTGGCGCCCGACGACGTGAGCTACGTGCGCCCGCACGAACTGGACATCGTCGCCGAGCCCGACGAGCGCACGTTCAACGCGCGGCTGTCGCAGGTGCTGACGCTCGGGCCGTTGACGCGGCTGGAGTTCCAGCGCGACGACGGCAGCTTCGTCGATGTCGAGCTGCCGCGCGCACGCTGGGTGCAGCTGCGTGACGCGCTGGCGCTGGCGCCGGGCGCGCACGCGCATCTGCGGCCGCGCCGCGTCACGCGTTTCGTCGTCGGCGGCGATGCCGCGGTCGAGCACGACCCGGCGGCGATGATTTGAGCCGGCGGCGGCCAGTGCCGCAGCGCACTACAGCCCGTGGTCGCTGCCGGGCGGCGCGGCGAGCGCGCGTTGCACCAGGGTCTTGGTCAGCGGTGGCGCGAAGGTGGCGATGAAGTCGTAGACGAACTCGCGCAGATAGCTGCCGCGGCGCACCGCCAGGCGCGTCATGTTGGCGGCGAACAGGTGGCGTGCGTCGATCGCCCGCAGAGGGTGGTCACGCTGTTCGTCGAAGGCGATGGCGGCGACGATGCCGACTCCCAGCCCGAGCTCGACGTAGGTCTTGATGACGTCGGCATCCATCGCCTGCAGCACCACCTCGGGCGCCAGGCCGGCCTTGTGGAAGGCGGCGTCGACGTGCGCGCGCCCGGTGTAGCCCGACTCGTAGGTGACGATCGGAAAGCGCGCCAGCTGCTGCAGCGTCAGCGCGCCGCGGCGCTGCGCCAGGGCTGCCAGCTCATGGTCGGCCGGCACCACCACCAGGTGGGTCCAGCTGTAGCACGGCAATGCCACCAACTCGTCGTATTCGGCCAGCGCTTCGGTGGCGATGCCGACATCGGCACCGCCGTCGAGCAGCAGGCGCGCGATCTGGTGCGGCGAGCCCTGGTGCATGTGCAGCGCCACCTGCGGATGGCCGGCACGAAAGTCGCGCACCGCCGGCGGCAGCGCGTAGCGCGCCTGCGAGTGGGTGGCCGCGATGCGCAGCGTGCCGCGGCCCTGTTGCGCGAAGTCGTCGCCGGCGCGCTTGAGGTTGCCGGCCTCCTCGAGCAGGCGCTCGACGATCGGCAGCAGCGCCTCGCCCGGCGCCGTCAGGCCGGTCAGCCGCTTGCCAGCGCGCACGAAGATCTGCAGCCCGAGCTCGTCTTCGAGCTCGCGGATCTGGCGGCTGACGCCCGGTTGCGAGGTGTGCAGCATCGCCGCCACCTCGGTGAGGTTGAAGCCGCGGCGCGCCGCTTCACGCACCGATCGCAATTGCTGGAAGTTCACGCGCCGCGCCCGGCGCCTGGCGCCGCATCAGAAACAGGGAGCGCATTGTCGAGGCCGCGCCGCGCGCGCCAACGACTCAGAAGTAGTTTGCTCATGCCGCCGGCGCACAAGGCGCGCCGGGTTCAGGGACCGGGGCCGTCGATCACCCCGCCGCCGAGGCACCGCTCGCCGTCGTACAGCACCGCCGACTGGCCCGGCGTCACCGCCCACTGCGCGGCATCGAACGCCAGCGCGAAGCGCGCATCGTCCTGCGCCGACAGCGTGCAGGCCGCATCGGCCTGGCGGTAACGGGTCTTGGCCGCATAACGCCCGGCGTGCGGCACCTGGCCGGCCACCCAGCTCGCGTCGGCGGCGCGCAGGGTGAGGGCCTGCAACCACGGATGATCGTGCCCTTGCACGACACGCAGCACGTTGCGCGACGGATCCTTGCGCGCCACGTACCACGGTGCGTGCTCGGCGCCGCCGCGCTGGCCCTTGGCCTTCAGGCCGCCGATGCCCAGGCCCTGGCGCTGGCCGAGGGTGTAGAAGCTCAGGCCCACGTGGCGGCCGATCGTGCGGCCGCGGTCGTCTTCGATCGCACCGGGTTCGTGGCTGAGGTAGCGGTTGAGGAACTCGCGAAACGGCCGCTCGCCGATGAAGCAGATGCCGGTGGAGTCTTTCTTCGCCGCGTTGGGCAGCCGGATCTCGGCGGCCAGCTCGCGCACCTGGATCTTCTTCAGCTCGCCCACCGGAAACAGCGTGCGCGCGAGCTGCTGCTGGTTCAGCCGGTGCAGGAAGTAGCTCTGGTCCTTGCTGCCGTCGAGACCCTTGAGCAGTTCGAACTGGCCGGCGCGCTCGCGCACCCTCGCATAGTGACCGGTGGCGATGTGCTGCGCGCCCAGCCTGAGCGCATGGTCGAGGAACGCCTTGAACTTGATCTCGGCGTTGCACAGCACGTCGGGGTTCGGCGTGCGGCCGGCCTGGTATTCGCGCAGGAACTCGGCGAACACACGGTCCTTGTATTCGGCGGCGAAGTTGACGTGCTCCAGTTCGATGCCGATCACGTCGGCCACCGCGGCGGCATCGACGAAGTCGGCGTTCGACGAGCAGTACTCGCCGTTGTCGTCATCCTCCCAGTTCTTCATGAAGATGCCGACCACCTCGTGCCCGGCGCGCTTGAGCAGCCAGGCGGCGACCGCGGAGTCGACCCCGCCGGACAGGCCGACCACCACACGCGACGCACGCATGCGGCGATTCTAGGTTTGCCCCGCCTGAGCCGCCGGGGCGTGGGGCTTACACCGTCTTGTGCGTGCCGTCGCAGAACGG
This sequence comes from Burkholderiaceae bacterium, assembly GCA_036520715.1. Classification (GTDB taxonomy): domain Bacteria; phylum Pseudomonadota; class Gammaproteobacteria; order Burkholderiales; family Burkholderiaceae_C; genus JAEUPI01. Next base: position 184 of record DATDJF010000035.1, on the reverse strand, counting down.
CTGGTGCGCGGTCTGCTTGCAGCCGCAGAAGTACACCGTGGCCGCCTCGGTGGCGGTGTACTTGATCGGTGTGTAGGGGCCGCCCTTGTGCGAGCCATCGCAGAACGGCTGCTTCTTGCTGTTGCCGCACTGGCACCAGAAGTAGTCCTGGCCAGCCTGCACGTGCACGGGATATGGGGCCTTC
>DATDJF010000034.1:0-12231 GCA_036520715.1 Burkholderiaceae bacterium | reverse complement strand
CCCGGCGCCTCGCCGACGATGAAGTTGCCGTCGGGCGTGAAGCTCTCGGGCCCGTTGAGCAGCATCTTGACCTGTGCGGTCTCCAGGCACGGCGTGCGGTGGATCGCGTTGGTCATCAGGATCTCGAACTGATCCCAGTCCTCGTCGAGCAACTGGAACTGGAACGTGCTCGGGATCGGATCCACCCGCCACGGCTTGGCCTTCGGCTCGAAGCCGCCCATCAGCAGGCCGCCGACCTCCTCCTTGTAGTAGATGAAGCCATCGGGGTCGCGCATCACCGGCAGCATCGGATGCACACCGTCGATGCGGCCGGTGACGATGTAGAAGTGCTCGGCCGAATACAGCGGCACGTTGACGCCGGCAAGGGCGCCGAACTGGCGTGCCCACTGGCCCGCGCAATTGACCAGCACCTCGCAGCGCACCTCGCCCGACGCCGTGCGCACCCCCGCCACGCGCGCGCCGCCGGCGCCACGCTCGACGATCACGCCGCTGACTTCGACCTCCTCGACCATGCGCACGCCGCGGTTGCGCGCGCCCTTGGCCAGGCTCATGCACAGGTCGGCCGGGTTGGCCTTGCCGTCGCCGGGGATCCACATCGCGCCGTGCAGATCGTCGGTGCGCATCACCGGGTAGATGTCGCCGGCTTCCTTGGGCGTGATGAGTTGCACCTCGATGCCGAAGCTGCGCGCCAGCGCGGCCTGCTTCTTCAGCACCATCCAGCGCTCGGGCGTGGCAGCCACGTTGACGCTGCCGCATTGCTTCCAGCCGGTGGCCAGGCCCGTCTCGGCCTCGAGCGTGGAATACAGCTCGATGCCATAGGTGCTCATCGCGGTCATGTTGCGGTTGGGCCGCATCTGGCCCACCAGCCCGGCCGCGTGCCAGGTGGTGCCGCTGGTCAGCTTGCCCTGCTCCAGCAGCAGCACATCGTTGATGCCGAGCTTGGCGAGGTGGTAGGCGGTGGAGCAGCCGGCGATGCCGCCGCCGACGATGACGACGCGCGTGTGGCTGGGCAGGCTCATCGCGGATTCCTAGAATGCACGGTTGAACGCCACGACCCGGAGGCACGACGGTGAGCGAACTCCAAGAGCCCCAGACCCTGCGCGCGATCCGGCCCGATCGTGCCGTTCAGACCCTGCAGCGCCTGCCCTACTTCATCGGCGTGTCTGGCAGCACGGTGGGCGCGCGCGGTCTGTCGATGCACATGGTGGTCATCCCACCGGGAGCGCGTGCCGAGCCGCATATCCACCTCGGCTACGAAACCGGCATCTACGTGATCGAAGGCCGCGTCGAGACACGCTACGGCGAGGGGTTGACGCAATCGATCGTCAGCGAGGCCGGCGACTTCCTGTTCGTGCCGCCCGGCGTGCCGCACGAGGCGATCAACCTGAGCGACACCGAGCCGGCGCGCGCGATCGTCGCGCGCAACGACCCCGCCGAGCAGGACAAGGTGGCGCCGTATCGACCCTGACCAGCGCCCGCGCATGCCCATCACCAGGGCAGCGAATACGTCTTCAGGTTGGTGAAGCTCTTGCAGGCTTCCTGCACGCCCTCTTTGTAGCCGAGGCCGGAATCCTTGATGCCGCCGAACGGCGTCAGCTCGAGGCGATAGCCCGGCACCTCCCAGACGTTGACCGAGCCCACCTGCAGCTCGCGCACGAAGCGCATGATGTCGTCGAGGCGATTGGTGCACACGCCCGACGACAACCCGTAGGCAGTGGAGTTGACCTGGCGGATCGCGTCGTCGACGTCCTTGAAGGTCATCACCGGCGACACCGGGCCGAAGGTCTCCTGCTGCACGACCTCCATCTCGCCGCGCACGCGGTCGAGCAGCGTCGGCGAGTACAACGCGCCATTGCGCTGGTTGCCGTGCAGCAGCCGTGCACCCTGCGACACCGCATCGGCGACACGGCGCTCGAACAACATCGCCGCACGCTCGTCGATCACCGTGCCCATGTCGACGGTCGGATCAAGCGGGTCGCCGTAGGTCCACGCCTTGGTCCGCGCCAGCAGCGCCTCGGTGAAGTCGTCGGCCAGCCGCTCCTGCACGAAGATGCGCTTGACCGCGGTGCAGCGCTGGCCGCTGTTCTTGTACGAGCCCGCTGCGGCGAGATCGGCCGCCCGGTTCACGTCGGCATCGTCCATCACGACGATCGGGTCGTTGCCGCCGAGTTCGAGGATCTGGCGCTTGTAGACCGCGCGCGCCGCGATGTGCTTGCCGATCGTCACGCCGCCGGTGAAAGTGACGAGGTCGACGTCGGGGTGGGTCAGCATCTCGTCGGCGATCTCGCCCGGCTCGCCGGTCACCACCGAGAGCATCGGCGGCGGCAGCCCCGCCTCGTACAGCACGTCGGCCAGCGTCAGCGCGGCCAGCGGCGTCTTCTCGCTCGGCTTGAGCACCATGCGATTGTTGGTGGCGATCGCCGGCGCCACCTTGTGGATCACCTGGTTCAGCGGGTGGTTGAACGGCGTGATCGCGGTGATCACGCCTTGCAGCGGCTCGCGCAGCGTGTGCACGCGGCGCTGCTTGCCGTGGTGCGTGAGGTCGCACGAGAAGCTCTGGCCGTCGTCCACCAGCGCCTGCTGCGCCGAGAACAGCAACACGTCGCTGGCACGGCCCACTTCGTACAGTGAATCCTTCAGGCACAGGCCCGACTCGAGCGTGATCTGGCGTGCGATCGCCTCCTTGCGCTGTGCAATCAGCTCGCCGGCGCGCGACAGGATGCGGTAGCGCTCGTGCCGTGTCAGCCTGGGCTTGTAGTCGCTGGCGATGCGGATGGCGCGCCGCACGTCGTCGATGCTGGCGCGCGGCACGGTGGCCACGATCTCGCCGGTGTACGGGTAGTGCACCGCGATCACGCGCTCGGCGTGCACCTTGTCGCCGCCGATGCGCATCGCCTCGCGGCGCGCGTCGTCGGCGGGGCGGGAGGCGGTGGCGGCGGCAGCGAGCTTCATCGCGGGCCTTTCAGGCCGTGCCGTTGATGGCGAAGTCGAAGATCTGGTAGCTCTTCAGCGTCTGCCCGGCCGCCTTCAGCTTGTAGGCGTCGGTGAGCGGCCGGTTGACGATGAACGGCACCTTGGTTTCCGACACGCCGCCGTGCGTGCGCAGGCGATGGCCCTTCAGCCCGGCCAGGTCGTGCGCCGATGCCGAGCTGCCGATGCACACGTCTTGCCGTGCGATCACGGCGACGTCGCCTTCGCGGTCGGCCGGCATGTCGAACATCTTGCACGCCTGCTCGCGATCGAGCGCCATCTCGATGCCGTCGATGCCGGCGATGTGCTCGATGATCTGGCGGGCCGTGACGGCGCCTCGGCTCCACACCCGCACGAAACCGCCGAGCGCACCGTGGTGGCCGACGAAGGCATCGGTGATCGGGCAGATCACGGTAGTGGTGCCAGCGCCGAACCTGGCGTCGAGGATGTCCTGCAGCCAGATCACGTTGGGCTCGCCGTCGGCATTGCTCTTGTCGCTCATGCCGTGGTCGGCAGTGAGCGCCACCGTGGCATCGAGCGCGGCCAGCCGGCCGAAGGCATCGTCGAGCGCGCGGTAGAAACGCCGCGCCTCGGACTCCTCGGGCGCGTACTTGTGCTGCACCCAGTCGGTCAGCGACAGGTACAGCAGGTCCGGCCGCCGCTGCGCGAGCAGCTTGACACCCGCCTCCAGCACGAACAACGACAGCTCCAACGAGTACATGTCGGGCTGCGGCATGCCGACGAACTCGAGCACGTTCTGAATCCCGTTGTCGGCCAGCGTGCAGCGGCTGGCGAACTCGGAAGAAAACGACACGTGCCCCTTCGACACGTCGAGCCCCTTGCCGAGCTGCTTGCGCAGCTTGTCCTTGGCAGTGATCGAGATCACCTTCGCGCCGGCGTCGGCGAACTGCTTGAGGATGGTGTCGCCGCGCAGCAGCTCGGGCCCGGTCATCACCACCGGCTGCCAGGTGGCGGTGTCGAGGTAGAAGTTGCCCGAGATGCCGTGCTTCGAGGTCGGCGTGCCGGTGATGATCGACATGTTGTTCGGGCAGGTGAACGACGGCATCGAGCCATCGGCCACGGTGCCGAAGCCCTGCGCGATGAAGCGCGCCATGTTCGGCACCGCGCCCTCGTCGAGGAAGCGGCGCAGGTACGCCGGGTCGCCGCCGTCGATGCACACCACCACCACCGGCCGTTGCGGCCAGCGGTAGGTGATGCCGTTGACGTCGACCACCGGGGGCTTGTTGCTTGCCATTCAAAACCTCTTTGGATGAACCGAGCCCGCCCGCTCACTCGACCCGCGCCGCGCGCGCCGGCTTGGCCAGTGCGCCATGCAGCCGCTCGCGGCTGTGCAGCACGTGCTCGGTCAGCAGGCGCTCGGCCAGCCGCTCGTCGCCCTTGGCCAGTGCCTGCACGATCGCCTCGTGCTCGCGTGTCGACACCGGGATGCTCTCGCTGCTGCGCGTCAGCGTCTCGCGGCGGTACAGGTCGAGCTCGTTGACGACGCGCCGGTAGTGGGTGAGCAGCGTGCCGTTGCGTGCGGCGCGCGCCACCAGCTCGTGGAACTCCAGGTTGAGCGCGAAGTAGGCCTCGGCCTTGCGTGACTTGTCGAGCGCGGCCATCTTCTTGACGATCGCGCGCAGTTGCTCCAACTCGTCGGCATCGATGCGCTGCGCCGCCAGGCGCCCGATCAGCCCCTCGAGCGCGGCGCGCACCTCGTAGATCTCGCTGGCTTCCTGCAGCGAGACCTGGCGCACGAAGACGCCGCGGTTCTTCTCCACCCGCACCAGGCCCGCCTGGTCGAGCGCACGAAAGGCCTCGCGCACCGGCCCGCGCGACACGCCCAGCGCATTGGCAATGTCGACCTCGTTGAGCTTGGCACCCACCGCGAACTCACCAGCGACGATGCGCCGCTCGAGCTCGCGCTGCGCCAGCATGGCCAGCGAGTTCTCGCGCAGCAGCTCGATGGCGGCCGCCGCCGGTGTGCGCTTGGTCGAATCGGTGTGGGTCGGCATCGCTGGAGGTGCGCCAAGGCGGCGAAGCCTAGGCCCCTGTTTGCAGATTGTCAACAATATACCCGCGCGCGGCGCGCGACGAGGGCACCCAGCTCACCCGAAGCGCAACGCCACCACGCCGCCGACGATCACCAGCGCGCCCGACAGCCGTTGCGCGCCGAGCCGCTCCTTCAGCAGCCAGGCACCGAGCAGCGTGGCGAACAACACCGACGTCTCGCGCAACGCCGACACCGCGGCCACCGGCGCGCGCGTCATCGCCCACAGCGCGATCGCGTAGGAGCCGATCGACGCGGCGCCGCCCAGTGCGGCCAAGGGCCAGCGGCGTTTCGCATAATCGAGAATCGCGCGCCGCCCCGCGGCGTCGCGCCTAAGCGCCACCAGCGCGGGGTACGGCACGCCGTCGAGCACGAACAGCAGCAGCACGTAGCTGAGCGCACTGCCACCGGCCGCCACTGCGGTGCGCACGCCGCTGCCGTCGATGAAGGTGTAGGTCATGATGACCACCGCGTTGGCCAGCGCGAAGCCGAGCGCGCGGCGGTGGTGCAGCGCTTCGCCGGGGTGCGCCAGGCCGACCAGCGCCACGCCGAGTGTCACCGCCAGCACGCCCGCCCAGGCCAGCGGCGACAACGACTCGCCGAGCACGGCCGAGCTGCCCAGTGCCACCAGCAGCGGCGCACTGCCGCGCATGATCGGATACGTCATGCCGAGCTCGCCGTGCTTGTAGGCGCCGGCCAGCGTCACGTAGTAGGCGATGTGCACCACCAGCGACGCGGCGATGAACGGCCAGGCGGCAGGCGGCGGCGCACCCACCAGCAGCAGCGGCGGCAACGCCACCAGCGCGCCGAGAAAGTGGACCAGCGCGGTGTCGAGCTCCTTGTCGCCGCTGGACTTGACCAGCGCGTTCCAGCCGGCGTGTAGGACCGCGCCGAACAATACTGCGAGCACGATCGGCCATGTGAGCGTCATCTCAACGCTCGCTCACTACGTGAGAGCCCGCCGGTCTCGGCCGGCGGCCGAGCTACTTTCATTTGCGGCCCCAAATGAAAGTGACCGCCGGCCGGGCGCACCGGCGGGCTCTTTCGCGCAGTACAAGCCGCCGACAATTCACTCGAGCTTCTGCAGATCCGACTCCGTCGGCGTCAGCACCGAGGCGCGGATGCGTGTGGCGGTCAGCGCGCCGGCTGACTCGAGGATCGGATAGGCGATCGAGCAGATGTGCGAGTTGATGCGCTTCAGGTCGCTGATCAGGTCCAGGTGCAGCGAGCTGGTCTCGATGCTCTGGGTGGTGTTGTCCTGCAGCCGCGCGATGTGGGTGGCGGCGTATTCATGCTGCAGGTCGCGAAAGCGCGCCTTCTCCTCCAGCAGCTTGCGCGCGTCGCGCAGGTGGCCGTCGAGGAACACGCTCATCGCCAGCCGCAGGTTGGCGACCAGCCGCTCGTGCAGGTGGCACACCTCGCCCAGGCCGGCATCCGACAGCCGGCGGTTGGGCCGGATCTTCTTGTCCTCGATGTCCTGCAGCACACGCTCGATGATGTCGCCGATCTGCTCCATGTTGATGGTGAACGACACCACGTCGGTCCAGCGCCGGCTCTCGCGCTCCGACAGCGCGGTGCGCGAGATCTGCGTCAGGTACAGCTTGATCGAGGTGTAGAGCTGGTCGACGGTGTCGTCCATCTGGCGCAGCTGCTCGGCCAGCGCGAGGTCGTTGCTGCGCAGCACCGGCACGATGCCGCGCAGCATGGTCTCCACCACGTCGGCCTGGTGCAGCGCCTCGCGCGCCGCGCAGCTGATGGCCAGGCTCGGTGTGGCCAGCGCCGACGGGTCCAGGTGTTGCGGCCGCTGCCCGGCGCTGGCTCGCGGCTCGGGAAACAGCTTGAGCAGCAGCCGCGCCGCCACGCCGGTGAGGCCGATGAACACCACCGCCAGCGCGATGTTGAACGCCAGGTGGAACAGCACCACCTGCTGGTGCACCTCGCCGCTGGCCTCCTGCAGCCAGACGTGGACATGCGGCAGCAGCGGGATGACGGCGAGCGCCCCGACCAGCTTGAACAACAGGTTGCCGATCGGCAGCCGCCGCTCGGTCATGGTGTTCCTGGCGGTCAGCATCACGGCCAGCAGGCCGCTGCCCAGGTTGGCGCCGAGCACCAGGCCGAGCGCCACCGTCACCGGCACGATGCCCGACACCGCCAGCGTGGCCACCAGCAGCACGATGGCCAGGCTCGAGTACGACAGCACGGCGAGCACCGCGCCGACCAGCATGTCGAGCAGCACCTCCTGCGGCAGCGCCGCCAGCAGCGCGCGCACCACCGGCGCCTCGGTCAGCGGCCGCGTCGCGGCGACGATGAGCTGCAGCGACAGCAGGATCAAGCCCAGGCCGATCGCCACGCGCCCGAGCTGGCCGACGGTGGCCTTCTCGCGCGCGACGAACGACACCACGCCGCCGAAGATCAGCAGCGGCGACAGCCACGACAGGTCGAGCGAGAACACCACCGCCATCAGCGCGGTGCCGACGTCGGCGCCCAGCATCACCGCCAACGCCGCCGACAGCGTGACCAGCGAGCGGCCGAGGAACGAGATGACGATCAGGCAGGTGGCGGTGCTGCTCTGGATCAGGCTGGTCACGCCCACACCGGCCAGCAGCGCCTGCACGCGCGAGGCCATGCCCACCGCCAGCACGTGGCGCAGGTTCTCGCCGAACACACGCAGGATGCCGGTGCGCACGATCTGCGTGCCCCACACCAGCAGGGCGATCGCGGCCAGCAGATTGAGCAGATGAACCATGAATCCCGAGATCACGCAGCGCCGGCGCCTGCGGCCGTGCGATGCGAAGGGCGCATTGTGCGCGACAGCCCGGCTCGCGGTCGTCGGCGGTGTGCGACACCCTGTCGCAGCGCGACGCCCCTCGACAGCGCACCGGCAGGGCCGGCGCACCGATTGAAGCCCCGGTTTTGCACATTGTCAACAATCGGCAAAATACCGTTGACACCGCCAAACGCCCCGCGCTAGCGTGGCGCCTCCAGGGAAGCGGCGCGGACATCGGGTTGTCATGCCTTGCACGACACGATCGGGCCCGTAACCTGCTTGGTCGCAAACGCCGCACACACGAGGAGAGACCCATGCGCATCCCGGGCATTGCCCCCCTGCTGGCCGCCACCGCCGCCCTCGCCTTCAGCGGCGCCGCCGTGGCCCAGAAGACCACCCTGCTCGTCTACACCGCGCTGGAAACCGACCAGCTCAAGGCCTATCAAGAGGGCTTCAACAAGGTCGAGCCGAACATCGAGCTCAAGTGGGTGCGTGATTCCACCGGCGTCATCACCGCCAAGCTGCTGGCCGAAAAAGGCAATCCGCAGGCCGACGTGGTGATGGGCGTGGCCGCCTCGAGCCTGGCGCTGCTCGACAAGAACGGCATGCTCGAGCCGTATCGGCCGCTCAATGCCGACGCCATCATGAGCCAGTACATCGACAAGAAGAACCCACCGGCCTGGTTCGGCATGGACGTGTGGGGCGCGACGGTCTGCTACAACACCGTCGAAGGCCAGAAGAAGAACATCCCCAAGCCAGAGACCTGGAAAGACCTCACCAAGGCCGCCTACAAGGGCCAGATCGTGATGCCCAACCCGGCGAGCTCGGGCACCGGCTTCTTCGACGTCACCGCGTGGCTGAGCCTGTGGGGTGACAAGGACGGCAAGGGCGACGGCTGGAAGTACATGGACGCGCTGCACGAGAACATCGCGATGTACACCCACTCGGGCAGCAAGCCGTGCAACATGGCCGGCGCCGGCGAGTTCGTGGTCGGCATCAGCTTCGAGTACCGCGCCAACACCAACAAGGCCAAGGGCGCGCCGATCGACCTGGTGTTCCCGAAAGAGGGCCTCGGTTGGGACCTCGAGGCCTTCGCGATCCACAAGGGCACCAAGAAGCTCGATGCCGCCAAGAAGCTCGCCGACTGGGCGAGCAGCAAGGACGCGATGCTGCTGTACGGCAAGAACTTCGCGATCACCGCGCAGCCGGGCGTGGCGGCACCGCTGGCCAACGTGCCCAAGGACTACGAAGCGCGCCTGGTGAAGATGGACTTCGGCTGGGCCGCCGAAAACCGCGAGCGCATCCTCAACGAGTGGAACAAGCGCTACAACAGCAAGTCCGAAAAACGTTGACTCCCTCGCCAGCCGCGCCCGTGGCCGGCCCGACGGTGTCCGGCGCGGGGCTCGGTTTCGCGCCGGGTGCTGCGTACCTGCGGCTGGCCGGCATCCGCAAGGACTTCGGCAGTTTCACCGCGCTGTCGGGCATCGATCTCGACATCGCCAAGGGCGAGTTCGTCTGCTTCCTCGGGCCCTCGGGCTGCGGCAAGACCACGTTGCTGCGCATCGTCGCCGGGCTGGAGCTGCAGACCGCAGGCCGCATCGAACTGGCCGGCCGCGACATCTCGACCTTGCCGCCGGCCAGGCGCGACTACGGCATCGTCTTCCAGTCGTACGCGTTGTTCCCCAACCTCACGGTGGCCGACAACGTGGCCTACGGCCTGACCAACCGCAAAGTGCCCAAGGCCCAGGCGATGGCGCGTGTGGCCGAGCTGTTGGCGCTGGTGGGCCTGCCCGGCAGCCAGGGCAAGTACCCGGCGCAATTGTCCGGGGGGCAACAGCAGCGCATCGCGCTGGCGCGCGCGTTGGCCACCGCACCCTCGCTGTTGCTGCTCGACGAGCCGCTGTCCGCGCTGGACGCCATCGTCCGCGTCAAGCTGCGGCAGGAGATCCGCTCGCTGCAGCGCAAGCTCGGCGTGACGACCATCATGGTCACGCATGATCAGGAAGAGGCCTTCGCGGTGGCCGATCGCATCGTGGTGATGAATCAGGGCTCCATCGAGCAGGTGGGCGACGCGATGCAGGTCTACCGCGAGCCGAAGTCGCTGTTCGTGGCCGACTTCGTGGGCCGCATCAACGTGCTCGGCGCCACCGCGGTCGAGGGCGGCGGCCTGCGGGTCGGCGCGCACGAGTTCCGTTGCGAGCACGGCTTTCGCCATGGCAGCGAACTGAGGGTGTACCTGCGGCCCGAAGACGTGCTGGCGCGGCCGATTCCGGCCGGCGACCCCAACGTGTTCGAGGCGCAGATCGAGAAGATCGAGTTCATGGGCCCGTATTGCCTGGTGCGCGTGGCCAGCGCCGCGCTGGCCGAGCACCGGCTCACCGTCTACCTGTCGCTCAACTATCTGGCCGAGGCGCAGCTCGAGGTCGGCAGCCTGCTGCCGCTGCGCCTGATGCCCGAGCGCATGCGCATCTTCGAGTAGCCGGTGGCCGCAGTCCTGAAGATCCGTCCGGTGCGCCAGCAAGTGCACTGGAGCGAACGCATCGCGCATGCGGCACTGGTATTGGTGGCGCTCGCGCTGCTCGCGTTCCTGGCCGGACCACTGACCGCCATCCTGAAGCAGGCGCTCGAGGATCAGCAGGGCCACTTCGCCGGCCTGGCCAACTTCATCGTCTACGCGAAGACACCGGCGCTGCTGGACTCCCTGTGGAACAGCGTCTGGGTGTCTGCAGTGGTCACGCTGGTCACCATCCCCGCGGCGTTCGGCTTTGCCTATGCGCTGACGCGCAGCCGCATGCGCTTCAAGGCGCTGGCACGCACGATCACGCTGGTGCCGTTGCTGGCGCCGTCGCTGTTGGCGGCCATCTCGCTGATCTACTGGTTCGGCAACCAGGGCTTGCTGAAGTCCTGGCTGGCGCGCTTGGGCATCGACCAGATCTACGGCGCGCCCGGCATCGTGGTGGCCGAGGTGTTCTCGACCTTTCCGCACGCGCTGATGATCCTTGTCACCGCGCTGGCGGCGGCCGACGCGCGGCTGTACGAAGCCGCCGATTCGATGGGCACCACCGCGGCACGCAAGTTCTTCACCATCACGCTGCCGGGTGCCAAGTACGGCCTGATCTCGGCGGCGCTGGTGACCTTCACGCTGGTCATCACCGACTTCGGCATTCCGAAGGTGATCGGCGGCAGCTTCAACGTGCTGGCCACCGACGTGTTCAAGCTCGTGATCGGCCAGCAGGACTTTCCCAAGGGCGCGGTCGTCGCGTTGCTGTTGCTCGCGCCCGCGGTGCTGACCTTCGCGGTCGACCACTGGGTGAGCAAGAAGCAGACCGCGATGCTCACCGCCAGGGCCGTGCCCTACTCACCCAAACGCGCGCCGTGGTTCGACGCCGCGATGTCGGCCTACTGCGTGATCGTCTGCACGTTGATCCTGGCGATGCTCGGCATGGCGGTGTTCGCGTCGTTCGCGAGCTTCTGGCCGTACAACCTCACCCCGAGCCTGCGCCACTACACGATGGGCCTGTTCGACGCCGAGGTCGGCGAGGCTTTCGTCAACAGCCTGCTGATGGCTGCCGGCACCGCGGTGTTCGGTGGCTTGCTGGTGTTCGTCGGCGCCTACATGCTGGAGAAGACGCAGGGCCTGAAGCCGGTGCGCAGCCTGGTGCGGCTGCTGGCGATGCTGCCGATGGCAGTGCCCGGCCTGGTGCTCGGTCTGGGCTACATCTTCTTCTTCAATGCACCGGCCAACCCGCTGAACGGCCTGTACCACACGCTGACGCTGCTGACCATCTGCACCATCGTCCACTTCTACACCACCGGCCATCTGACCGCGGTGACGGCACTGAAGTCGCTGGACGCCGAATTCGAATCGGTCTCCGCATCGCTGAAGGTGCCGTTCTACAAGACGTTCTGGCGCGTCACGCTGCCGATCTGCACGCCGGCGCTGGTGGACATCGCGCGCTACTTCTTCATCAACGCGATGACCACCATCTCGGCGGTGGTCTTCCTCTACTCGCCCGAAACCAAGGTGGCGGCGATCGCGATTCTCAACCTCGACGAAGCCGGCGAGATCGGTGCCGCCGCGGCGATGGCCATCCTGATCGCGGCCGCCAACACGGTGGCGACCCTCGGCTTCATGGCCTTGTCGTGGTGGATCGACCGCCGCACGCAGGCGTGGCGGCAGCGCTGATGACGAAACAAAGCGAGGCTCGCGCATGACGGCGACAAAGTCACCCGACTTCTCGGACCTGCACGCGGCGATGCAGCGCTGGGTCGATGCCGACCTCCTGGCCGGCGTCTCGGTGGGTGTGTTGAGCGGGCGTGACCGCGTGCACACGCACGCCGTCGGCTGGGCCGACAAGGAGTGCGGCATCGCGCTGCGCGCCGACCACCTGTTTCGCGTGTTCTCCAACACCAAGCTGGTCACCAACTATGCGGTGCTGCTGTT
>DATDJF010000033.1:0-4297 GCA_036520715.1 Burkholderiaceae bacterium | reverse complement strand
AGTAGATTCAGCACCGGGATGCCGACCGTGATGACCAGCACCACCACGATCACCGCGATCCAGCCCGTGGCACCCAGCAGCAAGCCACGGCGTGGCTGCAGGTCCATTGGTGCAGAGGCCACCGCGCTCATGGCCGCGCTCGCTCACTGCGTGAGAGCCCGCCGGTCTCGGCCGGCGGCCGAGCTACTTTCATTTGCGGCCCCAAATGAAAGTAGCCAAAGCAAAGGGGCTCAATACGATCTGTCTCGCTGCCATGGCAACAACCCACGTACAGCACCAGTTCATCTTGGAGCACTGACTTTCGCGGATACATCGCATCCGCGGCCAGCGAGCGCTTGAGTCGCACCGACGCGGTTCGTGGGTTGTTGCCATACAAACCGGTCAAATCGGTTTTCAGGCCCTTTGCTTTGGTTACTTTCATTTGGGCCCGCAAATGAAAGTGACCGCCGGCGGGGCGCGACCCGCGGGCTCTCTCAAGAGAAAACAAAGCAGCCGAGGCGCTCATGCCGCCCTCCCCATGATCCCGCGTGGCCGAAACGCCAACACCAGGATCAGGATCACGAACGTGAACACCACGCTGTAGGTCGGCGCATAGGCCAGCCCGTAGGTCTCCGCCAGGCCGAGGATCACCGAGCCGATCGCCGCACCGACGACGCTGCCCATGCCGCCGACGATGACCACGATCAGCGAGGCGAGCAGCAAGCGGGTGTCCTCGCCCGGCACCATCGACAACTCCACCGCGCCGATGACGCCGCCGAAGCCGGCCAACCCGGCGCCGAGCATGAAGGTGATCGCGAACACGCGGTTCACGTTGACGCCCGATGCAGCCAGCATGCCGCGGTCGTCGACGCCAGCGCGGATCATCATGCCCACACGCGTGCGGCTGAGCAGCCACCACAGGCCGATGCCGATGGCGATGCCGAAGCCCAGCAGGCTCAGCCGATAGGCCGAGTACGCGTTGATCACCGGGATGCCGCGGATCGGCCCTTGCAGCCAGGCCGGCGCTTCCATCTGATGCACCTGGCCGGTGAACACCCACAGCAGCAGATCGGCGATCACGATCGACAGGCCGATCGTCACCAGCGTCTGGCGCAGGTCTTCGCCCTGCATGTGGCGCAGCACCACGAGCTGGATCACCAGGCCCGCCAGCGCGGCCGCCGCAAAGCCGGCGGCCACTGCCAGCAGCCACCAGCCGGTGCGCTCGGCGACGATGAACGCTATGTAGCCGCCCAGCAAGTACAGCGAGCCGTGCGCGAGGTTGACGTTGCGCATCAGGCCGAACACCAGCGTGAACCCGCTGGCGACGATGAAATACAGCGCGGCGAGCGTGAGGCTGTTGAGCAGCGTGACGAGGTACAGGCGCGCGTTGTCGACCAGCGCCCAGACCGAGAACACGGCCAGCGGCAGGCCGACCAGCAGCCACAGGGCGATGCGCCAGTTGCGGCTCACTGGGCCTCCAGGTCTGCGGCCGTGCGCGCGCGGCGCCGCTCGTTCATGCCGCGCGCCCCCAGGCCCGCTCGGCCGCGATGTCGGGCACCTTGGCGAACACGCCGTCCTTCATCACCGCCAACAAACGCTTGGGGTCGCGCAGGATTGCGAGGTTGGCCATCGGGTCGCCGTCGACCAGCAGCAGGTCGGCGAGGTAACCCTCCTTGATCTGCCCCAGCTCGCCCGGCTTCATCATGATCTGGCCGCCGTACAGCGTGGCGCAGCGGATCGCCTCGCCGGGCGTGAAGCCCAGGTACTTGACGAAGAACTCGAGGTCGCGCGAGTTCTGGCAATGCGGCGTCATCGCGAAGCCGTAGTCGCCGCCGAAGAGGATGCGCACGCCTCGCTTGTGCATCGCCTTCAGCGACTCCACCGCGTGATCCCATTCGTGCTGGTAGCCCATGGCCACCGCCTGGGCATGCGTGACGCCCCACTGCTCAGCCTCGTGCAGCATCGCGTACAGGATGGCGATGCCCGGCGCCACGAACACGCGGTCACGCGCCGCCTCGAGCATGTCGAGCGTCTCGTCGTCGGTGTAGCTGGCGTGGTAGATCACGTCGATGCCGTGGCGCAGCGCCTGCTTGACGCTGGCCGCGGAGCGCGCGTGCGCCGTGCCGCGCTTGCCGCGCATGCGCACCTCTTCCATCGCGGCGGCCACCTCGGCATCGGTCATCCAGTTGGTGTCGGCAGGCGACTGCGGCGTGAAGTTGTCGCCCGACAGGTTGAGCTTGATCGAATCGACGCCGTACTTGAGGAACAAACGCACCGCCTTGCGCATTTCTTCGGCGCCACTGACGTTGACGCCGAAGCTGAACTCGGGAAACGGCAGGTGCGGCAGCGTCTCGTCGCCGAGCGCCCCCAGCACCGTGATCTCCTGGCTGGCCGCTAGATAACGCGGGCCCGGGATCTGCCCGGCCTCGATCGCATTGCGGATCACCACGTCCAGGCGCGGCTTGGCGCACGCCGCGCCGACGCACGATGTGAATCCCGCTTCGAGGTAACGCCTGGCGACCTTGGCGCACCACAGCACGTGCTCTTCGAGCGGCATCGTCTGGATGCCGGCCAGCGTGGCGGCGTCGTTCCACGAGAAATGCGTGTGCGCCTCGCACATCCCCGGCATCAGCGTCGCACCGGCGCCGTCGACGACGGTGGCCCCCGCCGGCGAGATCGCCGCAGTGCTGCGGCCGACCGCCTTGATGCGGTTGCCCTGCACCAGCACGCTGCCGAGCACCGGGTTGCCGCCGCTGCCGTCGAGGATGCGGACGTTGGTGAACAGCGTATTGCCCATGGTGTTCTCCTCAGGCGGCCCAGCGGGTGGCCGTGCGCGCCGCAGTCCGCATCGGTGGCGCGCGGTGGAACTCGCCGTCCTTCATCACAGCCAGGATGCGGCTCTTGTCCTGCAGCACGGTGATGTCGGCCAGCGGGTCGCCGTCGATCAGCAGGATGTCGGCCAGATAACCCTCGCGGATGTAGCCGAGCACCTTGCCCAGCCGCATCATCGGCCCGCCCCACGCGGTGGCCGACAGCAGCGCCTCCATCGTGCTCATGCCGACGTGCTTGACGAAGTACTCGAGGTCCTTCGCGTTGGTGCCGTGCGGCGTCCATGCGAAGCCGTAGTCGCCACCGGGCAGGATGCGGATGCCGCGCTTGCGCATCGCCTTCATGCTCTCGATCGCGCACTCGAGCTCGCGGTGGTAGCCCATCTTGCGCGTCACCTCGGGCGTCAGGCCCCATTGGCTGGCGTGGTGGCAGGTATTGATCAGCCACGCCAGGCCGGGGGCCACGAAGTGCTCGAGCTTGTGTTGCTCCAGCAGGTCGAGCGCTTCCTCGTCGGCGAAGCTGGCGTGGTAGATGACTTCGATCCCGTGCTTGATGCACTGCTTGATCGACCAGGTCGAACGCGCATGCGCCGCGACGCGCTTGCCCCAGGTCTTGGCCTCGTCGACCAGCACCGCGATCTCTTCTTCGGTGAACTGGCTGGCCTCGCTGGGCATGCCGGTGATCGACTCGCCGCTCAAGTTGATCTTCAGCGTGTCGACGCCGTACTTGGCGAACATGCGCACGCAGCGCCGCATCTCGTGCGGGCCGCTGACGATGGCGCCGAACGCGAACTCGTGCTGCGGCAGGTGCGGCGAAGTGGTGTCTCCCAGGCCACCGGGCACGGTGATCTCCTGGCTCGCTGCGAGATATCGCGGGCCGATGATCGTGCCGTCGTTGATCGCGTTGCGGATCACCACGTCCAGGCGCGGTTTGGCCGCCGCCGCACCGACACAACTGGTCCAGCCCATGTCGAGATAGACCTTCGCGACCTCGGCGCACCACAGGATGTGCTCCTCCGGGGGCATGCGCTGGATGGCCTCGAGGCCCGGCTGGTTGTTCCACGAAAAGTGCGTGTGCGCCTCGACCATGCCCGGCATCAGGAACGCGCCGGCGCCGTCGATCACCTGCGCCCCGGCGATCGGCTGGCTGCGCTGGCCGAATGCCGTCTTGACGACGCGGCTGATCTTGTTGCCCTGCACCAGCACGTCACCGGTGAATGGTGCTTCGCCGCCGCCATCGAAGACGCGCACGTTGGTGAAGAGGACGTCGGCCATGTCCGTTGCTCCTAGTGCTGTGCACTGCTGAGACCGAGCGAGGCAAAGCCGCGGGCGGGTATGCGCCGGCGCTCGTGTACGGCGGTCGGCCCTTCGGGCCGACTCCCTTCCGGTGCTCGGTCTCGTGGCCCGCCGAGAAACTCGCTTCGCTCCCTTCGGTCGCTACGCTCGAACAATCTCGGCGAGTCAGATGTTGAAGCGCGCGCTGCGCGCGC
>DATDJF010000032.1:0-2772 GCA_036520715.1 Burkholderiaceae bacterium | reverse complement strand
TGGCCGGTCGAGCGGCCGATGTCGGTGCGCATCTCGGCGCATGACTGGGTGGCCGGTGGCACCACGCCCGACGACGCGGTGCAGATCGCGCTGGCCTTCAAGGCGGCGGGCGCCGACATGATCGACTGCTCGTCGGGCCAGGTCAGCGCGGCGCAGAAGCCGACCTACGGCCGCATGTACCAGACACCCTTTGCCGACCGCATCCGCAACGAAGCCGGCATCGCCACCCTCGCGGTGGGCGCCATCTCCGAGGCCGACCACGTGAACAGCATCATTGCCGCCGGCCGTGCCGACCTGTGCGCCATCGCCCGGCCGCACCTGGCCAACCCGGCGTGGACGCTGACCGAGGCGGCCAAGATCGGCTACACGCCGATGCCCTGGCCGAAGCAGTACCTGGCCGGCAAGAGCCAGATGGAAACGCTGTTCGCGCGCGAGAAGGCGCAACAAGCGCAGCCTCAGTACAAGGAACCCGCCTAGATGAAGCGCGCGGCGAAGCACGAGATCACGCCGCTGCTCGGCGACCAGAGCATCGGCCTGGAAGCGCGCATGTCCAGCGACGACCACCATTCGCTGCGCCTATGGCTGCGCCTGCTGGCCTGCAGCACCGACATCGAGACGGAGATCCGCAAGCGGCTGCGCGCTCAGTTCGGCATGACGCTGGCACGCTTCGACTACCTGGCGCAGTTGCACCGCCATCCCGACGGGCTGCGCATGAGCGCGCTGTCGCGCTTCCTGATGGTCACCGGCGGCAACGTCACCGGCCTGACCGACGAGCTCGAAAAAGACGGCCTGGTGCAGCGCGACGCCGAACCCGGCGACCGCCGTTCCTACCGTGTCGCGCTCACCGCCAAGGGCCGCAAGGCCTTCGAGAAGATCGCCAGCGAGCACGAGCAATGGGTGGTCGAGCTCTTCGGCGGCATCGCCGAGGTCGAGCGCCAGCAGCTCTATGCCTTGCTCGGAAGCCTGCGTGTGCGGCTGTCGGCACGCCACGACCCCCCACCGGAGAACCCATTGCCATGAGTACAGACCCCGCGCTGCTGGCCGGTAACCGACGCCCCCAGGCCGGCTATCGCGCCGAACATTTCCTGTGGCATGTGGAGGGCGGCATCGGCACGATCACGCTGAACCGGCCCGAGCGCAAGAACCCGCTGACCTTCGATTCCTATGCCGAGCTGCGTGACCTGTTCCAGCGCTTAAGCCATGCCGACGACGTCAAGGTGGTGCTGATCCACGGCGCCGGCGGCAACTTCTGCAGCGGCGGCGACGTGCACGAGATCATCGGCCCGCTGATCGAGCTGAAGGCGCCCGAGCTGCTGATGTTCACGCGCATGACCGGCGACCTGGTCAAGGCGATGCGCCATTGCCCGCAGCCGATCGTCGCCGCGATCGACGGGGTTTGTGCCGGCGCCGGCGCGATCATCGCGATGGCCAGCGACCTGCGCTACGGCACCGCGCGCTCGAAGGTGGCCTTCCTGTTCAACCGCGTCGGCCTGGCCGGCTGCGACATGGGCGCGTGCAACATGCTGCCGCGCATCGTCGGCCACGGCCGCGCGTCGGAACTGCTCTACACCGGCCGCGCGCTGGGTGGCGACGAGGCGCTGCAGTGGGGCTTCTACAACCGGCTGTGCACGCCCGAGGCGGTGGTGGACGAGGCGCGGGCGCTGGCCCAGGAGCTGCGCGCCGGACCGACCTTCGCCAACGGCATCACCAAGAGCATGCTGCACCACGAATGGGCGATGGACATCGACCAGGCCATCGAGGCCGAAGCGCAGGCGCAGGCGCTGTGCATGCTGACCGAGGACTTCGGCCGCGCCTACCGCGCCTTTGCGGCCAAGGGCAAGCCGGTCTTCGAAGGCAATTGATCCGGGGGCCGACATGAGCGACATCCGCTACCTCGACTGGCCCTTCTTCGAGCCGCGCCATGCCCAGATGCAGCGCGAGCTGGACACCTGGGCGCACGAGCATGTCTCGCAGCACGCTCATGCCGACGTCGATGCCGAGTGCCGCGCGCTGGTGAAATCGCTCGGCGATGGTGGCTGGCTGCGCCACGCGGTGGCCGGTACGATCTACGGCGGCAGCGCCGACAACATCGACACACGCGCGTTGTGCCTGATGCGCGAAACGTTGGCGCGGCATTCCGGGCTGGCCGATTTCGCCTTCGCGATGCAGGGCCTGGGCTCGGGCGCGATCTCGCTGCACGGCACGGCGGCACAGAAGCAGTGCTACCTGACGCGCGTGGCCAGCGGCACGGCCATCGCCGCCTTTGCACTGTCCGAGCCCGAGGCGGGCTCCGATGTCGCCGCGATGAGCTGCGCGGCTCGCATCGACGGCGAGCACGCGGTGCTCGACGGCGAGAAGACCTGGATCTCCAACGGCGGCATCGCCGACTTCTACGTGGTCTTCGCGCGCAGCGGCGAGGCCGAGGGCGCGCGTGGCATCTCGGCCTTCATCGTCGATGCCGGCACACCCGGTTTCGAGATTGCCGAGCGCATCGACGTGATTGCGCCGCACCCACTGGCGCGGCTGAAGTTCAGTAGCTGCCGCATTCCGCTGACGCAGCGCATCGGCGAGGGTGGCCAGGGCTTCAAGATCGCGATGCGCACGCTCGACGTGTTCCGCACCTCGGTGGCGGCGGCGGCGCTGGGCATGGCGCGCCGCGCGCTCGACGAGGCGCTGCAACGCGCGACCACGCGGCAGATGTTCAAGCAGCGCCTGGCCGACTTCCAGCTGACGCAGGCCAGTCTGGCGAAGATGGCCACCACCATCGATAGT
>DATDJF010000031.1:0-11425 GCA_036520715.1 Burkholderiaceae bacterium | reverse complement strand
GCGAGCTGCTCGACGATGGCTGGCTGGCCGAGGCGGCCGCGCAGGCGGCCAGCGGTCCGGGCCGGCCGTCGACGCCGCTGCAGATCAGCGTGCGTGCGCGCGCACTGATCGGCGTGGACATCGCGGTCGAATGCGTGCGCGTGGTCTGCGTGTCGCTGCTGGGCGAGGTGCTGCACACCATCGAGGTGCCGCTGCGCAGCCTGCAGCCGCAACAGGTGTGCACGCAGACCGCGCGTCTGGTGGCGCAGGCGAGCGCCGTGATTGCGGCGCGCGGGCTGCAGCTCGCCGGCATCGGCGTCGGCCTGCCCGGCGCTTTCGACGATGCCACCGGCATGGTGCGCTTCGCGCCCAACCTGGGCTGGCGCAACCTCGACGTGCTGCCGATGATGCAGCGCGCGCTGGCCGCCGCCGGCGTGCGGCGGGTGGCGCTGTACATGCAGAACGACGCCGACGTCGCCGCGCTCGGCGAATACGAGTTCGGCGGCGGCGAAGGCGAGGGGCCGCTGATCTTCGTCAGCTGCGACGTCGGCGTCGGCGCCGGCATCGTGCTGAACGATCGGCTGTTCATCGGCTCGCAAGGGCTCGCCGGCGAGATCGGCCACACGATCATGCAGGTCGACGGCCCGCCGTGCTCGTGCGGGCGGCGCGGCTGCGCCGAGGCGTTCGTCGGCTCGCGCGCCGTCGCCGGGCGCGGCGGCCTCCAGCGCGGCGGCCGCATGCTCGGCGTGCTGCTGCAAAACCTGTGGACGGTGTTCAACCCGCGCACCATCGTGGTCGGCGGCAAGAGCTGCGTCGGCTCGCCCAGGTTGCTGCAACTCGCGCTCGAGTCCCTCGAGGGTTATGCGCAGGTCGCCGGCATGCCGGCGCCGAGCGTGCGCCCGGCGCGCCACGGCCTGCTCGCCGCTGCGGTCGGCGCCGCCGCCCTCGTGCTGCACCAGGACTTGCGGCCGCTGCAGCGGCGCGCGGCGGCGCGCGTGCACGCCGACCACCGCGCCGGCAGCCGCTAGCTCGAGCGGCCGTCGCGCTCGAGCGGCACGTCGTCGAAGGCGGCCGACACGGTGGGCACGATCTGCTCCGGGCCCAGCACCGCCTCGAACCCCGAGCGGCGGATCAGCGACAGCGGCTGCTCGTTGACGTTGGCCAGCACCAGCGCCACGTTGCGTGCCTGCAGGGTGCGGTGCAGATGCTGCATGGCATCGAGCCCCGAGGTGTCCATCGAAATGAGGCGGTGCATCTCGAGCACCACTGCACGCGTGTGCGGCTCGATCTGCGCCGGCAACGCCTCGATCTTGCCCACCGCGCCGAAGAACAGCGAACCGAACAGCTCGAACACCTGCACGCCGTGCGGAAGCGGACTGCCGCTGTCGTGCGGCTGCACGCGAAACAGCGTGCTCATGCGGTAGATGAAGAACACGCAGGCCAGCAGCAAACCCACCTGCACCGCCACCGTGAGGTCGAACACCACCGTCAGCACGAAGGTGCCGACCAGGATCGTGCGGTACTGCAGGCTGAACTGCTTGAGCCGCACGAATTCGTGCCACTCGCCCATGTTCCAGGCCACGAACAGCAGGATGCCGGCCAGCACCGCCAGCGGCACGTGCTGCGCCAGGGGCGCCGCCGCCAGCACCACCAGCAGCAAGGTGGCGGCATGCACGAGGCCGGCCACCGGCGAGGTGGCGCCGGCGCGCAGGTTGGTCACCGTGCGGGCGATCGTGCCGGTGGCCGGGATGCCGCCGAAGAACGGCACCACGAAGTTGGCCACGCCCTGCGCCATCAGCTCCTGGTTGGGGTCGTGGCGCGGCTCCTTGATCATGTTGTCGGCGATGCGCGCGCACATCAGCGATTCGATCGCACCGAGCATCGCGATGGTGACCGTGGGGATCACGAGTTGCTTGGCCGACTCCCAGCTGAACGGCGGCAGGCTCAACGACGGCAGGCTCGACGGGATGCCGCCGAAGCGCGTGCCGATGGTCTCCAGCGGCAGCTTCAGGTAATAGGCCAGCGCCGTCATCGTGATCAGCGCGACCACGGGGCCCGGCACACGCGCCGCAGTGCGCAACGTGCGCCCTTCGAGAAACGCCTCAGGCAGCACCGGGTTGGCGAACAGCTTCGGCCAGACGAACATGCCGATGAAGGTGGCGGTGCCAATGGCCAGCGCGTAAGGATTGAACGAGCTGGCATGCGCCCAGAGCACCGCAATCTGCGCGAAGAAGTCGCCCGGCATCTTGTCGATGCTCAGGCCCATCAGGTCGCGCAGCTGCGACAGTGCGATCAGCACCGCGATGCCGTTGGTGAAGCCGATCACGATGGCCACCGGCACGTAGCGCACCAGCGCACCGAGCTTGAGCGCGCCCATCACGAACAGCAGCACACCGGCCAGCGCGGTGGAGATCAGCAGGTTGGTCAGCCCGTAACGCTCGACGATGCCGTAGACGATGACGATGAAGGCACCCGCCGGCCCGCCGATCTGCACGTTCGAGCCGCCGAGCGCGCTGATCAGGAAGCCGGCGACGATGGCGGTGATCAGGCCCTGCTCGGGCTTGACGCCCGAGGCGATGCCGAAGGCCATCGCCAGCGGCAGCGCGACCACACCCACCGTGAGGCCGGCCACGGCGTCCTTGAAGAAGCGCTCGCGCGAGTAGCCGTGCAGCGCGTCGAGCAATCGGGGGCGAAAGCGGTGAACGGACAGATGCACTGCTCGCCACCCTGGCCACTGGTGCTACAGCAGCGGCCTGCCGACCAGCCGCTGCAGCACCGCCAGCGGAGCGGCGTCGGGAGTCTGCATGTCGGTGGGTTCGAGATAGAACGTCTGCTCCATCATGAACTGGCCGCCCATCGCGGCGTGCAGCACCTGGTCGCTGTAGACGACCCAGGTGGTGCCCGGTGCGAAGTGAATCGCCTGCTGCGGCGCCTCGCGCTGGTAGGCCATGTCGGCCTTGACGCGGTCGTGCAGCTGCAGCATGTAGTGGTCGTACTCGCTGCGCCGCGACTTGGTGATGTGCAACGCGTGCAGCACGGCGGCCGAGCCGGGCAGCGGCTTCGGGATGGCGGGCACGAAGCGCCGCGCGAAATCCTCGAACGGCTCGCCGACGCGCCAGCTGCGCGGCTGCCCGTGCGGGTTGAGGTTGTGGAAGACGCGCAGCAGGCGCCGGCCGCGCATCGGGTTCGAGGGAAACGAGTCGACGTGCAGGCGTGTGTCGTCCTTGCGCCAGCTGGTGACTCGGCCCTCGACGCCCACCGGCCGGTACGACGGGTTGCCGGGCTTCAGGCGCCCGCGGTAGTGCGGGAACAGGCGCTCGGCCAGCGTGGTGGCTAACGCGCGATAACGCCCGATCATGCGGCGCAGCGCCTCGGCGTGCGCCGGGTTGGCGCCGCGCACCTCGTCGGCGGCGCCGCGCAGGCTGATGTTCTTGGCCTTGCCGTCGGCGACAGCCGGGTCGAGCAGGTTGCGCTCGTCGTCGGCCAGCTCGAAACGAAGCTGCGGGAAGCACAGGATGCCGCCGTGCTCGACCACCGTCTCCACGTCGTGCGTGGGCGCGCCGTCACCCCGCGGGCCCCAGGCGGTGTCGGCACAGACCTGCACGACGTCTTGCATCAGCGCAGCCGCAGGCCCGGCGTGGCGCCGGGCCATGGTTCGAGCAGGTACAGGCCGGGCTGCGCCTTCTCGTCGGCGTGCCCTGCCGACAGCACCATGCCCTCGGAGACGCCGAACTTCATCTTGCGTGGCGCCAGGTTGGCCACCATCACCGTGAGCTTGCCGATCAGCTGCTCGGGCTTGTAGGCGCGCTGGATGCCCGAGAACACGGTGCGCGGCCCAGCCTCGCCGACGTCCAGCGTGAGCTTGAGCAGCTTGTCGCTGCCGGCCACCACCTCGGCGTGTACGATGCGCGCGACGCGCATGTCGACCTTGGCGAAGTCGGCGATGCCGATCTCGGCGGCGATCGCCTCGCCACCCGGGGCCGCCGCGACGGCCGCTGCCGCCGGCGCCGGCTCGAACAACTGCTCGACCTTGTCGGGGTCGACGCGCTGCATCAGGTGCTGATAGGCGCCGATGCGGTGCGCGCCGAGTGCACGCTGCGCGTCGGCGAAGTCCAGCGGGCCGACGCCGAGGAACGCCTCGACGTGGGCACTCAGCGCCGGCAGGATCGGCTTGAGGTAGATCGTCAGCACGCGGAACGCCTCGATGCACACCGTGCACACGTCGTGCAGCGCGGCGCGCCGGTCATCGTGCTTGGCCAGCTCCCACGGCTTGTGCTGATCGACGTATTCGTTCACGCGGTCGGCCAGCAGCATGATCTCGCGCACCGCCTTGCCGAACTCGCGCTCGTCGTACATCTGCTGCACGGTGGCGCTGTGCGCGCGCAGGCCGTCGAGCAGCACGCGGCCCTCGACGCCGACGTCGGCCGACAGCGTGCCGTCGAAGCGCTTGGTCAGGAAGCCCGCCGCGCGGCTGGCGATGTTGATGTACTTGCCCACCAGGTCGGCGTTGACGCGGGCGACGAAGTCCTCGGGGTTGAACTCGATGTCCTCGACCCGCCCGTTGAGCTTGGCGGCGATGTAGTAGCGCAGCCATTGCGCGTCGAGCCCGAGGTCGAGGTAACGCAGCGGGCTGATGCCGGTGCCGCGGCTCTTGCTCATCTTGTCGCCGCCGACCGTGATGAAGCCGTGCACGTAGACGTTGTCGGGCGCCTTGCGGCCGCTGAAGTGCAGCATCGCCGGCCAGAACAGCGTGTGGAAGGTGACGATGTCCTTGCCGATGAAGTGCACCTGGCGCAACTGAGGGTCGGCGAGGTAGGCGTCGTAGTCGGTGCCGCGCCGCTCGAGCAGGTTCTTCAGCGACGCCAGGTAGCCCACCGGCGCGTCGAGCCAGACGTAGAAGTACTTGCCCGGCGCGTCCGGAATCTGGATGCCGAAGTAGGGCGCGTCGCGGCTGATGTCCCAGTCGCCGAGCACGATCTTGCCGTCGGCATCCTCGGCGAACCACTCCTTGACCTTGTTGGCGACTTCGTTTTGCAGCTTGCCGTCCTGCGTCCAGGCCTTCAGGTAGTCGACGCAGCGCGGATCGGACAGCCGGAAGAAGTAGTGCTCGCTCGTGCGCAACTCGGGCTTGGCGCCCGACAGCGCCGAGTACGGGTGCTTCAGTTCGGTGGGCGCGTAGACCGCACCGCAGTTTTCGCAGTTGTCGCCGTACTGGTCCTTGGTGCCGCAGCGCGGGCACTCGCCCAGGATGTACCGATCGGGCAGGAACATGCCCTTCACCGGGTCGAAGAACTGCTCGATCGTGCGCACGTCGATCAGCTCGTTCTTGCGCAGCGCCAGGTAGATCTCGCGCGCGAGCTGGTGGTTCTCGGGCGCGTCGGTCGAGTGCCAGTTGTCGAATCCGATGTGAAAGCCGTCGAGATACGCCTTGCGGCCGGCGGCGATCTCGGCCACAAACTGCTGCGGCGTCTTGCCCGCCTTGTCGGCGGCGATCATGATCGGCGCGCCGTGTGCATCGTCGGCGCAGACGAAGTTCACCTGTGCGCCGCGCATGCGCTGGAAGCGCACCCAGATGTCGGCCTGGATGTACTCCATGATGTGGCCGATGTGGAATGCCCCGTTGGCATAGGGCAGGGCGGTGGTGACGAACAGCTTCTGGGTCATGGGTGGCGTACCCGCGAGCGGGAAGCGTGGATTCTAGGCGGCGCCCGCGGCACGGCACTGCGGGCGCTGGCGCTTCAGGCCTGGATCAGCCCCCAGCGCAGCGCCACCAGCGTGAGCTCGCTCTGGTTGCTGGCGCCCAACTTCTGCTTCACGTGGTACAGGTGCGTGCCCACCGTGCTCGGCGACAGGCTGAGCGCCTCGGCGATCTGCGCCACGCTCATGCCGCGCGCGAGCTGGATGAACACCGAGAACTCGCGCTCGCTCAGCAGGTCGGCCGGGCTGGCCTCGCCTTCCACCTGGGCCACCGCCAGCGCCTGCGCGGTCTGCGCATCGACGTAGCGTTCGCCGCGCATCAGCGCATCGACCGCGGCGATCAGCGCCTCGGGTGCGCTGCGCTTGGCGAGATAGCCCATCGCGCCTGCGCGCAGCACGCGCCGCGGATGGGCCGTGTCTTCGTGCGCCGACAGCGCCAGCACACGCGCTTTCGGGTCCTGCGCCAGCAGGCGGCGGATCGCCTCGAGCCCGCCCATGCCGGGCATCGACAGGTCCATCACCACCAGGTCGGGCAGCACACGCGGGTAGTCCTGGCACGCCTGCTCGCCGGTGCCGGCCTCGGCCACCACCTCGTGGCCAGCATCGCTGAGCAACATGCGAAAGCCCATGCGCACGACGGCGTGGTCGTCGACCAGCATCACACGGCTCATGCCTCAGCTCCCGGGCTGCTTGCGTTGACGGCTTCGCGCGCGGTCGCCGCCGGCGCGGCCTTGACCTCCGCGCGCAGGCGCACGCCGCGTGGCGACGCCGGCTCCAGCGTGAAGCGGCCGCCGAGCGACTCCACCCGCTCGCGCAACCAGGTGAGGCCGTGATGCCCCGGGCGCTCGGCCCAGTCGGCACGCAGGCCCTCGCCGTTGTCGACCAGCTCGACGCTCACGGT
This sequence comes from Burkholderiaceae bacterium, assembly GCA_036520715.1. GTDB lineage: Bacteria > Pseudomonadota > Gammaproteobacteria > Burkholderiales > Burkholderiaceae_C > JAEUPI01. The sequence goes on along the minus strand of DATDJF010000031.1, from coordinate 4,848 downwards.
GTCGCCCGACGCGCGCAGCGCGAGGCCCAGGCGGGTCGCGTGGCCGTGGCGCAGCGCGTTGGTGATGCCCTCCTGCGCGGCGCGGTACAGCGCCAGCGCGGCGTCGCTGGCCAGAGGGGTGTCGCCCAGCCCGATGTCGACATCCACCTGCACGCCGGCGTGCGCCTGGCGCGTGCGCGCGACCAGGTCGTTCAACGCCTCGGCGAGGCCGAAGTTGTCGAGCACCAGCGGCGCCAGGCGCGGAATCAGCCCGTGCATCGCGTCGTACAGCCGCGAGGCCTCGTCGGCGATGGTGCGCGCTGCAGCCTCGGCCTGCGCATCGTGCGCGCGCGTGCGCTGCGCGATCGACAGCGCCATGCTGCGCATCGCGGTCACCGACTGGCCGAGCTCGTCGTGCAGCTCGCGCGCGATCATGCGGCGCTCCTGCTCGATGTGGTGGTCGACCCAGCGCGCCAGCTCGCGGCTGTCGGAGAGCTGCATCTCGGCGCGCACGGCCCGCTTCTCGGTCTCGAGCTGCGTGCCGAGCACGCCGACCATGCGGTTGAACGCGGTGCCGATGGTGTTCGCCTCGATGCCGCGCAGCGCCGGCAGCTTGACGTCGAAGCGGCCCGACTCCACCTGCTTGAGCGCATCGACGATGCGTGCAAAGGGCTTGACCGCGCGCCCGACCACCCAGAACACCAGCACGTTGGCGATCACCAGCAGCAGCACGGCGCCCGTAGCCAGCTCGACGAAGTGCTCCCAGGCGTCGAGCACCGCGCGCGAGGCGTTGGCGCGCACCACCAGCTTGCCGCCGGGAAACGCGATCGCGTGTTCGCTCGCGCGCGGCGCGATGACGTCGACGAACCACTCGGGCGCGTCGCGCCCGACCTTGTACGGCGACGGCGGCGAGCGGTAAAGCTCCTGCCCGGCGGCGTCGAACAGCATCACGTCGTTGGAGCGGATGCGCCCGACGCCCTGCAGGTAGCCGAGCATCGCCGGCGTGCCCTGCGCGGCCACCACCAACGCGGTGCGATTGAGCAGCTGCGCCGCCACGCGGTTGGCGGCGACGACCTCCTCGTTGACCGACTCCTTGAAGGCCCCGTACTGCAGCGTCAGCACCGCGCCGATGAACAGCAGCGTCAGCGCCACGACAATGAGCTGGATCTTCAGGCGCAGGCTCATCGTGCGCCCTCCGCTGCACGAGCGCGCGCGCGCGGCGGGTCGTCGTCGAACGAGCCGTGCGCGGCGAAGGCGTCGAGCGCGCGCACCATGGCATCGACCATCGACGGATGCGACGGATCGTGGCCGACACCGGCCACCTCGCGCAGCTGCGCGTGCGCCAGCACGCCGCGCAGTGCGCGCGCGCCGTCGGGCGGGCAGATGCGGTCTTCGCTGCCTTGCAGCAGCAGCGTCGGCCGCGCCGGCAGCCCGGCGCAGCGGGCCAGCAGCGGCTGCTGCACCCAGCAGCCGTGGCGCATGTAGTGGGCCTGCACGCGATAACGGTCGGCCTGGGCATCGATGTCGGCGGGGACGGCAGCCTCGTCGGGCGGCAGTGGGTTCGACCAGCGCTGCTCGTGGCGCCACCAGGCCAGCGCGCAGGCGCGCCGCACGCCGGCGTCGGCGTGCTGCAGGCGGGCGGCGAGCGTGTCGAGCACGCTGCGTGTGTCGGCCCCCGCCAGGTCGCTACCGAACGCCGCGCCGTCGAAGAACGATGCGATGTCGGCGGGCCGCGCCAGGAACGTGGCCCGCAGCAGCAGCGCGCTCACCGCGCCGGGATCGTCGAGCGCGTGCACCAGCGCCAGCGTGGCGCCCCACGACCCGCCCACCACCAGCCAGCGCTGAATCCCCAGGTGGGCGCGCACGCGCCGCAGGTCAGCCAGCAGGTGCGCGGTGGTGTTGTCGGTGATGGCGCCGCGCGGCTGGCTCTCGCCGGCGCCGCGCTGGTCGACGCAGACGATGCGGTAGCGGCCGGGATCGAAGAAGCGGCGCTGCAGCGGCGAGCAGCCCGAACCCGGCCCGCCGTGCAGCACCACCGCCGCGATGCCGTCGGGGCAACCGGACTCGCGCACCGACAGCACATGGCCCGAGCCGACGTCGAGCCGGTGGCTGCGGAAGGGGGCCGGGTCGGCATGCAGGCCGCGTGGGGGTTCGCCGGGAGTCACTGCTGCGATGGTATCGGCGCCGCGGGGCCGGGCGGCCGCCACCACCCCGCCGCCTGACCGTCGATTCATGAAAATCATGAGGCTCGAATCAAGACCGGGGCGCTGTGCAGGGGCCGGCCACGGCGCCAGCATGGGCCGTGGAATCTGGTGGTTCCCGCGGTGCCAGCCGGCGCCGTCGCTGCAAACCCGAAAGGAGACCTCATGCAATGGCAAACCCCCGTGGCGACTGATATTCGCCTCGGCTTCGAAATCACGATGTACGTCGCCGCGCGCTAGCAGCGCGGCGTGTCGAGCAGCGCCCCGCGGGAGCAGTCCGGCGGGGCGTTGTTTCGATCGGCCTATCGATGCGCATCACCACCCTGGGCACAGCCGCCGGAGGCGGCTTTCCGCAGTGGAACTGCAACTGCCGCAATTGCGCCGGCGTGCGCGCGGGCGTCATCAAGGCCAAGGCGCGCACACAATCGTCGATCTTCGTGCGGCCCGACTCGCTCACCGACGGCATCCTGTTCAACGCCTCGCCCGACATCCTGGAGCAGATCCGGGCCAATCCGGCCTTGCAGCCGATGCGCAGCGTGCGCGACACCGCCATCGCGGCGGTGGTGCTGATCGACGGCCAGGTCGACCACGCCACCGGGCTGCTGATGCTGCGCGAGCGCGGCCAGCCGCTGCCGCTGTGGTGCACCGACCCGGTGGCCGAGGACCTGAGCACCGGCCTGCCGCTGTTGCGTGTGCTCGACCACTACTGCGGCGTGCAGCGTCAGCGCATCACGCTGGACGGCACCACGTTCCAGGTGCCCGGCGTGCCCGGCCTGACGCTGCGTGCGCTGCCGCTCACCAGCAAGGCCGCGCCGTACTCGCCGCACCGCGAGCGCCCGGTGCCGGGCGACAACATCGGCGTGCTGATCCGCGACAGCGCACGCGGCAGCAGCGTCTTCTATGCGCCGGGCCTGGGGGCGATCACGCCCGAGGTGTTCGACGCCATGGCGGGCTGCGATTGTGTGCTGGTCGACGGCACCTTCTGGAGCGATCAGGAGATGCCGCGCCTGGGCCTGTCGAGCAAGTCGGCGCGCGACATCGGCCACCTGCCGCAGGCGGGCGCCGGCGGCATGATCGAGTGGCTGCGCAAGCTGCCGCCGGCGACGCGGCGGATGCTGATCCACATCAACAACACCAACCCGATCCTTGACGAAGACAGCGCCGAGCGCGCTGCGCTGCGCGGCGAGGGCATCGAGGTCTGCGAAGACGCGGTCACCTTCGTCGTCTGAGAACCCGGAAACCCTGACCTGTGAGCAACGTCTGGACGCGTGAGGAATTCGAGGCCCGCCTGCGCGAGCGCGGCAAGGCGTATCACATCCACCACCCGTTCAACGTGATGTTGAACACCGGCAAGGCAACGCCGGAGCAGGTGCGCGGCTGGGTGGCCAATCGTTTCTGCTACCAGACCGCCATTCCGGTCAAGGACGCCGCGATCCTCGCCAACTGCCCCGACCGTGCGGTGCGCCGCGGCTGGGTGCAGCGCATCCTCGACCACGACGGCTTCGAGATGCAGGCCGGCCAGGCGGTGCTGCGCGACGAGGGCGGCATCGAAACCTGGCTGCGCCTGGCCACCGCGGTGGGCCTCACGCGCGAGGAGGTGGAAGACGGCCGCCACGTGATCCCGGCGGTGCGCTTCGCGGTCGACGCGTACGTCAACTTCGCGCGCCACGCGCCGTGGCAGGAGGCGGTGTGCTCGTCGCTCACCGAGCTGTTCGCGCCCGAGATCCACAAGCAACGGCTGGCCACCTGGCCCGAGCACTACAAGTGGATCGAGCCCGAAGGGCTGCAGTACTTCCGCAACCGCGTCAGCCAGGCGCGGCGCGACGTCGAGCAAGGGCTGGCGATCACGCTGGACCACTTCAAGACCCGCGCCCAGCAAGAGCGCGCGCTGCAGGTGCTGCAGTTCAAGCTCGACATCCTGTGGGCGATGAATGATGCGATGGCGCAGCGATATGGGGTGACGGCGTGAGCGAGCTGAAGACCCCGATCGACGGCGCCATCCGCCCGCGCATCGGAGCGGGCTTCCGGCTGCAGTGGGAGCCGGCGCAAGATTGCCACGTGCTGCTGTACCCCGAAGGCATGGTCAAGCTCAACCAGAGCGCCGGCGAGATCTTGAAGCGCTGCGACGGCCAGCGCTCGCTCGACGACGTCGTGCGCGATCTCGAAAGCGCGTTCGGCGCGCAGGGCCTGACGAAAGACGTGCATGCGTTCGTCGAGATCGCGGCCAAGCAGCGTTGGCTGCAGTGGGAATGATGTGAATCCTGCTTGGGGTTGTTGTGCGCGGCGCGGCGGGCGGTGCCCGGGGCGGGCTCCTACTGTGGCGGTCGGCCTTGGAGGCCGACTCCGCTGCGCTGCTCGGTCTGAGGGCGCGCCGAGAAACTCGCTTCACTCCCTGCGGTCGTTACGCTCGGACAGTCTCGGCGAGTCAGATGAACGAAGCGCGCTGCGCGCGCCGACCCCGGCACTGCGCTTCGCGCCGCCCCACAAGTCGCCCACCCCGGGCACCGCCCGCCGCGCTGCAGCGCTCGCGGTGTTTGGCGACAAAGAGCACGGTGGTGCCGGCAAAGCCGGGGGTGGGTGTGCGACGGCAGCGACATTGTGCGGCGCCGAGGAACGCAGGGCTCGTGGCCGCGCGCGCCAGCGCGCTTCGTCTTCTGACTCGTCGCGA
>DATDJF010000030.1:0-19551 GCA_036520715.1 Burkholderiaceae bacterium | reverse complement strand
AGCAGGATCGCGAGCACCGCCAGGCTCAGGCGCCGCATCACGATGGCCATCGGGTGCGGCGTCAATCGATACGACCAGATCAGCAGCAGCCATCCGGCCGCGAAGTAGCTGAGCTGAAGCCCCTGCACCCACCACCACAGCTTGGCGACCGGGTTGAACGCCACGGTAGCGATGAAGCCCGCCGCCAGCGCCCACGAGGTGACCGCGATCAAGCCCTGGTACGGCAAGCGGCGTGGATAGACGCTCAGCGCGTGCACGCTGGCGGCGCCGGTGACGATGTCGCACGACACGCGCAGCCACAGGTCCATCTGCGCCAGCCGCGCGGGGAAGTCGAACCCCGGCAAAGTGTCCAGGCCGATCAGCAGCAGATGGGTGGTCTGTGCCAGTGCGGTGAGGCCGAACAGCAGGTTGCGTTCGTCGGGCTGCACCAGCACCACCACGGCGCCGGTGAGGTAGAACACCAGCGCCAGCGCCGTCATCAGCCAGAACACCGAGCCCAAGCCCGCATAGCCGCGCGCCGCGGTGCGCGCTTCCACCACCACGGCCGTTTCGGCGAACTTCAGGCGCACCGTGCCTTCGCGCAGCGCGGCGGCGAAGGCCGCGCCATTGGCCAGTTGCTGGCTGCGCTGCACGTCGTCGATCACCCAGCGCGGCGAGCGCCGCGCCAGCAGCACCTCGGGCGGCAGGAAGCGCCCGTCGGCGAGCTGCACGCCCATCAGCGTTTCGCCTACATGCGCGCGCAGCGCTGCGTCGCCGGCGCTGTCGAGCACCATCTGGCTGTTGGCATTGAAGCGCCAGCCGGCATCGATGTGCGGCGAGCCCGACAAGGTGCGCAGCAGCGTGAACAGGCCCACGCAGCCGAGCAGCGCCAGCACCACCAGCGCGCGCCGGCGCCAGCCGAGCCAGCGGCCGGCGACGATGCCGCGGCCGTCGTCGGTGGATGGCAGCAGCGATTCGATGCCGCTGCCGGCAAAGCCGCTGGACGTATCGTGTGCCGCGCTGTCGGACGCCAGCGTCGACGCCGGCATCAGGCCTGCGTCGCGAGCGGCGGCCACCTCACACCAAGCCCTGCTTGGTGGCCAGCACCGCCGCCTCGGCCCGGCTGGACACGTTGAGCTTCTTGTAGATGGACTTGATGTGGTCGTTGACAGTGAACCACTTGATGCCCATCAGGTTGGCGATTTCCTTGATCGTGAAGCCCTTGCTCAGGTAGGTGAGCACCTCGTTCTCGCGCGGCGTCAGCCGCTCGTGGTCGGGCGTCTTCTCGATCGGCACCGGCCGGCTGGTGACGAGCTCGGCCGGGCGGCTGAAGCCGGAGTCGGCGGCATGCAGCTCGCCGCGCTGGCTGTCGCGGAAGTGATTGAGCAGGCGGCGCGCGATCGCCGGCGACAGCGGCGGCTGGCCACGCACGATCTTCTGCAGCTCCTCGACCAGCACCTCGAAGCGGTCTTCCTTCAGCAGGTAGCCGTCGGCGCCGCGCTGCAGCGCCGGGAACAGGTGGTCGTCGTCGGAGTACAGGGTGGTCACGATCTTGGTGGCCGGGTACTGCGACAGCTCGGCCAGCAGCTCCATGCCGTTGCCATCGGGCAGCTCGAGGTCCACCAGCACCAGACGGAACGGGTCGACGCCGTGCAGGCCCTGCGCGCCACCGGTGAGGTTGATCTGGCGGCGCGCGTTTTCGAGGTCGCCAGCCTCGGTGATGGTCAGCGAGTCGCTGAAGCTCTCGCGCACCACGCGGCACAGGAAGCTGCGCGCCACCGGGTTGTCTTCGACGATGAGAACCTTGACCGCCATCGGTTCAACTCTTTCGTGCAGCGGCATCGTAGCGCAGTTGGGCGCGCCTGATGCACCACGTTGCGGGGTGCAGCCCGGCGGCCAGGCGGGTCTTTCCGCCCAGGCCTACGCGTTGACCATCACGATCTTGCCCATCACCTGGCGCGAGCCCATGCGCGCGTAGGCCTCGTGCAGCCGGGACATCGGCAGCACCTGGTCGATCACCGGCTTGATCTTGCCTTGCGAGTACCACTGCGCCAACGCTTGCATCTGCTGGGCACTGGCGGCCGGCTCGCGGCGCACGAAGTCGCCCCAGAACACGCCCACCACCGAGGCGCCCTTGAGCAGCGTCAGGTTCAACGGCAGCGCGGGAATGCCACCCTGCGCAAACCCGATCACCAGGTAGCGCCCGCGCCAGCCGATCGATCGGAAGCTCGGTTCGGCGAGGTCGCCGCCGACCGGGTCGTAGATGACATCGGGCCCTTTGCCATCGGTGTGCTGCTTCAGCGCGTCGCGCAGGTTCTCGCTGCCGTAGTTGATCGCCGCGTCGGCACCGAGCTTCAGGCACAGGTCGCACTTGGCCTGGCTCGATGTGCCGGCGATCACGCGCGCTCCGGCGGCCTTGGCGATCTGCAGCGCCGAAGTGCCGACACCGCCGGCGGCGCCGAGCACGAACACCGTCTCGCCGGCTTTCAGCGCCGCACGATCGATCAGCGCGTGGTACGACGTGCCATAGGTCAGTGCGAACGCGGCGGCGTCCTCGAACGAAAAGTCCGGCGGCAGCGGCTGCACTCGCGCGGCCTCGACCACCGCGTGCGTGCCGAAGCCGCCGATGCTGCCGACGACCAGCACACGCATGCCCGGCTGCAGGCCCTTGACGTCGGCGCCCACGGCCTCGATCACGCCGGCGTACTCCGAACCCGGCACGAACGGCGGCTCGGGCTTGAACTGGTACTTGTTCTGCACGATCAGGATATCGGGGAAGTTCAGGCTCGCGGCACGGATGGCCACGCGCACCTGCTTCGGGCCGGGCTCCGGTGTCGGCACCTCCTTCCATTGCAGCGCGTCGACGCCGGTGGGTTGTTCGCAAAGCCAGGCGTGCATGTCGGTTCTCCTGCGTGGGCGAGCATGATACGCAGCGCGCCGGCGCAGGTGGATGCGGGGCCGTTGCCTACAATGAACCATGCGCATCCTCATCGCCAACGACGACGGTTATCTGGCCCCCGGCCTGGCTGCACTGGTGCAGGCCTGCCAGGGGCTGGGCGACATCGACGTGGTGGCACCGGAGGGCAACGCCAGCGGCACGTCCAATGCGTTGACGCTCAACCGGCCGCTCAACGTGTTTGTCGCCGACGGGCAGGCGCAGCGGGGCTTTCGCGTCGTCAATGGCACGCCGTCGGACTGCGTGCACGTGGCGCTCACCGGTTTGCTCGAGCAACGTCCCGACCTCGTGGTCTCCGGCATCAACAACGGCGCCAACATGGGCGACGACACGCTGTACTCGGGCACCGTGGCGGCGGCGATGGAAGGTTATCTGTTCGGCATTCCGGCGATCGCGTTTTCGCAGGTCGACAAGGGCTGGCTGCACCTCGACGCCGCGGCGCGCACCGCGCGCGAGGTGATCGAGCACGTGCTGCCGGCGCTGCGCGAGCGCAACGGTCCGTGGCTGCTCAACGTCAACATCCCCAATCGCGCCGATGCGCCGCAGTTGCCGCGCGTGGTCACGCGGCTGGGCCGCCGCCATGCCAGTGAGCCGGTGATCCGGCAGGTCAGCCCGCGCGGCGAGACCATCTACTGGATCGGTCCGGCGGGCAGCGCGCGCGAGGCGGGCGAGGGCACCGACTTTCACGCCGCGAGCCGGGGCCAGGTCTCGATCACGCCACTGCAGGTGGACCTCACCGACCACGCGGCGCTGCCTCAATGGCGGCGCCTGCTGGTGACGGCACCGTGAGCGAGCGCCGACGCGGCCCCGCATTTCCGCTGCCGCTGGCCAAGGTGTCGGGTGCGACGCCACGACGCGCGGCCGCCGCGCTGCAACCGCAGCGGCCGCTGCGCGATGCCGCGCAGGATGCGCGGGCGCGCGCCGCTCCCAGCGGCGTCGGGCTCGACTCGGCGCAGGTGCGCGCGCGCATGACGCAACGCCTGCACGCACAGGGCATTCGCCACGAGGGTCTGTTGCAGGCGCTGCAGAGCGTGCCGCGCCACGCCTTCATCGACAGCGCGCTGGCAGCGCAGGCCTACGAAGACACCAGCCTGCCGATCGGCCAGGGCCAGACGATCTCCAAGCCGTCGGTGGTGGCGCGCATGATCTCGCTGCTGCTGGCCGGCTCGGCGGCTCGTGCGCGAGGCGGGCTCGGCAAGGTGCTCGAGATCGGCACTGGCTGCGGCTACCAATGCGCGCTGCTGGCGCAGCTCGCCGACTCGGTGGTGTCGGTCGAGCGCGTGCGCGATCTGTTCGACAAGGCGCGTGACCACCTGGCCCCGTTGCGGCTGGATCGGGTGCGCCTCGTGCATGGCGACGGCAAACGCGGCCACGCGCCCAATGCGCCGTATCACAGCATCATTGCCGCTGCCGTCGGCGACGAGCCCGCGCCGGCCTGGCTGGAGCAGCTCGCGATCGGCGGCCGCCTGATCGCGCCGGTGCGCAGCGGCGCAGCGCAGATTCTGGCCGTCGTCGACAGGGAACTGAGCGGCTACAAACGGCTCGATCTCGAGCCCGTGCATTTCGTGCCCCTAAAATCGGGCGTCGACTGACCTCACCCCAAGGGCCAACGACTTGATGCCAAGCCTTCCCGCACCAGCCGTGCAGCCGCCGCGCCACGCTGTGGGCGTGCGCGCCGCGGGGCTGCGTGCGGTTTTGCGATGGAGCATCGTGGTGGCTGCGGCCTGCGTGGCCGCGGGCTGCGCGACCTCACGTCAACCTGCCCCGGTGGAAGACCGCAATCCGGTGAGCCGTCCTGCGGCGCCGAGCCTGCCCAGCCCGACGACGACTGCGCCCACGCCAGCCGGCGCCACGCCGGCACCGAGCGTGGTCGTCGATGCAACGGCCAAGCCCGGTATCGAGAACGCCGGCAAGCCCGGCTACTACACCATCAAACCGGGCGACACGCTGATCCGCGTCGGCCTCGAAACGGGCCAAAACGCGCGCGACATCGCGCGCTGGAACAACATCGAGAACCCCAACTCGCTCGAGGTGGGCCAGGTGATCCGGGTGGCGCCGCCCGGCGTCGACCCAGCCGCCACCGCGGCCCGTGGCGTCAACAGCACGCGCATCGAGGCGCGACCGCTCGATGCCAAGCCGGCAACGGCGCCGCCCGCTGGTACCGCGCCGGCGGCCACCGCTGGCGCCGCGCCGCCGCCCCTGCCCGCACCACCGGTGCTGCCGCCGGTTGCCGCCGCCACGCCGCCGCCGGGCAATCCACCCGCTGCGCGCGACCCGGACGACGAGGTGAGCTGGGCCTGGCCCGCGGCCGGCGCCGTGATCGGCAACTTCGACGAGGCCAAGAGCAAAGGCCTGACCCTCAGCGGCAAGGCCGGCGATCCGGTGCTGGCGGCGGCCGATGGCAGGGTGGTGTATGCCGGTTCGGGCTTGCGCGGCTACGGCAACCTGGTGATCGTCAAGCACAACAACACCTACCTCACCGCCTACGCGCACAACCAGGCGTTGCTGGTGAAGGAAGACCAGGTGGTGCGGCGCGGCCAGAAGATTGCCGAGATGGGCTCGAGCGACGCCGAGCGTGTGCAACTGCATTTCGAAATTCGCCGCCAGGGACGCCCGATCGACCCGGCGCGGCTGCTGCCGCCGCGTTGAGGCGCCGGCACGTGCGTTGCCGCAGCGCGGGCTGGCCGGCGGCGGTTTCTGACCGACGGATCCACAGGTGGCCTTGATGGCAGGTTGGCCGGTGCTCGTGTTCGACATCGAGACCATTCCCGATGCGGCGGGCTTGCGCGCGCTGCGCGGCAGCGATGCCGAGGTCAGCGACGAGCAGGTGCTGGCGCAGGAGCTGGCGCAGCGTGCGGCCGACGGCCGCAGCGACTTCCTGCCGCATCACCTGCAGCGCGTGGTGACGATCTCGTGCGTGTACCGCGGCGCCGACGGCCTGCGCGTGCACTCGTTCGTCGACCGCTCGGGGCGCGCGGGCCCTTCCGAGGAGGCGCGCATCGTGCAGCAGTTCTTCTCCAGCATCGACAAGCGCGTGCCGCAGCTCGTGAGCTGGAACGGCGGCGGCTTCGACCTGCCGGTGCTGCACTACCGCGGCCTGATGCACGGCGTGGTGGCCAGCAAGTACTGGGACTTCGGCGAGGACGATCGCGAGTTCAAGTGGAACAACTACATCTCGCGCTACCACCATCGTCACCTCGACCTGATGGACCTGCTGGCGCTGTACCAGCCGCGCGCCAGCGCGCCGCTGGACGCAATGGCCAAGTTGTGCGGCTTGCCGGGCAAGCTCGGCATGGACGGCTCGGCCGTGCACGGTGCCTGGCTCGAAGGCCGCATCGAAGACATCCGTCGTTACTGCGAGACCGACGTGATGAACACCTACCTGCTGTATTGCCGCTACCAGCTGATGCGCGGCGGCCTCACGCAAGACGAGCACACGCAGGAACTGGCGATGGTGCGCACGATGCTGGCCGCCAGCGACGAACCGCACTGGGCCGAGTACCTGGCGGCCTGGCCGGCGCCGAACACGGCCTCGCACCCCTGACAGGCGCATACCACCGCGCCTCGGTGCGGCTCAGCGTTTCCCAGGGGGCTTGCCCGCGTGGCCCGGCGCTAGCATCCGGCGCGAAACCTGGCCAACGCAGCGTATGCCCAACCTCTGGAACATCGATCGCTTGCAGCCCAGGCCCGACCGCGTGCTGGCGGGCGACACACTGCCCGCGATGTTCTGGCACGCGGTGGCCGCGCGCGGCGAGCGCACGTGGCTGCGCCAGAAGGAGTTCGGCCTGTGGCGAAGCTGGAGCTGGAACGACACCGCCGTCGCCGTGCGCGAGATCGCGCACGGCCTGATGGCGCTCGGGTTTCAGCGCGGCGACACGGCGTCGATCCTGTCCAACACCGTCGTCGAGTGGGTGTTGGCCGATCTCGCGGTGCTGTCGTGCGGCGGCGTCTGCAGCGGCATCTACCCCACCGACTCGGCCGCCCAAGTGCACTACCTGTGCGACGACTCGCGCACCACGGTGCTGTTCGTCGAGGACGACGAACAGCTCGACAAGGCGTTGCAGGCGAGCGGGCAGTTGCCGCAACTGCGCCGCATCGTGGTCTTCGACATGGAGGGATTGGCCGATTTCGAGCATCCGCTGGTCACCAGCCTCGACGCGCTGCGCGCCTCGGGCCGCGACCATCTCGCGCAGGACCCCGGCGCGCTGCAGGAGCGGGTGGCCGCGCTGCAGCCCGACGACCTGGCGATCCTGGTCTACACCTCGGGCACCACCGGCAAGCCCAAGGGCGCGATGCACCTGCACGGCGCGTTGGCGTGGACGGTGCGCCATGCGGCGCTGGTGCTGCCGCAGGTGGAAGGCGACGAGCGCATGTGCTTCCTGCCGCTGTGTCACATCGCCGAGCGCATGATCGGCGAGTTCTCGTCGATCTACGCGGGGTCGATCCTGAACTTCGTCGAGAACCCCGACACCGTGCCCGAGAACGTGCGTGAGATCGCGCCGACGATCTTCTTCGCGGTGCCGCGGGTGTGGGAGAAGTTCTATTCGGCTGTGACCATCGCGGTGAAAGAGGCGGGCCGCCTGCAGCAGTGGGCGTATGCCAGGGCCATCGGCGTCGGTGGCCGGGTGGCCGACCTCGTGTTGCAGCGCAAGCCGGTGCCGGCGTGGCTGAAGCTGCAGTTCCTCGTCTCGCGTGTCCTCGTGCTCGACAACGTGCGCCGGCTGATCGGCATCCATCGGTCGCGTTACCTGCTCACCGGTGCGGCGCCGATCGCCCCGGACCTGATCCGCTGGTACCTCTCGCTGGGCGTGCCGATGCTCGAGGGCTGGGGCATGACCGAGACCACGGGCCTGGGCATCATCAATCGGCCCGACGCGATCCGCATCGGCACCATCGGCACGCCCGCCGACGGCGTGCAGGCGCGCATCGACCCGGCCAGCGGCGAGATCCTGGTGCGCGGGCGCAACGTCTTCGCGGGATACCTCAACCAGCCGCAGAAGACCGCCGAGACGATCGACGCCGACGGCTGGCTGCACACCGGCGACGTCGGCACGGTCGACGACGAAGGTTACTTCCGCATCACCGACCGCATGAAGGACATCATCATCACCGCCGGCGGCAAGAACGTGACGCCCAGCGAGTGGGAGAACGAGCTGAAGTTCTCGCCCTACGTCACCGACGCGGTGGTGATCGGCGACAAGCGTCCGTACCTCACCGCGTTGGTGATGATCGACCTCGAGAACGTCGAACGCTACGCGCAAGAGCGCGACATTCCCTTCTCCAACTACGCAAGCCTGACGCGCTCGGCCGATGTGCGGGCGCTGATCGAAGGCGAGATCGACAAGGTCAACAAGAAGTTCGCCCGCGTCGAGCAGATCAAGCGCTTCCACCTGCTCGAGACGCAGCTCACCGCCGAAGACGAAGAGCTGACGCCGACGATGAAGCTCAAGCGCAAGCTGGTGCACGCCAAGTACGCGCCGCAGATCGAAGCCATGTACCAATGACAACCTGCACAGGAGACATCATGAGAGCCCTCGCCATCGCCATGGCGGCCAGCGCACTGGCCGCTTCCACCGCCTTCGCTCAGCAGCAAGGCGTCACCAAGGACGAGATCGTGATCGGCACGATCCAGGACTTGTCAGGTCCGATCGCCGCGTTCGGCAAGCAGACCCGCGGCGGCATGGTGCTTCGCGTCGATGAGATCAACGAGCAAGGCGGCATCAACGGCCGCAAGATCAAGCTGCTCGTCGAAGACGCCGCCTACGACCCCAAGCGCGCGGTGCTGGCGGCTCAGAAGCTGGTCAACCAGGACAAGATCTTCATGATGCTGGCGCACATCGGCACCGCGCCCAACCTGGCCGCGATGCCGGTGCAGTTCGAGAAGAACATCATCAACTTCATGCCGGTGACGGCGGCGCGCGAGATGTACGAGCCGTTTCACAAGCTGAAGTACTCGTTCGCGGTGCCGTACTACGACCAGATGCGCGTGATGCTGCCGCGCCTGGTGAAGGAGAAGAGCGCCAAGAAGGTGTGCACGATCTACCAGGACGACGAATTCGGGCTCGAGGTCATGCGCGGTGCCGAGGCCGGCCTGAAGACCATCAACATGGAGCTGGCCGAGAAGACCACCTACAAGCGTGGTGCCACCGATTTCTCCTCGCAAGTGGCGCGCATGAAGGCCGGCAACTGCGACCTCGTGGTGCTGGGCACGATCATCCGCGAGACCATCGGCACCATCGGCGAGTCGCGCAAGACCGGCTTCAACCCGACGTTCCTGGGCTCGAGCGCGGCCTACACCGACTTGATCCACAAGCTCGGCGGGCCGGCGATGAACGGTCTGTACGCGAGCATGGGCGCACAACATCCGTACCTCGACGAATCGTCGCAACCGATCCGCTTCTGGGCCAACAAGTACAAGACCAAGTTCAACGAGGACCCGACCGTGTTCTCCGCCTACGGCTACGTCATCGTCGATGCCTTCGCGCGCGCGGCCACCAAGGCGGGCTCGAATCTCACCACCGACAGCTTCATCAAGGCGATGGACACGATGGTGATCCCGAGCGACATGTTCGGCAGCGCCGAGGCCACCTACAGCCCGAAGAAGCGCCTGGGCAGCGAGGCCTCGCGGCTGTCGCAGATCCAGGAGGGCAAGTGGAAGGTGATTTCCGACTACGCGACCCCGTGATCGCGGCGACGTGAGGCCGACGGGCCGCCGACGCGCGGCCCGTTTGTTTTGCGCCTGTCGATAATCGGCGCATGCAAGGCGACGCACCGTGGCTGGACGTGGAATCGCTCGACCTCGACGGGCAGGGCGTCGCGCGCCGGCCCGACGGCAAGGTGGTCTTCATTGAGGGTGCGCTGCCGGGTGAACGTGTGCAGGTGTCGGTGTCGCGGCGCAAGAACCAATGGGAGCAGGGTGCGCTGTCGGCGCTGCAGCGCGAGAGTTCGCAGCGTGTGAAGCCGCGGTGCCCGCACTTCGGTCTGCACTCGCAGGCCTGCGGCGGCTGCAAGATGCAGCACCTGCAGCCGGTGGCGCAGGTGGCTGCCAAGCAGCGCGTGCTCGAAGACAACCTGCGCCATCTGGCCAAGGTCGTGCCCGGGCAGGTGCTGCGGCCCCTGCAGGGGCCGGCCTGGGGCTACCGGCTGCGGGCGCGGCTGTCGGTGCGCTTCGTGGGCAAGAAAGACACCGTGCTGGTGGGCTTCCACGAGCGCAAGTCGCGCTACGTGGCCGACATGACGCAGTGCCCGGTGCTGCCGGCCAAGGTGAGCGCACTGCTGCCGGCTTTGCGCGAACTGGTCGGGTCGATGGCGGCGCGCGATCGCCTGCCGCAGATCGAGCTCGCGATGGGCGACGAGGTGTGCGCGCTGGTGCTGCGCCACCTCGACCCGCTCGGCGGAGCCGATCGCGAGCGCCTGCGGGAGTTTGGCGTCGTGCATGGCGTGCAATGGTGGTTGCAACCGGGTGGCCCCGACACTGCGGCGCCGCTCGACGCCGGCGGCGCCGCGTTGTGCTATCGGCTGCCCGAGTTCGCGCTGACGATGCAGTTTCGGCCCACCGACTTCACGCAGGTCAATCTGGCCATCAACCGCGTGCTGGTCTCGCAGGCCGTGGGATACCTCGACCCGGCACCTGATGACGGGGTGATCGACTGGTTCTGCGGCCTGGGCAACTTCACGCTGGCATTGGCCCGTCGCTCGACATCGGTGCTGGGCATCGAGGGCAGCGACGCGCTGGTGCAGCGTGCGCGTGACAATGCGACGGCCAACGGCCTCGCCGATCGCGCGTCATTCGCGGTCCGCAATCTGTTCGAGCTGAGCGGCGGCGACCTGCTGGCGCTGCCTCATGCGCAGCGCTGGTTGATCGATCCGCCACGAGAAGGCGCGTTCGCGCTGGCGAAGGCTGTCGCGGATCTGGCGCAGGCCGGAGTGCAGGCTTGGCAGCCGCCGCGGCGCATCGTCTACGTGAGTTGCAACCCGGCGACGCTGGCGCGTGATGCCGGCCTGCTGGTGCACCAGGCGGGTTATGTGTGCTCGGCGGCAGGCGTGGTGGACATGTTTCCGCACACCGCCCATGTCGAGTCGATTGCGGTTTTCGACCGGGCCTGAAATGAATAGGGCCCCGCACAGCGGGGCCCTGCGGAGATCAGCGACGCGTGCTACTAGTCGCGTTCGCCGCCGAAGATGCCCAGCAGCGCCAGCAGGCTCTGGAACACGTTGAAGATGTCCAGGTAGATCGCCAACGTGGCCGACACGTAGTTGGTCTCGCCGCCGTCGATGACGCGCTTGATGTCGTACAGCATGAAGGCGGAGAAGACGCCCAGGCAGACCACCAGCAACGTGAGCATCAGCGCCGACGACTGCAGGAAGAAGTTCGCCAGGAAGCCGACGAACACGATGATCGCGCCGATGAACAGGAACTTGCCCATGCCGGACAGGTCTCGCTTCACCACCGTGGCCAGCGACGCCATCGCGAAGAACACCGCCGCGGTGCCGCCGAAGGCCGTCATGACCAGCGAGGTGCCGTTCTTGAAGCCCAGCACCATCGCCAGCAGGCGCGCCAGCATCAGGCCCATGAAGAACGTGAAGGCCAGCAGCAGGTAGACGCCGGTGGACGAATGTTTCGTCTTCTCGATGCCGTAGATCAACCCGAACGATCCCGCCAGAAACACGATCAGGCTGATGCCCGGGCTCATCGCCTGGGCGATGCCGGTGCTCACGCCGACCCAGGCGCCGAGCACCGTGGGCAGCAGCGACAGGGCGAGCAGCCAGTAGGTGTTGCGCAGGACGCGGTTGCGATCGACGGCCAGCGCGCCGGAACCGGCGTAGCCGGGTTGGGTTTGCAGGCTTTGGTTCATGGATCCTCCGTGGGTGGATGACGCGGGTTCAGACCCGCGAGGGGGATTCTAAGTTCCCCCGCGCGCCTGCGTATAAGTGATGCCCCGTCACCGGAAGTCAAGGGAGCGCGCAGGCGATCTTTGCGGCCAATGCACAGGTTTGGCGCGGCTTGGACGCTATCGTGTCGGTCGATCACTTGACAACCGAAGGATCGAAGCATGAAGACCCGTCCCTTCCTGACCGCGAGCGACGCCCAGATGATCGCCGCGGCCGCCGAATCCGAAGCCCTGGCCAACGGCTGGGCGGTGTCGATCGCGGTGGTCGACGACGGCGGTCATCTGTGGTGGCTGCAGCGGCTCGACGGCGCGCCGCCGATCTCGGCCCAGATCGCACCGGCCAAGGCGCACACGGCGGCGGTTGGACGCCGCGAGAGCAAGGTCTACGAAGACATGATCAACCAGGGGCGGGTGTCGTTTCTCAGCGCGCCAGTCCTGCACGGCATGCTGGAAGGGGGCGTGCCGATCATGGTCGAGGGCCAGTGCGTCGGCGCCGTGGGCGTCAGCGGCGTGAAGCCGGGCCAGGACGCGCAGATCGCCCGCGCCGGCATCGCGGCCGTGGTGACCTGAAGTCGACTCCACCCCGCATGGCGAGGCGATCGGTGGGCCTCGCTATAATTTGCGTGCTTTCCCACACCCCCGCCGCCTAGCGAAACTCCGTCGACGGTTTCCCCTCGGACTCCGGATCTCCTGCAAGGAGCGGAGCTGGGCGCGCGAACGCCGGAGTTCACCCCCTTGTTACCCGCACTGCCTCCAGCCCTGCTCGCGCTCGCGGACGGCACGGTCTTCATCGGCCACTCGATCGGCGCGCCCGGCGCCACGGTGGGCGAGGTGGTGTTCAACACGGCCATGACCGGCTACCAGGAGATCCTCACCGACCCGAGCTACTGCCGGCAGATCGTGACGCTGACCTATCCGCACATCGGCAACTACGGCGTCAACGCCGAAGATGTCGAGGCCACGCGCGTGCACGCGGCCGGCCTGGTGATCAAGGACTTGCCGGTGCGGGCGTCGAACTTCCGCCAGACGATGACGCTCGCGCAGTACCTGCAGCGCGAGAGCGTGGTGGCCATCGCCGGCATCGACACGCGACGCCTGACGCGCGCACTGCGTTCCGGCGGCGCCCAGAACGGGTGCGTCGTGAGCTTCGCCGCGGGCACTCGGGTCGAGCAGGGCGACATCGATGACGCCGTGGCGCGAGCACGTGGCGCGCCCGCCATGGCGGGACTCGATCTCGCCCAGGTGGTCTCCGCGAAGCAGTCGTACCCGTGGCACGAAGGCGAGTGGCGTCTGGGCGAGGGCTATGCGACGGCGGCCGACCCTCGATTTCACGTGGTCGCCTACGACTTCGGCGTCAAGCGCAACATCCTGCGCATGCTGGCCAGCCGTGGCTGCCGCGTCACCGTGGTGCCGGCGCAGGCGTCGGCGGCCGACGCGCTGGCGTTGTCGCCGGACGGCATCTTTCTCAGCAACGGGCCGGGCGACCCCGAGCCGTGCGACTACGCCATCCGCGCCACGCGCACGCTGATCGACAAGGGCTTGCCGACCTTCGGCATCTGCCTGGGCCACCAGATCCTGGCGCTGGCCTCGGGCGCCCGCACGTTCAAGATGAAGTTCGGCCACCACGGCGCCAACCACCCGGTGAAGGACCTCGACAGTGGCCGCGTCTCGATCACCAGCCAGAACCACGGCTTCGCGGTCGACGACAAGTCGCTGCCGGCCACGCTGCGGCCGACCCACGTGTCGCTGTTCGACGGCACGCTGCAGGGGCTGGCGCGCACCGATCGCCCGGCCTTTTGCTTCCAGGGCCATCCGGAGGCGAGCCCGGGGCCGCACGACATCGGCTACCTGTTCGACCGTTTCGTTGCGCTGATGGAGAAGACGTGACATGAAGCGCACCGACCTGAAGAGCATCTTGATCATCGGCGCCGGCCCGATCGTGATCGGCCAGGCCTGCGAGTTCGACTACTCGGGGGCGCAGGCGTGCAAGGCGCTGCGGCAGGAGGGCTACAAGGTCATCCTGGTCAACAGCAATCCGGCGACCATCATGACCGACCCGGAGATGGCCGATGTGACCTACATCGAGCCGATCACCTGGCAGATGGTCGAGAAGATCATTGCCAAGGAGAAGCCCGACGCCATCCTGCCGACGATGGGCGGGCAGACGGCGTTGAACTGCGCGCTCGACCTGCACAAGCATGGCGTGCTCGCCAGGCACGGCGTCGAGATGATCGGGGCCAACGAGAAGGCCATCGAGAAGGCCGAGGATCGCCTGAAATTCAAGGACGCGATGACCTCGATCGGCCTCGATTCCGCCAAGAGCGGCATCGCGCACACCCTGGACGAGGCTTGGGCCGTGCAAAAGCGCATCGCCGCGCAAATCGGCGGCACCGGCTTCCCGGCGGTGATCCGTCCGAGCTTCACGCTCGGCGGCACTGGTGGCGGCATTGCCTACAACCCCGAGGAGTTCGAGGAGATCTGCAAGCGTGGCATCGACCTGTCGCCGACCAACGAGCTTCTGATCGAGGAGTCGCTGATCGGCTGGAAAGAGTTCGAGATGGAGGTGGTGCGCGACAAGGCCGACAACTGCATCATCGTCTGCTCGATCGAGAACCTCGATCCGATGGGCATCCACACCGGCGACTCGATCACCGTGGCGCCCGCGCAGACGCTGACCGACAAGGAATACCAGTTGATGCGCAACGCCTCGATCGCGATCCTGCGCGAGATCGGCGTCGACACCGGCGGCTCCAACGTGCAGTTCGCGATCCACCCCGGCAACGGCCGCATGATCGTGATCGAGATGAACCCGCGCGTCAGCCGCAGCTCGGCGCTGGCGTCCAAGGCCACCGGCTTTCCGATCGCCAAGATCGCCGCCAAGCTGGCGGTGGGCTACACGCTCGACGAGCTGCGCAACGACATCACCGGCGGCGCCACGCCGGCCAGCTTCGAGCCGAGCATCGACTACGTGGTGACCAAGATCCCGCGTTTCGCGTTCGAGAAGTTCCGCGAGGCCGACCCGCACCTGACCACGCAGATGAAGTCGGTGGGCGAGGTGATGGCGATCGGCCGCACCTTCCAGGAGAGCTTCCAGAAGGCGCTGCGCGGCCTGGAGACCGGCATCGACGGCCTGGCCGAGCGCGACGAGGTGCACGAGGGCGACCGCGAGCAGATCGTCGAGGCGATCGGCAACGCGGGGCCGGAGCGCATCCTGTTCGTCGCCGATGCGTTTCGCAACGGCATGCGCTTGGAGGAGATCCACGACGAGACCGCCATCGACCCGTGGTTCCTGGCGCAGATCGAGCAGATCGTCTCGACCGAGCGGCTGCTGGCCGGCCGTGCGCTGGCCAGCCTGTCGATGGCCGAGATGCGCCACCTCAAGCAGATGGGCTTTGCCGACCGGCGGCTGGCCAGGCTGCTCGGCACCAACGAGCACCAGGTGCGCAAGGCGCGGCACACGATGGGCGTGCGGCCGGTCTACAAGCGGGTCGACACCTGCGCCGCCGAGTTCGCCACCCAGACCGCCTACCTGTACTCGTCGTACGACGAGGAGTGCGAGGCCGAGCCGACCACCAACCGCAAGATCATGGTGCTCGGCGGCGGGCCCAACCGCATCGGCCAGGGCATCGAGTTCGACTACTGCTGCGTGCACGCGGCGCTGGCGATGCGCGAGGACGGCTACGAGACCATCATGGTCAACTGCAACCCGGAGACGGTGTCGACCGACTACGACACCAGCGACCGGCTGTACTTCGAGCCGGTGACCCTGGAAGACGTGCTCGAGATCGTCGACAAGGAAAAGCCCACCGGCGTGATCGTGCAGTACGGCGGCCAGACGCCGCTCAAGCTGGCGCTCGACCTCGAGGCCAATGGCGTGCCGATCATCGGCACCACACCCGACTCGATCGACATCGCCGAAGACCGCGAGCGCTTCCAGAAGCTGCTGCACGAGCTCAAGCTCAGGCAGCCGCCCAATCGCACGGCGCGCACCGAAGAGGCGGCGCTCCAGCTCGCCCACGAGATCGGCTACCCGCTGGTGGTGCGGCCGAGCTACGTGCTCGGCGGCCGCGCGATGGAGATCGTGCACGGCGACAACGACCTGCAGCGCTACATGCGCGACGCTGTTCGAGTGAGCGAGAAGTCGCCGGTGCTGCTCGATCGTTTTCTCGACGACGCCATCGAGGTCGACGTCGATGCGGTCAGCGACGGCAGCGAGGTGATGATCGGCGGCATCATGGAGCACGTCGAGCAGGCCGGCGTGCACTCCGGCGACTCGGCCTGCTCGCTGCCGCCGTACTCGCTGCCGGCCCAGCTGCAGGACGAGTTGCGCCGCCAGACCACGCTGATGGCCAAGGCGCTGAAGGTGGTGGGCCTGATGAACGTGCAGTTCGCGATCCAGGGCGAGGTGAGCAGCCCCGACGAGGCCGTGGTCTACGTGCTCGAGGTCAACCCCCGGGCGTCGCGCACGGTGCCGTTCGTCAGCAAGGCCACCGGTCAGCCGCTGGCCAAGATCGCGGCGCGTTGCATGGCCGGGCAACGCCTGAGCGACCAGCGCGGCGTCAAGGGCGAGGTGATCCCGCCGTACTTCAGCGTCAAGGAGGCGGTGTTCCCGTTCAACAAGTTCCCGGGGGTCGACCCGATCCTCGGCCCCGAGATGCGCTCCACCGGCGAGGTGATGGGGGTGGGCCGCAGCTTCGGCGAGGCGATGCTGAAGAGCCAGCTCGGCGCCGGCTCGCGACTGCCCGACAAGGGCACCGTGGTGATCAGCGTCAAGAACGGCGACAAGGACCGCGCTGTCAAGGTGGCCAGCGAGCTGGTCGATCTCGGCTACCAGATCGCGGCCACCAAGGGCACGGCAGCGGCGATCGCGGCAGCCGGCATCGCGGTGACCGTGGTCAACAAGGTCAAGGACGGCCGCCCCCACATCGCCGACAAGGTGAAGGCGGGCCAAGTCCAGCTGGTCTATACGACAGTCGACGAAACGCGCACCGCGATCGCCGACTCACGCCACATCCGCACCGCCGCCATCGCCAACCGGGTGACCTACTACACCACGATGGCCGGCTGCGAGGCGGCAACCGAGGCGCTCAAGCACCAGGACGACCTCACGGTGACGTCGCTGCAGGAATTGCACGCCGAACTGCACTAAACTGGGCACGCCGGCAGCGCCTGGGAGCGCGCCGGCGACTTCAGCGACGCGCCCTCAGGCGCGTTTTTGTCTTTGCACAGGATTCGCAAGCGATGGCCACGATTCCCCTCACTCGCCGCGGCGCCGACCTGCTGAAGAGCGAACTGCAACGCCTCAAGACCGTCGAGCGCCACGCCGTGATCCAGGCGATTTCCGAGGCGCGCGGCCAGGGCGACCTGTCCGAAAACGCCGAGTACGAAGCCGCCAAGGACAAGCAGGCCTTCATCGAAGGGCGCATCGCCGAGATCGAGAGCAAGCTGGCAGCCGCGCAGGTGATCGACCCCGCCTCGCTGGACGCCGGCGGCCGCGTGGTGTTTGGCGCGACCGTCGAGCTCGAAGAGGAAGCGGGCGGCCATCGCGTCACCTACCAGATCGTCGGCGACGACGAGGCCGACCTCAAGCAGGGGTTGATCTCGATCAGCTCGCCGATCGCCCGGGCGCTGATCGGCAAGGAGAGCGGCGACGTGGCCGACGTGCAGGCGCCCGGCGGCGTCAAGAGCTACGAAATCGTCGACGTGCGCTATCGCTGACGCAGGCGGCCGCCGCGCCCGCTCAGGCGAGGCGCTTTTTCTTGATGCTGGCGGCGCGCTCCTTGGCGCGTTTGATCATGCCGCCGGCGGTGACCCGCTGGTTGCCGAACACCTTGACCTTCTTGATCGTGGGCCGCTTGGTGGAACTCTTCGAAAACTTGACCAGGCGCACGGTGCGCGGCCCCGCCATGCGGTCTTCCGCGCGCGGTTCCTTGGCCTTGGGCGGTTGCGGCCGCCACAGCACGAGCAGCTTGCCGATGTGCTGCACCGGTGCGGCACCCAGGCGGTCTGCCGCGTCGGCCAGCAAGGTCGACCGCTGCTCGCGCGAATCGGAAAGCACGCGCACCTTGATCAGACCATGCGCAGCCAGCGCCCGGTCGAGTTCCTTGTGCACTGCCGGGCTCAAGCCCTCGGTGCCGATCATCACCACCGGGTCGAGGTGATGCGCCGAGGCGCGCAAGGTTTTGCGCTGTTCAGTGGTCAGTTCGAGCGCTGGCATCGCCGTATTATGTCTGCGGCCTTCGCCGCAGCCGGTTGCACTCGCTGCGCGACGCCGGCCCGCGACGCAGGCGGCCCTTGGCGGCTTTCACCCAGATGACCAAGAGCAAAAAAGTCGATCGGGCGTGGCTCAACGACCACGTCAACGATCCCTACGTCAAGCTGGCGCGCCAGGAGGGCTACCGCGCGCGCGCGGCCTACAAGCTCAAGGAGATCGACGAAGCGCTGCGCCTGATCCGCCCCGGCCAGGTGGTGGTCGACCTGGGCTCGACGCCAGGCGCCTGGAGCCAGTACGTGCGGCGGCGCTTTGCGCCCAAGACCGCCGGCAGCGGCGGCGCGGCGGTCGGGGCCCTCGACGGCACCATCGTCGCCCTCGACGTGCTGCCGATGGAGCCGATCGAAGGCGTGTCGTTCATCGAAGGAGATTTTCGCGACGAAGCCACTGCCGCCGCGTTGGCTGCCAGCCTGCAGGGCCGCGCGGTGGACGTCGTGCTGTCGGACATGGCGCCCAATCTGTCGGGCGTGGCGGCGTCGGACGCTGCGCGCATGGCGGATCTGGTGGAACTCGCCCTTCACTTTGCGAGCCAGCACCTCAAGAGCGATGGCGCGCTGGTGGCCAAGGCGTTCCACGGCAGCGGCTACAGCCAACTGGTCCAACGCTTCAAGCAATCGTTTCGGGTTGTGAAGGCGATCAAGCCCAAGGCGTCGCGCGACAAGTCGGCCGAGACCTTTTTGGTGGGTATCGGCCCCAAGCGGGCTTGATGCCCAGATGCAACCGGGCCGTGGCCCGCCAACGAATGCGCAGTTGGCCGCATGCAAGGTGATTGCAGGCAGCGCCTGCGCCGACCCTTGTCTGGACTAAAATCGTCCCCAATTCCGCTCACGGGTGTGGTGCGTCCGCATCACTCTGATATGAGCACGGAGCCGGGGACGTTCGAGCGCGCGGGTCCGACGTAGGCGATAAGGAGCCGCGGTGAACAATCAATGGTTCTCGAAGGTTGCGGTCTGGTTGGTGATCGCGCTGGTCCTGTTCACGGTCTTCAAGCAGTTCGACCGCGGGGTCAGCCAAGGCTCGCAGATCGGCTACTCCGACTTTCTCGAAGAGGTGCGCGCCAAGCGCATCAAGGCCGTCACCTTGCAAGAGGGCAACGGCGGCACCGAGATCCTGGCCGTCACCAACGACGACAAACGCATACGCTCCACCGCCACCTACCTCGACCGTGGCCTGGTCGGTGACCTGATCGCCAACGGCGTCAAGTTCGACGTCAAGGCGCGCGAGGAGCCGTCGATCCTGATGAGCATCCTGATCAGCTGGGGCCCGATGCTGCTGCTGATCGGCGTGTGGATCTACTTCATGCGCCAGATGCAGGGCGGCGGCAAGGGCGGCGCCTTCAGCTTCGGCAAGAGCCGCGCGCGAATGCTCGACGAGAGCAACAACACGATCACCTTCGCCGACGTCGCCGGCTGCGACGAGGCCAAGGAAGAGGTCAAGGAACTGGTCGACTTCCT
>DATDJF010000029.1:0-4992 GCA_036520715.1 Burkholderiaceae bacterium | reverse complement strand
GCGGCGCTGCGCGGGTCGCTCAGCGCCGCCACGTGCGGCAGCACCGTCACCCGCGGGTGTCGCCAGAACGGATGCTTGGGGTCGAGCGGCTCGCGCTCGAACACGTCGAGCACGGCGTGGCCGAGGCGGCCGCTGCCCAGCGCCGCGCGCAGGTCGGCCTCGACCACGTGGCCGCCACGCGCCAGGTTGACGAGGCCGGCACCACGCGGCATCGCCGCGAAGAAACGGGCGTCGAGCAAGCCGCGGGTGGCCGGCGTCAACGGCAACAGGTTGATCACGATCGAGCTGCTGCGCAGGCAAGGAAACAACGCCTCGTCGCCGTGCACGTGCTCGACGCCGTCCGGCAAGTCGCGCGGCGTGGCGCTGTGTGTCCAGACCGTGATGCGGTAGCCGAGCGGCGCCAGCGCACGCACACAGGCCGAACCCATCGCGCCGAGACCGAGCACGGTGACGGGCAGCTCGTCGGCGCGCAGCTGGGGCAACTGCCGCCACAGCATCAGCCGCTGCTGGCGCTGGTAGGCATAGAAGCCGCGGTGCAACGACAGCACGGCCCACACCGCGGTCTCGGCCATCGCGGTGGCGAGCGCCGGGTCGACCAGACGCGCCACCGGCACGTCGGTCGGCACCGAATCGTCGCTCAACAGGCCCTCGACGCCGGCCCACAGTGACTGGATCAGCCGCAGCCGAGGCAACCCGCGCAGGCTGCCGTGCAATGGATTGGCGACGATCGCCACCTCGATGCGGGTGCGGTCGAACAGTTCGTCGGCTGCCACCAAATGGTGCTGCGGCATCGCCTGCGCCAAGGCGGCATGCCAGCGGTCACGTTCGGCAGCCTCGAAATTGCCGGCCAGCAGCAGGTTCACGGTGCCTCCTGCGAGCGCTGCAGCAGCCCGTGCAGCGCGTGCAGCACGCTGGCCGCGCGCACCTGCGCGCGATCGCCGTCGAAGCGCCGCTGCTCGCTGCCGATCTCCAACGTGCCGTCGCGGTGGCGCACCGCGAAGCCGAACCACACGGTGCCCACCGGCTTGGCCGCCGTGCCGCCGGCCGGGCCGGCGACGCCGGTGACCGCGACGGCGAGGTCGGCGCCGCTCGATTGCGCGATGCCATCGACCATCGCGCGCACCACCGCCTGGCTGACCGCTCCGTGAGCGTCGATCAAGGCCTGCGGCACGCCGAGCAGCGCCACCTTGGCCCGGTTGCTGTAGCTGACGACCCCGCGCTCGAACCAATCGCTCGATCCCGCCAGGTCGGTGCAGGCGGCGGCGATCAATCCGCCCGTGCAACTCTCCGCACAGGCCAGGCGCCAACCCAATGCACGCAGGCGGTCGGCCAGTTGCATCACGAGTGCAGCCGCGGCGGGGTCGTTCACGACACTCTCCACAACGCGATGACCAGCAGCGCACACAGCGCCGCCACCAGATCATCGAGCAAGATGCCGATGCCTTGCCTGGCACCGATGGCTTCGCCGGCACGAGCCTTGAACAGGCCGTCGGCCCAGGCCACCGGCCCCGGCTTGGCGATATCGAACAGGCGAAACAGCACGAAGGCGCACAACTGCCCGAGCCAATCGGTGGGCATCACCAGCCACAGCACGACCCAGATGCCCAACACCTCGTCCCACACGATGGCGCCCGGGTCGCTCTGGCGCAGCGCCTGCGCCGAGCGCGTGCAAGCCCACCAGCCGACTCCGAACGACAGGGCCAGCAGCAGCGCCCACTGCCAGTCGCCGAGCCACGGCTGCAAGACCACGAACAGGGCCCACCCGAACAACGTGCCGACGGTGCCCGCGGCCTTGGGTGACAGCCCGCTTCCGAAGCCGAGCGCGATCGCATGCGCCGGATGCTCGAACAGGAAGCGCCAGTCGGCGCGCCGCGGCGCAAACCCGGCAGTTGGCGGCATCGGCCAGGCCATCATCGGACGTCGCTCGCGAAATGGTCGAAGCCGCGCGCCACCCACGGCGAGACGGCGCCGTCGGGCCAGAGGACGCGCAGGCCGGCCTCGCCCTGGATCTCGCCGATGCGGCTCACCGCCACCGCAGCCTGTGCGGCCGCGCGCTGCACCGCCGCGCGCGCCGACGCGGGCGCGCTGAACAGCAGCTCGTAGTCGTCGCCGCCGGCCAGCAGGCATTGCTGCTGCAGCGGCAGTGGCAACGCGGCCAACGTGCGCGAGCGCGGCAGCGCCGCCCATTCGAGCAGCGCGCCGACGCGTGATTGCGCCAGCACATGGCCGAGGTCGCCCGCCAAGCCATCGCTGAGGTCGATCGCCGCGTGGGCCACGCCGCGCAGCGCCACGCCCAGCGCCACGCGCGGCTGGGGCCACTCCATCGCGCGACGCACGAGGGCGAATTCTTCGCCAGGCAGTGCCACTTGGCCGCGAAAGACTTCGAGCGCGAGCCTGGCGTCGCCGATGCCGCCATCCTGCGCATGACTGACCCACAGGTCGTCGCCGGCGCGCGCCCCGTCACGCCGCAGCGCGGCGCCCGGCGGCACCTCGCCCAGCACCGTGATGCCGACAGTCAAGGGACCGGCCGTCGTGTCGCCGCCGATCAGCTCGATCCCCTGCGCATCGGCGAGCGCGAACAGCCCCGCCGAAAAACCGCGCAGAAACTCCTCTTCTGCGCGAGGCAGCGCCAGCATCAGGGTGAAGGCCAGCGGCGACGCACCGCAGGCCGCGAGGTCGCTCAGGTTGACCGCCAGCGCCTTGTGTCCGAGCGCTCGCGGCGCCACCGTCGACAGGAAGTGCCGGCCTTCGACCAGCAAGTCGCTCGACACCGCGAGCTGCATCCCCGCGGTGGGTGCCAGCAGCGCGCAGTCGTCGCCCACACCGAGCAGTGCGCGCTTGGGCGGGCGCGTGAAGTGGCGCGCGATGAGGTCGAATTCACCCAGAGGCATCGGCAGATTGTGGCGCACGGACGCTCAGGGTCGCAGCGCATCGCGGGGTCGCAGGCGGCCCTCCTACAATCGCCGACCGCCCACCGCCATCGGAGCGTCATGTCCTCCAGCTATGAAGCCAAACGCGCGGAGTTGCGCCGCGCGGCGCTCGAGTACCACGAGTTTCCGACGCCCGGCAAGGTGGCCATCGCAGCCACCAAGCAGTTGCTGAACCAGCGCGACCTCGCGCTCGCCTACTCCCCGGGTGTCGCCGCGGCGTGCGAGGAAATCGTCGCCGACCCGGTGAATGCCTACCGGTATACCGCCCGCGGCAACCTGGTGGCCGTGGTGACCAACGGCACGGCCGTGCTCGGCCTGGGTGACATCGGGCCGCTGGCGGCCAAGCCGGTGATGGAGGGCAAGGGGGTCCTGTTCAAGAAGTTCGCCGGCATCGATGTGTTCGACATCGAGATCAACGAGAAGAACGTCGAACGCCTGGTCGACATCATCGCGGCGCTCGAGCCGACGTTCGGCGGCATCAACCTCGAGGACATCAAGGCCCCGGACTGTTTCTATGTCGAGCGCCGGCTGCGCGAGCGGCTGAAGATTCCCGTCTTCCACGACGACCAGCACGGCACGGCGATCGTCGTCGGCGCGGCGCTGCTCAACGGCTTGAAGGTGGTGGGCAAGCAGATTCGCGAGGTCAAGCTGGTGGCGTCGGGCGCCGGCGCGGCCGCATTGGCCTGCCTGGGCCTGCTGATGAAGCTCGGCCTGCCGCGCGAGAACATCTGGGTCACCGACCTGGCGGGCGTGGTGTGGAAGGGCCGCACCGAGCTGATGGACCCCGACAAGCAGGAGTTCGCGCAGGAGACCAAGCTGCGCACGCTGGCCGAGGTGATCGTCGACGCCGACGTCTTCCTCGGCCTGTCGGCCGGCGGCGTGCTCAAGCCGGCGATGGTGCAGGCCATGGCGGCGCGGCCACTGATCTTCGCGCTGGCCAACCCGACACCGGAGATCATGCCCGAGGAGGTACAGGCCGTGCGCAGCGATGCGGTGATGGCCACCGGCCGCACCGACTACCCGAATCAGGTCAACAACGTCCTTTGTTTTCCCTACATCTTTCGCGGCGCCCTCGACTGCGGCGCCACCACGATCACCGACCAGATGGAGGTCGCCGCCGTCCACGCGCTGGCCGAGTTGGCGCAGGCCGAACAAAGCGACGTCGTCGCGGCAGCCTACGCCGGCACCTCGCTCAGCTTCGGTCCCGACTACCTGATCCCCAAGCCGTTCGATCCCCGATTGATGATGCGAGTGGCGCCCGCGGTGGCCAAGGCCGCGCAGGAGTCCGGCGTCGCGGTGCGCCCGATCGCAGACCTGGAGGCTTACCGCGACAAGCTGCAGACCTTCGTCTACGCCTCGGGCACGACGATGAAGCCGATCTTCACGCTGGCCAAGCGCGCCACGCGCAAGAAGGTGGCGTTTTGCGAAGGCGAGGAAGAGCGCGTGCTGCGCGCGGTGCAGGTGGTGGTCGACGAGAACCTGGCGCGCCCGACCTTGATCGGCCGTCCGCTGGTGATCGCCCAGCGCTGCGAGAAGTTCGGCTTGCGGCTGCAGGCCGAGCGCGACTACGACGTGGTCAACACCGAGCACGACCACCGCTACCGCGACTACTGGCAGACCTACCACCGCCTGACCGAGCGCAAGGGGGTGACGGCACAGTTCGCAAAGATCGAGATGCGCCGGCGCCTGACGCTGATCGGCACGATGTTGCTGCACAAGGGCGAGGTCGACGGCATGATCTGCGGCACCTGGGGCACCACGGCCACGCACCTGGTGTTCATCGACCAGGTGATCGGCAAGCGTCCGGGTGTGAAGACCTACGCCTGCATGAACGGGCTGATCCTGCCCGGCCGGCAGGTGTTCCTGGTGGACACGCACGTCAACGCCGACCCGACTGCCGAAGAGATTGCCGAGATCACCGTGATGGCCGCCGAGGAGATGCGCCGCTTCGGCTTGCAGCCCAAGGCGGCATTGCTCTCACACTCGAACTTCGGCTCGAGCAACCTGCCCTCAGCGCAAAAGATGCGCAACGCGTTGCCGCTGGTTCGCGAGGCGGCGCCCT
>DATDJF010000028.1:0-13166 GCA_036520715.1 Burkholderiaceae bacterium | reverse complement strand
TCCGACATGCAAAGCCGGCAGCGCGGCGGCAAGGCGTTCCTGTCGGTCGAGGCGGGCGACCACCTGCTGCCCCCGGTGGCGGTGGCCGCCGAGCACGATCAACTGGCCTGCCTGTCGCTGTCGGGCCACCTGCTGGTGTTCCCGCTCGACGAGGTGAAGCTGCAATCCAACGGCGGGCGCGGCCTGACGCTGATGGCCGTCGATGCCAAGGATCCACTGGTGTCTGTGGCGCCGTTCCACGACGCGCTGACGGTCCTCGGCGCCAGCCGTGCGGGCAAGCCGAAGGAAGAAACGCTGCGCGGCGCAGCGTTGGCGGGCTACTCAGGCAAGCGCGCGCGCAAGGGCAAGCTCGCGCCGGGCATGAAATCCGGCGTGCGCGTCGTCCCCGGCTGATCGGCTGCACACATCGGGTTGTCGGCATTCGGGCTGGCACTCAGGCCCGAACGCAGCAACGGGCGTAGACTCGACGCGTTACCGGATTTGACGGTTCCGATCGACGATCGCCGTGAATCGCGGCTGAGTGTCGAGACGGGTCCGCAGGAGACGACCTGAGTGCACCCCACTGACGTGGCGGACCCGGCCTATTTCCACAAGGTCGTCGACTGCCAATGGGCTTGCCCGGCCCACACTCCCGTTCCCGAATACATCCGTCTGATCGCGCAGGGCCGCTTCGACGACGCCTACATGGTGAATTGGGAAAGCAACGTCTTTCCCGGCATCCTCGGTCGCACCTGCGATCGCCCTTGCGAGCCCGCATGCCGCCGCGGCCGCGTGGAGGAAAAGAACGCCGAGAAACCGGAAGCGGTGGCCATCTGCCGCCTCAAGCGCGTGGCCGCCGACTTCAAGGACGGCGAGATCCGCGCGATGCTGCCGCGGCCGGCTCCGAAAAACGGCAAACGCATCGCCTGTGTCGGCGCCGGGCCGGCCTCGCTGACGGTGGCTCGCGACCTCACCGTGCAGGGCTACTCGGTCACCGTGTTCGAGGGCGATGCCAAGGCCGGCGGCTTCATGCGCACCCAGGTGCCGCGCTTTCGCCTGCCCGAGCAGGTGATCGACGAGGAAGTCGGCTACATCATCGGCCTCGGGGTGGAGTTTCGTGCTGGCGCGCGCATCGATTCGATGAAGGCGCTGCTCGCTGAAAACTTCGACGCGGTGTTCGTCGGCTGCGGCGCACCGCGTGGGCGCGAGCTCGACATCCCGGGCCGCCAGGAGGCGGGTGCCAAGATCCACATCGGCATCGACTGGCTGGCGTCGGTGTACTTCGGCCACGTGGCGGCGGTCGGCAAGCGCGTCATCGTGCTCGGTGGCGGCAACACGGCGATGGACTGCTGCCGCTCGGCGCGCCGCATGGGCGCCGACGACGTGAAGGTGATCGTGCGCTCGACCTTCGAGGACATGAAGGCCTCGCCATGGGAAAAGGAAGACGCCATGCACGAGGGCATCCCGATCCTGCCGTGCCACGTGCCGGTGGCCTTCCTGCACGACAACGGCGTGCTCACCGGCGTGCGCTTCCAGCTCGTCGAGTCGAAGTACGACGCCAAGGGCAAGCGCTCGCTGGTGCCCACCGGCGAGCCGGACGTCGACATCCCGTGCGACGAAGTGCTGGTCGCGGTGGGCCAGGAAAACGCGTTCCCGTGGATCGAGCGCGACAGCGGCATCGCCTTCAACCAATGGGGCCTGCCGGTGCTCGACGAGGTCACCTTTCAGGCCTCGCTGCCGCACGTCTTCTTCGGCGGCGACGCGGCGCTCGGGCCCAAGAACATCATCACCGCGGTGGCGCACGGCCACGAGGCCGCGGTGTCGATCGACCGCCTGCTGCACGGCAAGGACATCAAGCATCGCCCGGCGCCGCACGTGAACATGATGTCGCAGAAGATGGGCATCCACGAGTGGAGCTACGACAACGCGCCGTCCGATGACCTGCGCTTCAAGGTGCCGTGGGCCAAGGCCGAGAAGGCGCTCAAGAGCATCAAGGTCGAGGTCGAACTCGGCTTCGACCTCGAGACCGCCTTCAAGGAGGCGCAGCGTTGCCTCAACTGCGACGTGCAGACGGTGTTCGCAGACAAGCTGTGCATCGAGTGCGACGCCTGCGTCGACATCTGCCCGATGGACTGCATCACCTTCACCGGCAACGGCGACGAGGCCGACCTGCGCACGCGACTGAGCGCACCGGCCACCAACCAGACGCAGGATCTCTACGTCGGTGCGCCATTGAAGACCGGCCGCGTGATGGTCAAGGACGAAGACGTCTGCCTGCACTGCGGCCTGTGCGCCGAGCGCTGTCCGACCGGTGCCTGGGACATGCAGAAGTTCCTGCTGCTCACCACCAAGGCCGGCCCGGCCTGCCGCGACAGCAGCCCGCCGGTGCAGCGGACGAGGGCTGCAGCATGAAGCGCATCGAAGCGGTCAACGATTTCGTCGTCAAGTTCGCCAACGTCAACGGCTCGGGGTCGGCATCGGCCAACGAGCTGTTCGCCAAGGCGATCCTGCGCATGGGCGTGCCGGTGAGCCCGCGCAACATCTTCCCCAGCAACATCCAGGGCCTGCCCACCTGGTACGAGGTGCGCGTCAGCGGGCAGGGCTGGCTCGGGCGGCGCGGCGGCATCGACCTGGCGGTGGCGATGAACCCGCAGACCTGGGATGCCGACGTCAAGGAGATCGAGTCCGGCGGCTACCTGTTCTACGACAGCACCAAGCCGCTGCCGGACAGCGCCTTCCGCGAGGACATCAACGTCATCGGCATGCCGGTGACCGCGATCTGCAACGCCACCTACGAAGACCCGCGGCAGCGCACGCTGTTCAAGAACATCATGGTGCTGGGCGCGCTGTCGGTGCTGATGGACGTCGACCCGGCGGTCATCGAAAGCCTGTTCAGCGAGACGTACAAGGGCAAGGAGCGCCTGCTGGAGAGCAACGTGCGTGCGCTGCATGCCGGCCGCAGCTTCGCCACCGACCATCTGAGGCCACCACAGAGCCCGGCGATGGGCCTGAAGGTGCGGCGCGCCGACCTGGTGGGCGAACGCATCTTCATCGAAGGCAACGCAGCCACGGCGCTCGGTTGTCTCTACGGTGGCGCCACCGTCTGCGCGTGGTATCCGATCACGCCCTCGTCGTCGCTGGCCGAGGCGTTCGAGCGCTACTGCCGCAAGTACCGGGTCGACCCGGTCACCGGCGAGAACCGTTTCGCCATCATCCAGGCCGAAGACGAGATCGCGTCGATCGGCATCGTCACCGGCGCGGGGTGGAACGGCGCGCGCGCGTTCACCGCAACGTCGGGCCCCGGCGTCTCGCTGATGACCGAGTTCATCGGCCTGGCCTACTTCGCCGAGATCCCGATGACGATCATCGACGTGCAGCGCGGCGGCCCTTCCACCGGCATGCCCACGCGCACGCAGCAGGCCGACCTGATCTCCAGCGCCTACGCGTCGCACGGCGACACCAAGCACGTGATGCTGCTGCCGCAGGACCCGGCCGAGTGCTTCGAGCACGCCGCCGCGGCGCTCGACCTGGCCGACCGGCTGCAGACGCCGGTGTTCGTGATGACGGATCTCGACATCGGCATGAACCAGCGGCTGTGCGAGCCGCTGCAGTGGGACGAAAGCCGCCGCTACGACCGCGGCAAGGTGATGACCGCCGAAGAACTCGACGCCGGCAAGGACTTCGGCCGCTACAAGGACGTCGACGGCGACGGCATCCCGTGGCGCACGCTGCCCGGCACGCACCCCACGAAGGGGTCGTACTTCACCCGTGGCACCACGCGCGACGCCTACGCGCGCTACTCCGAGGCCGGCCCCGACTACACGTACAACGTGCAGCGGCTGCTGAAGAAGTTCGACAGCGCGTCCAGGCTGGTGCCGCCGCCGCTGGTGCGCGCGGCGGCCAAGAAAACGCGACTGGGCGTCATGTATTTCGGCTCCACCGCCCCGGCCATGGACGAGGCACTGGCGGCGCTGGCGGCCGAAGGCATCCACCTCGATGCGATGCGCCTGCGCGCCTTCCCGTTTCCCGACAGCGTGCGCGAGTTCATCGCCAGCCACGACCACCTGTTCGTGGTCGAACAGAACCGCGACGCGCAGATGCGCGCGCTGCTGATCAACGAGCTCGAGATCGACCCGTCGTGGCTGATCGCCGTGCTGCACTACGACGGCACGCCGATCACCGCGCGCTTCATCACCGACACCATCACCAAGCACGTGCACGCGCTGGCCGTGGCGCCACGCCGCGAGAGGGTCCGATGACCTACATCACCAAGCCCCGGCTGCATCACCCCACGCTGGCCAAGAACAAGGTCGGCTACACGCGGCGCGACTACGAAGGCAAGGTTTCCACGTTGTGCGCCGGCTGCGGCCACGACTCGATCTCCGCGGCCATCGTGCAGGCCTGCTGGGAGCTCGACATCGAGCCGCACCGTGTGGCCAAGCTGTCGGGCATCGGCTGCAGCTCCAAGACGCCGGATTACTTTCTCGGCGCCAGCCACGGCTTCAACACCGTGCACGGCCGCATGCCCAGCGTGCTGACCGGCGCCAACCTGGCCAACCGCGACCTGTTGTACCTGGGCGTGTCGGGCGACGGCGATTCGGCGTCGATCGGCCTCGGGCAGTTCGCGCACGCCATGCGCCGCGGCGTGCGCATGGTCTACATCGTCGAGAACAACGGCGTCTACGGCCTCACCAAGGGCCAGTTCTCGGCCACCGCCGACCGCGGCAGCCAGAGCAAGAAGGGTGCCGTCAACAACGACTCGCCGGTCGACCTGATCGGCCTGGCACTGCAGCTCGGGGCCACCTACGTGGCGCGTGGCTTCTCGGGCGACAAGGCGCAGCTGGTGCCGCTGATCAAGGGCGCCATCGGCCACGGCGGCGCGGCGTTCCTCGACGTCATCAGCCCCTGCGTGGCCTTCAACAACCACGCCGGCAGCACGCGCAGCTACGACCACGTGCGGCAGCACAACGAGGCGCTCAATCGCATCGACTTCATCGCCCTGGCGCCCGAGATCAAGGCCGAGCCCGCGGCCGGCGAGGTGATCGACCTGCCGCAGGCCGACGGCGGCGTGATGCGCCTGCGCAAGCTGCACGCCGACTACGACGCCACCGACCAGCTCGGCGCGATGAGCCACCTGCAGTTGCACCAGGCGCGCGGCGAAGTCGTGACCGGGCTGATCTACGTCGATCCGAAGGCGAGCGACCTGCACGCGGCGCTGAACACGTCCAGCCGGCCGCTCAACACGTTGAACGAACCCGAGCTGTGCCCGGGCGCCTCGACACTGGCCAAGATCAACGCGTCGCTGCGCTGAGCCCGCGCGCAGGACAGCACCTGCGTGCTGGCCTGCGGCTGGTGAAGGCCCACGGGCATGCTGGCCCGTGGGCTCCGATCGCACGAACCTGAGGGATGCCCATTGGCCGCTCAGCTCGACACGCGGGCTGACTTGGCGATCGCCGTCGCGCCGCCCACGCCACGCTGGAAGAACGCCAGGCGCGGCGCGGTGTAGGTGATGACGAACAACTCGCCGTTGCGCACTGCACCCCATCCGATGCCGCGCAGTTGCACCTCGTCGGTCTTGCGGACGCTGCTGAACTCGAACTGGAATCCCTGTTGGCCGACAAAGGTCGCCGGCACGACCCGGTCCAACTTGAAGGTCGATCCATCTCGCGAGTAGTAGGCCTCGAACAGCGAAATCACTTCGCTCGGCTGCATCGATGACTTGAACGCCAGTGGCATCTGACCCTTCGGCTCGGACGGCGTCGGGGCGATCAGCTCACCGTCCTTCAACGCAACGTGAAATCGCAGCGTGTCGACCGTGATGCCCTCCTGAGTCCAGGTCGGCGTGGTGTCGCCGGCAATGCGCTCGAACTGGTTCCATGGACTGTCGACCTTGATCACGAGGCGCTGGCGAACCGTGACATCGCCCGCTGACACCTGTGACATCTGCGCGCAACCAGCCGCCAGCATGGCGAGCACCCATCCGACCCAGACGACCCTGCGAATCATGACTTGATCTCCTGAAGTTGTTGCTGAATCCAATCGGCGTCGGGCGCGTCGGGCGCGCGCTCCAAGTACAGCTGCCACGCCCCTCGTGCGTCGCCGGGCCGGTTGAGCGCGCGGTACACATAGCCGAGTGATCGATGGGTCGTGACCGGCTCCTGGCCGCTTTGAATGGCGGCGCTGAAATCGTCCAGCGCCAGCGCCAGGTCGCCGTCACCATTGCGCAGGCGGCGCGTCTCGCCGCGCGCGTGCAGCAAGTCGGGCTGCGCGGGCTCCTGCCCGAGCAGCCTGTCCAGCAAGGCCACGGTTTCGGCCGGCCGGGCGCGCTTGATTTCATCGTCGAGCAGGTCACGGCGCAGTGGTGCGAGACGCTCACGGTAGGCCTCGGTGCGCGTTTCGCCTTGCTGGCCGGCGGCCATCGTTTCGAGCGTGTTCCGGCGCTCGTCGGATGCCGGATGCGAGGCGAACAACACGCTGTTCTTCGACGGGTCGTTTTCCGGAATGGCCCGCAGCTCGTCCAACAGGTTGCCCCACACCTTGGCCGCCTCTCGCGGGTCATAGCCGGCGTGGCGCATCAACGTCAGGCCGATGCGATCGGCTTCCCGTTCCTGATCGCGCGAGTAGGCCATCGCGCCGGCCAGCGTGGCCAACTGGCCGATCAGACCGACCAAGCCGAACATGCCGATGAATTGACCGAACGCAGCACGGTTCTTGGCGTCGCGCAGCCGCTCGACGGTGTGGCGTTGCAGAAAGTGCCCGATTTCGTGCCCGAGCACAGCCGCCAGCTGCGCCTCGTTGTCCACGCGCAGCAGCAGCCCGCTCCACACCTGCATCATGCCGTTGGGCGCCATGCTGGCGTTGAAGTAGGGCGCGCGCACTGCATACACCCGCATGTCGGGGCAGTGCTCAGCGCCGAGACGACAGGCGACCTCTCGCAGGTATTGGCTCAATGCCTCGTCACGCAGGCGAAACGGGCTGCGGCGCAAGCGCGCCTCCTCACGGTCCATCAAGGCCCAAAGGCCACCCTCATCGCTGGCCAGGTCGGGCCGCGTGAAACGCATCGGCGGCGCCCATTCCGTTTGCGCGCGCACGGCCGCGGACAGCAACAGGCAGTGCGCACAGGCAGAGCGCAACCAGGTGCGCCGTCTCATGGTGTCGAACCCACGACGGCCCCCAAGGTGCAGGCTGAACGCATGTCATCGCTCATTGCGCAGGCGGCAGACCACTCAGCAGCGCGTCGATCGACTCCTTGGCGGGGCCAGCCTCGCGCAAATCGCCCCAGCCCCGTGCCAGCCGGTTGAACCAGACCACGCGCCCCGATTCGAGGTCGACCAGCGAGGCATAACCGACCTGAACGCCGCCGGGGATGCCCACACCCAGCAGCGCCAGTGCCACCATCGCGGCCTTGCGTTCAGCGCTCGCATAGGTGTCGCGCACCCAGATGAACAACGCATAGCGGGCACCGGTCTTCGCGCGCAGCGGCTGCATCGCGTCGCCGAAATTCCAGTCAAGCACGCCGGCCTTGGTCGGCAACTGCCAGACACCACCGATGCCGTGATGCAGCGCGATCGAGCTGGCCACCGCGGCATGCAGGCCCACCTGCTCGGCAAACTCGTCGGCATCGGCCTCACTCAGCAGCTGAGTCGGAAGCTTGGCCAACGCCTGCTTCTGCGTGAGGGCCGCCTGCATGTGCTGCTGGGCTGCCGCGGTCCAGTCGGCTTTCGGCTCGGCCACACCGCCGGCGCTGAGGGAGAACAACTCCACATCCACCGGCATCAGCACGACCGGATCCTTGGCTGACGGGCCAGTGAAGCCGGGTGCCAGATTCTTGTTCGCCGCTGGTGGCGGGGCCGTTGTCTGGGCAAAGAGGCGGCTCGGAGCCGACAGGCATGAGGCAAAGGCGATCGTCGCCAACAGCGCGACCGCCCGGCCACCACGAACCCACGGAGTCATCGAAGCTCCCCCTTGTCTACCGGCGACAGCGCCGTGACTGCACTGTTGTTGGTTTGGATGTGCTGTCGACGGCTGAATTATGTTGCCCGCACGGACGCCGCGCTGCATCCGCAAGATCAGGGAAAGCGCGATCCCCCGGCTTGGGGATCCCGCGATGGGTGAAGCGCCGAAGGGGCTTGCGTCAGCCCGGTTGTCGCGGTGCGCGCAGCACCGCCCACACCGCCAACGCTTCGACCACCACGAACAGCGCCAGGCTCCAGAACTCGTAGGGCACGCCGAACAGCGCCACTTTCGCGTCGGCGCACGAGGCGGTGGCGGCAAAGACATCGGGCAGCAGGCTGTCGAGCTGCAAGGCAGCGATGATGCGATCGGCCAGCGTCAGCTTGCACGAGGCCGACTCGGCAGCCACGAAGTGCTGCCACAGCGCCGACAGCACACCGAGGTTGGCCACTGCGATCACCAGCGCAGCGCTGACCAGCAGGCCTGCGCGGCTGCGCCACAGCAGCCCCAACCCGGCGGCCAGCGCGATGGCCACGAACTCCAGGCGCTGCAGCACGCACCAAGGGCAGGGCCGCATGTCGAGCCCGTGCTGCGTCAGCAGCGCCACGCCCACCGCCAGCAGCGACACCCCGCCTGCGGCCGCGAGCAGCCGGCGGCTGCCGGCGGCCGGCTCAGTCATGCCAGTTCGGCGATCAGCTCGATCTCGACGCAGGCGCCCATCGGGATCTGCGCGACGCCGAACGCCGAGCGGGCGTGCGGGCCGGCGTCGCCGAACACCTCGCCCAGCAGCTCCGATGCACCGTTGATCACCAGGTGATGCTCGGTGAAGGTGGGCGCGCTGTTGACCAGCCCGAGCAGCTTGACGATGCGCTTGATCTTGTTGAGGTCGCCGGTGGCGGCGTGCAGCGTGCCCATCAGGTCGATCGCCACCGCGCGTGCGGCCGCCTTGCCCTCGGCAGTGGCCAGGCCGTTGCCGAGCTGGCCGACCCAGGCCTTGCCTTCGCGTTTGGCGACGTGTCCCGACACGAACAGCAGCGAGCCGGTGCGCACGAACGGCACATAGGCTGCGGCCGGCGTGGCCAGCGGCGGCAGGGTGATGCCCAGCGCGCCCAGGCGATCGTAGACGGACATGGTGGAACCCCAGCAAAAACCGAGGCGCATCCTACACTCCCGCCGATGCGGGCGTGGCGCGGCGACCCAGGGCTTCGGTGGGCCACGGCGATGCTCGCCTGGCTCGGCGGCACGGCGCTTCAGCTGCAACAACCCGCGCTGTGGCCGGGGGCCGTCAATGCAGCGCTGATCGCGATCGCCGCCGCTGCCGCCGTGGTGGCGTTGTGTTCGCGGCACCGCCGCGGCGCCCAGGGGCTGCTGTGCGCCGCACTCGCCGGCGCGGCGTTCGGCGTCACGGCGTGGCGAGCCGACTCGCGGCTGTCCGAGCGGCTGGCGGCCGAGCTCGAAGGCGTCGATCTGATGGTGGTGGGCACGATCGACCGGCTGCCGCAGGTCGCGCCCGACGGCATGCGCTTCGTGCTGGCGGTGCAGGCTGCCTGGTCGCCTGACGGGCGCGCAGTGACGTTGCCGCCACTGCTGTCGCTGTCGTGGTCGCGTGGCGGCGACGACGGCGCGCTCGCCGCACCGCTGGTGAACCTGCGCGCCGCGCAACGCTGGCAGCTGCCGGTGCGCCTGCGCCGGCCGCACGCGGCGATGAATCCACACGGCTTCGACGGCGAACTGTGGCTGTTCGAGCAACGCCTGGGCGCCACCGGCTCGGTGCGCAACACGGTGAGCGGGCCGCAGCCGCGGCTGCTGGGCGACACCGGTTCGCGGCCGATCGAGCGCGCTCGCCAGGTGGTGCGCGATGCCGTGCTGCTGCGGGTCGACGACGCCCGTGTCGGCGGCGTGCTGGCCGCGCTCGCGGTGGGCGACCAGGCCGCCATTGCACGCAACGACTGGGATCTCTTTCGTGATGCCGGCGTCGCGCACCTGATGAGCATCAGCGGGCTGCACGTCACGATGTTCGCGTGGCTGGCCGGCGCCGGCGTGGCGTGGTTATGGCGGCGCAGTGCCCGTGCCTGCCTGTGGCTGCCGTCGCCGCAGGCAGGGCGCCTGGGAGGCCTAGCGATCGCCGCGCTGTACGCGCTGGTCGCCGGTTTCGGCGTGCCGTCGCAACGCACGCTGCTGATGCTGGCTGCTGCGGTGGTGCTGCGCGGCACCGGCCTGCGCTGGCCGTGGCCGCTGGTGCTGATCGCCGCCGCGTTGGTGGTGACGGTGTTCGACCCGTGGGCGCTGTTGCAGGCCGGCTTCTGGCTGTCGTTTGCCGCCGTCGGCCTGCTGATGGCGAGCGACCCGCTGCAGCAGCAGGTGGCGGCGAGCGAGGCACCGGCACGCCTGTGGGCGATGTTGCGCACGCAGGCCATCGCCACGCTCGGCCTGGCACCGTTGTCACTGGCGTTCTTTCAGCAGCTTTCGCTGGTCGGCTTCGTCGCCAACCTGGTGGCGATCCCGTGGGTCACGCTGGTGGTCACGCCGCTGGCGTTGGCCGGCGTGGTGCTGCCGTGGCTGTGGCAGGCGGCAGCGGCCGCGACGGCGGCGCTGGTGGTGCTGTTGCAGTGGCTGACGTCGTGGCCGGCCGCAGTCTGGAGCGTCCCCGCCGCGCCGGCGTGGGCCGTGGCGGCGGGGCTGGCCGCGGCGCTGCTGGGCTTGCTGCCGTTGCCCTGGCGCCTGCGCGTGCTGGCGGCGCCGCTGGCGCTGCCGATGCTGTGGCCGGCGGTGGCCCATCCGCTGCCCGGCCACTTCGAGCTGGTGGTGCTCGACATCGGCCAAGGCACGGCGGTGCTGGTACGCACGCAGTCGAAGCTGCTGGTCTACGACACCGGGCCGACGCTGGCGCACGACGCCGACGCCGGCCAGCGCATCATCGTGCCGCTGCTGCGGGCACGCGGCGAGCGGCAGGTCGACCTGTTGATGCTCAGCCACCGCGACAGCGACCATGTCGGCGGCGCCGCATCGCTGCACACGGCGCTGCCGATCGAGCGCTGGAGCAGCTCGTTGGCAGCCGACCACCCGCTGCTGGCGCTCGCCCGCGAACACCGGCGTTGCGCTGCCGGCCAGCAGTGGCTGTGGGACGGCGTGGCGTTCGAAGTGCTGCACCCGCCCGCCGGCGACGACGACCGCCAAGCCCGGCCCAACACGGTGTCGTGTGTGTTGCGGGTGCGCGATGCCGCCGGCCGCAGCGTGCTGCTGACCGGCGACATCGAGGCCCCGCAGGAGGCCACGCTGACCGACCGGCTGGGCCCGGCGCTGCACAGCTCGCTGCTGCTGGTGCCGCACCACGGCAGCAAGACTTCGTCGAGCGGCGCCTTTCTCGACGCCGTGGCACCGCAGATCGCGCTGGTGCAGGCCGGCTACCGCAGCCGATTCGGTCATCCGGCGCCCGAGGTGTTGGCGCGCTACCGGGCGCGGGGCATCATGCTGGTGCGCAGCGACCATTGCGGTGCGTGGACTTGGCACGATGGCGCCTTCCAGTGCACCCGCGACGCGAGACGGCGCTACTGGCATTGGTCCGATGGGTCCTTGGGTGCGGAAGTTGCTTCAACGGCTGAGGCGGGAGAAAAGCGTCCATGAAGGCGAGCTTCGATGAGATGAACAGCGCCTCGGGGGTGCGGCCGCACTATGGCGAGTACCGCCGCTGGCTCGACGCCCAGCAGGCGGCGTCGATGCA
This sequence comes from Burkholderiaceae bacterium, assembly GCA_036520715.1. Taxonomy (GTDB): domain Bacteria; phylum Pseudomonadota; class Gammaproteobacteria; order Burkholderiales; family Burkholderiaceae_C; genus JAEUPI01. Next base: position 1,513 of record DATDJF010000028.1, on the reverse strand, counting down.
GGCCCGCCGCGACGAGGCCGAGCTCGTGTTCCGGCGCGTCGGCATCACCTTCGCCGTCTACGGCACCAAGGACGAGGAGGGCGCCGGCGCCGAGCGCTTGATTCCGTTCGACGTGATCCCGCGCATCATTCCCAAGACCGAGTGGCAGCAGATGGAAGCAGGGCTGCGCCAGCGCGTCAACGCGCTGAACCGCTTCGTGCACGACGTGTACCACGGCCAGGAGATCATCAAGGCCGGCGTCGTGCCGCAGGAGCAGGTGCTGAAGAACGCGCAGTTCCGTCCCGAGATGGTGGGCGTCGACGTGCCCGGCGGCGTCTACTCGCACATCGCCGGCATCGACATCGTGCGCGCCGCCAACCCCGACGGCAGCGGCGTCTACTACGTGCTCGAAGACAACCTGCGTGTGCCCAGCGGCGTCAGCTACATGCTCGAAAACCGCAAGATGACGATGCGGCTGTTTCCCGAGCTGTTTTCGCTGCACCGCGTGGCGCCGGTGGCGCACTACCCCGACCTGCTGCTCGACTCGCTGCGCGCGGTGGCGCCGGCCGGCGTCAACGAACCGAGCGTGGTGGTGCTGACCCCCGGCATGCACAACAGCGCCTACTTCGAGCACGCGTTCCTCGCGCAGCAGATGGGTGTCGAGCTGGTCGAGGGCAAGGACCTGTTCGTCAAGGACGGCTTCGTCTACATGCGCACCACGCAGGGCCCGCACCGCGTCGACGTCATCTACCGGCGAGTCGACGATGACTTCCTCGACCCGGCTGCGTTCCGGCCGCACTCGACGCTCGGCTGCGCGGGACTGCTCGAGGTCTATCGCAAGGGCAACATCACGCTGGCCAACGCCATCGGCACCGGCGTGGCCGACGACAAGTCGATCTATCCGTACGTACCGAAGATGATCGAGTTCTACCTCGGCGAACAGCCGCTGCTGCAAAACGTGCCCACCTACCTGTGCCGGGACCCGAAGGACTTCAAGTACGTGCTCAGCCATCTGCCCGACCTGGTGGTCAAGGAGGTGCACGGCGCCGGCGGCTACGGCATGCTGGTGGGGCCGGCGGCCACACATGCCGAGATCGAGGCATTCCGCGATCAACTGGTGGCCAACCCGGCCAACTACATCGCGCAGCCGACCCTGGCGCTCTCCACCTGCCCGACCTACGTGGAAGCCGGCATCGCCCCGCGCCACATCGACCTGCGGCCGTTCGTGCTGTCGGGCAAGACGGTGCAGATGGTGCCCGGCGGCCTGACGCGCGTGGCGCTGAAGGAGGGCTCGCTGGTGGTGAATTCGTCGCAGGGCGGCGGCACCAAAGATACTTGGGTGCTGGAGGTATGAGGTGACCTGTTCAGGCAGAGAGGTGGCGCGGCGCGGCGGGCGGTGCCCGGTGTGGGCTCCTACTGTGGCGGTCGGCACTGCGTGCCGACTCCGCTGCGATGCTCGCGCCGGGGTCGCGCCGCGAAACTCGCTTCACTCACTTCGTTCGTTGCGCTCGAACAATCGCGGCGAGTCAGATGA
>DATDJF010000027.1:0-15486 GCA_036520715.1 Burkholderiaceae bacterium | reverse complement strand
CGGTCTGTGGCAGTCGCTGCGCGCGCGCGTCGCGCGCCGTGGCGCGGCAGCCGCGGCGGCAACGGCGAACGCGAAGGTGGCGTGACGATGGCCCTGTTCGAGGCCCGTGGCCTGCACAAGCGCTTCGGCGACCACGTGGTGCTGGAGAACGTGTCGCTGGCGTTCGAGGAGGGGCGCCTGTCCGGCATCATGGGGCCCAACGGCGCGGGCAAGACCACCTGCTTCAACGTGCTCACCGGCCGCTACAAGCCCGACCGTGGCAGCGTGGTGTTCGCTGGGCGCGACATCACCGGGCATTCGCCGCGGCGCATCGCGCAGCAGGGACTGGCGCGATCGTTCCAGGTGATGAACCTGTTCAACGACGAGACCGCGCTCGACAACGTGCTGCTGGCGCTGCCCGCGGTGCGCGAGCAGGGCTTCTCGATGTGGCGCGACCTCGGCCGCCATGTCGCCGCCCACGACGAAGCAGCACAGGTGCTGGCACAGGTGGGGCTCGCAGGCAAGGAGCACGTGAACGCTGCGCGGTTGTCGTACGGCGAACGGCGTGCGCTCGAGATCGCCGTGGCGCTGGCCTCCAGGCCACGCCTGCTTTTTCTCGACGAACCCACCGCAGGCCTGGGCGTCGAGGGCACGGCACGGCTGCGCGAGCTGGTGGCCGAGCTGAAGCGGCGGCTGACGATCGTGGTGATCGAGCACGACATGTCGTTCCTGTTCAGCCTGGCCGATCGCATCTCGGTGATCCACTGGGGGCAGGTCATCGCCGAGGGCACGCCCGATGCGCTGAAGCAAAACCCGTGGGTCGCGCGTTCGCGACTGGGGGCTGTGACATGACCACGATGCTGCGGCTTGAGCACGTCGAAGCCTTCTACGGCGAGGCGCAGGCGCTGTTCGGCGTGTCGCTGTCGGTGGCGGCCGGTGAGGTGCTGGCCTTGCTGGGCCCCAACGGCGCCGGCAAGACCACCACCTTGCGTGCGATCCTGGGCCTGACGGCCGCGCGGCGCGGCCGCGTGCACTTCGACGGCCACGACATCACGCGCGAGGCCACGCACCGCATCGCCGGCCGCGGCATCGGCTGGGTGCCCGACGACCGGCGCATCTTTCCCACGCTGACGGTGGCGCGCAACCTCGCGATCGCGCGCAAGGCCACGCGCTTTCGTGCCTGGAGCGTGGGCGAGTGCTTTCAGATCTTCTCGGCACTGGAGTACCTGATGGGGCGCGAATGCGAAAACCTGTCGGGCGGCGAGATGCAGATGGTGGCCATCGCGCGGGCGCTGCTCGGCGCACCGGGCCTGGTGCTGCTGGACGAGCCGAGCCAGGGCCTCGCGCCGAAGGTGGTGCAAGACGTGATGGCCACCGTGCAACGGCTCAAGCAGGAGGGCGTGGCGGTGTTGCTGGTGGAGCAGAACACCGAGAGCGCGCTGACCGTGGCCGACCGCGTGTGCGTGATGCAAGGCGGCCGCATCGTGCACGAGGCGGCGGCGGCTGACTTTCGCGCCGACGCCGCGCTGCGCCGCCGTTGGCTCGGGAGCGATCGATGAGCCTGCGCAGGCCGCTGCTCAGCGTCGAAGGCCTGGTCAAGCGCTACCAGCGCGGCTGGCCCCGGCGCACGACCACCTTCACCCTCGAGGCCGACCTGCGTTTCGACGAGCCGCGCATCGTCGGCGTGATGGGCCCCAACGGTGCCGGCAAGACCACGTTGTTCGAGTTGATCACCGGCAGCAACCTGCCGAGCGCGGGGCGCGTGTGCGTCGACGGGCAGGACATCCATCGTGTGCGCTATCGCGAGCGCGACCGCCTCGCGCTGCACTACCACCAGTCGTACCAGGTGCGCTCGTTCACTCGCACCCGGCCCGCCGCGCTGCTGGAGCGGGCTCACACGGCACAGGCCGTGGTGCACCTGTTCGACGAGCCGCAGTTCAACACGCAAGACGGCTACATCGGCTTCATGCTCGACTTCTTCCGCCGCCTGCGTGACGACGGCAAGCTGGTCTTCCTGTGCCTGCACCCCAACGAGCCGGCGCACCTGGACATCCTGGCCCAGGCGTGCGAGCAGTTCGTTTTCGTGCGCAAGGACGCGCACAACGTGAGCCGCCTGCTGAGGGCGACGACGCTGCGGGAGCTGGCCGACGAGCCAGCCGTTGCGCAGTACCTGGGGCGGCTGGTCGCCTCGCTGCCCGCGTAGGGCGTGCTTGTCGCTCGGTCAGCGTTGCGCGCCGACCTCCACCAGCGCCGTCGAGCGTGCACTGGCCGCGATCGCGTCGAGCGTGGCCGCGATGTCGAGGCTCGCCTGCGCCGCGCACTCGACCGCAGCAAAGTCCCTGGCCGCCACCACCGCTGCAAACGCCTCGGCCGCAAACCGGAAGCCGCTGCCGGTGGGGCTGCTGACGATCTCGAACGGGCCGTTGCCGCTGCCGCGGCGCAGCCGCAGCTGGCTCGGCTGGTAGCCCAGCGGATGCAGCGTGCCGGGCACGCTGGTGTGGTTGAGGAACTCGGTGGTCAGCACGCCGTCGCTGCCGACGATGGTGGCGTGCCGGTGCAGCGCCATGTCCATCGCGCACGAGAGCTGCGCCACCGCGCCATCGGCAAAGTGCAGCGTGGCGTCGGTGGCGATGTCGACGCCGGTGGGCCCGGTGCGCGCGCTGGCCAGCACACGCTGCGGCGCGCGGCCCATCACCAGCCGAATCAGGCTCAGGCAGTAGCTGCCGGCGTCGAGCAGCGCGCCGCCGCCGAAGGCGGGCAGCGAGCGGATGTTGGTGCCTGCGGGGTCGCGCAGCGTGAAGCCGAAGGTCGTTTGCACCAGGCGCACCGCGCCGATGGCGCCGCCGTCGAGCAGGCCGAGCAGCGTCGCGGTCTGCGGCTGGAACCACCACGGATAGGCCTCGAGCAGCATCACGCCGTGCCGGCGCGCGGCATCGAACATGGCGCGCGCCTCGGCGAAGTTCATCGCCAGCGGCTTCTCGCACAGCACGTGCCGCCCCTGCTGCGCGGCGCGCACGGCCCACTCGGCATGCAGGCTGTTGGGCAGCGGGATGTACACCGCATCGAGCCGGTCGTCGGCGAGCAGCGCCTCGTAGCTGCCGTGCGTGTGCGCGATGCCGAACTCGGCTGCGAATGCCGCAGCCTTGGCGGCCTCGCGGCTGGCCACGGCAATGATGCGCACCAGCGGGCTCGGGCCCACGTCGCGTGCGAACTGACGCGCGATGTTGGCGCAGCCGAGGATGCCGAGGCGCAGGGGAGCTTGTCGCGTGGGGCTCATCAGGAATTCCGCCGAAGGGCTGCAATGCAGCGAGTCTACGTGTCGAGCATCAGTGTTACTAAGCGTTCGGGTGCGGCGGTTCGGTGTATCGGGTAGTCTGGCCTTCGTCGATCGGCGCACGGTGGGGACCGCGGCGCAGACGGGCGCAGGAGATGGGCATGAACCGAAGGATGGCGATCCTGGCCACAGGATCTCTCGCCGGCACGGCCGCGGCGCAGTTGCCGAAGTTCGATGACCTCGTGAAGGAGGTCGGCAAGATTCCGCAGGGGCCGACTGGCGCGAAGACCGGTGCATCCGACGACAAGACGAACGCCGCCGGCATCAAGGAAGCGCTGGCCGTCGGCACCGAGCGGGCCGTGACGAGCCTGTCGCGGGAAAACGGCTACTTCGGCAACGCGGCAGTGAAGATCCCGATGCCGTCGAACCTGCAGAAGGTGGCCGACGTGGCCAGGATGGTGGGCTACCAGAAGCAGATCGACGAGTTCGTCCTCAGCATGAACCGGGCGGCCGAGGCCGCGGCGCCGCTGGCGTCGCGCTTCTTCGGTGATGCGATCCGCGACATGTCGCTGCAAGACGTGCGCGGCATCCTCGGCGGCGGCAACACCGCGGCCACCGAGTTCTTCCGCGGCAAGACGCACGACAAGCTCTATGCCGCCTTCAAGCCGGTGGTGTCGCAAAAGGTCGGCGAGGTCGGAGCGGCCCGCGCCTACAAGGACATGATCGGACGCTACGAGAGCGTGCCGCTGGTGAGCAAGCAGTCGCTCGACCTCGACGACTACGTGACCAACAAGTCGCTCGACGGCCTGTTCCACATGGTCGGCGAGGAAGAAAAGAAGATCCGCGCCAACCCGGCTGCGCGCACCACCGAGCTGCTGAAGACGGTGTTCGGCAAGTAGCGTGCGCGCGCGGAGTTGATCCACCGCAAGAGTCATTTGCACGGCGCCGGCCGAGTTGAGCCATCATTGGCCTTGCAGGCGCAAACTGATCGACCTGTTAGGAGAGATGCCATGACGTTTCGAAAACTGCTGGAGCTCGGTGTGCTGTCGCTGTCGATGCTGGCCGTCGGCGCGTGGGCCGACGACAAGGCGGCCAAGCAGGCCGAGGTGCTCAAGTCGACGCAGGCGTCGATGGAGCGCTTCTACAAGGAAAAACCGGATCTGAAGGCCGCGGTCGCCAAGGCGCCGGGCTACGGGATCTTCACCACCTATGGCGTCAGCTTCCTGATCGGCGGCTCCGGCGGCACGGGCGTGGTGCATGACAACAAGACGCGCAAGGCCACGTACATGAAAGTGGGTGGCGCCAGCGCCGGCCTGCAACTCGGAGCCGCGCAGACCGAATTGCTGATCGTCTTCAAGACCGCCGCAGCGATGAACAAGTTCATCGAAAGCGGCTGGGAGGCCGCCGGTGGCGTCACCGCGTCGGCCGGTGCCAGCGGCGCGACCGCGGGTGGCGGCAAGGGCTCCAGTGCGATGGAAGACGCCAACACCTACACGCTGACCAAGACCGGCGTGGATGTCGGCCTGGCGGGGGGCGTCTCGAAGTTCTGGAAGGACAAGGACCTCAACTGAGGCCGATGCCGCGCGACGCCGCCAACGCACCCGCTGGCGGCGCGCGACCTCGCTTCGCCACGCGCCGCTGTGTGCTGGCGGGCCTCGCAGCGCTCGCCGCCACGGCCCGAGCCTTCGGCCAGCAGGCGGCCTATCCGCAGCGGCCGATCAAGCTGATCGTGCCGAACGCACCCGCCAGTTCGGTCGACACCATCGCTCGTCTCTTGAGCAATCAGCTCGCGCCGGTGCTGCAGCAGTCGATGGTGGTCGACAACCGTGCCGGCGCGTCGGGTGCGCTGGGCGTGGAGGCAGGGCGCACGTCGGCAGCCGACGGCTACACGCTGATCGTCGTGTCGAGCAGCTCGATGACGGTGGCGCCGCTGCTGCAGCGCGCGGCGCGCTACGACCCGCTGCAGGACTTCGACTTCATCACGCTGCTGGCCCAGCTCCCTAACGCGCTGGTCTGCCGGCCCGCGCTTCCTCTGCACAGTGTCGCTGAGCTGATCGCCTGGGCGAAAGCCAATGAAGGCCGCTCGACCATGGCCTCGGCCGGCATCGGGTCGGTCAGCCACCTGGCTGGCGTGGCGCTGCAGGCGGCGGGAGGATTCCAGTCGCTGCACGTTCCATACAAGGGCGGCAGTCAGGGTGTGGCATCGGTGGTGTCCGGCGAGACCGACTGGGTGCTGACGCCGGCACCGGCGGCGATGGGGCTGGTGGCCGCGGGGCGGCTGCGCCTGCTGGCGCACAGCATGGCCGCCGGCACGCAGCCGCTGGGCGATGCGCCTGCGATCGCGCAGACGCTGCCGGGCTTCGAGTTTTCGAGCTGGATCGGCTTGATGGCGCCGAAGGGCCTGCCGCCCGCGGTGACTCAGGTGCTGCAGCAGGCGCTGTCGCAAGTGCTGCAGCAACCCGAGTTGCGCAAGGCCTTCGAGCCGCATGGCGCGCTGCCGTCACCCAGCACGCCGCAGGCCTTTCGCGACTTCCTCGTGCGCGACATCGAGCGCAATCGCAAGGCGATCCAGCTGGCGGGCGTGCAGCCCGAATAGTGCGGGCTCAGGCCTTGAGCCGCTCGTTCTGCGGGAACATCGCGCGCCGCGCCTCGTCGTCCATCTCGGTCTTGAAGGCGTGGCGCTCCTTGATCGCCGAGGCGCGTTGCGCGGCAGGGCGTTCGTTCACCGCATCGAACAGGCGCTTGACGTGCGGCACCTGGGCCCAGGCCTCGGCGCCGCCGAGCGCGAACGGCAGCGCGCGCGCCCAGCCCCACACGGCCATGTCGAGCAGCGTGTAGCGGCCGCTGATCATCCACGGCCGATCCGCCAGGTGGGCGTTCAGGATCTTCCAGTGCCGCCAGGCTTCGAAGTCGTAGCGGTTGATGGCGTAGGGGTGGGGCTCCGGCGCGTAGTGCTTGAAGTGGACGCTCTGGCCGCTGAATGGCCCGATGCCTGACGCCACGAACATCAGCCACGACAGTGCGGGCCCACGGTCTTGCGGCGCGGGCAGGAACTGGCCGGTCTTCTCGGCCAGGTACAGCAGGATCGCGTTGCTGTCGAACACGGTGGTCCCGTCGTCGACGATCACCGGCACCTTCGCGTTCGGGTTCAGTGCCGTGAAGGCGGGTGCGTGTTGCTCGCCCTTGCGTGTGTCCACCGGGATCGCCTCGTACGGCAGGCCGGCCTCCTCGAGGAACAGCGCCACCTTCATCGGGTTGGGCGCGAGCGAGTAATAGAACTTCAGCATGATCTGTCCGGTGGGTGGGAAGTCCGGCATTGTGCATCTCGGCCTACGATGGCCGATGCCTTGGTTTCAGCCAGCCTGTCTCGGCCGCGTCGCCTCGCTGCTCGCGTGTTTGCTTGCGGCCTGTGCGCCGCTGCCGCAGCGCGCCGGCATTCCCACCGAGTGGCAGCCGTCGCCGAACTTCAACGAGCGCCGGGCCGACACCGTGGTGATCCACTACACCGGGGCGGACCGTGCGGCCGACGCGCTGCGAACGCTGTCGAGCCCGCAAGCTCGCGTCAGCGCGCATTACCTGGTCGTTCGCGATGGCACGATCATCCAACTGGTCGACGAGCGCTCGCGTGCGTGGCACGCCGGTGCATCGAGGTGGGGTTCGTCGATCGACGTCAATTCTTCTTCGATCGGCATCGAACTCGACAACAACGGCAGCGAACCCTATCCGCAGGTGCAGATCGACGCGCTGCTCGCCCTGCTGGCGGATTTGCGCCAGCGCTATCGGCTGCCGGCGGCCAACTTTGTCGGGCACTCCGACGTGGCGCCGCGCCGCAAGGTCGATCCAGGGCCGCTGTTCCCGTGGCGGATGCTGGCGGCCCATGGCTTCGGCCTCTGGTGCGAGCCACCGTACCCGGACGCACCGCCGGAGTTCGACGCCACCACCGGGCTTCGAGTACTGGGCTACGACACCCGGCAGCCAGAGGCCGCGTGGAGCGCCTTTCGCCTGCACTACCTGCCCGACGAGCCCGCCCTCGAGCCGAACGAGCGTGACCGTGCGCTGATCTATTGCCTGTCCCGATCGCAGGACTAGGGTCGCTCCCAGCTAGCGCACGTCCCGACGTTTCAACGACTGCGCTGGCGAGTCAAATCGGTGGAAGGGATCTCCGTCCTCCTTCCCGCGAAAGACTCGATCATGCTGTCCATCACTGCGTCGTATCCCTGCCACTTCGTCGAACCGGCACCGCTGGGCATTCTCTACAACGGGCATGCCGGGCTCGGGGCCAATGCGGTCGATCGGGGCAGCAAGAACGAGGTGCTGATCGAAACCCTGGAGATCCAGCACGAAGGGATCGTCACCGACAACAAGGATCCCGACAAACTCGTGCGTGCGCAAGGCGCAGTCTCGGCATGCCTGCCCGAAATCGGCGACGAGGTCCTGGTCGCTTTCGAACACGGCGGACTGCGCCATCCGCTTCTCATTGCTTCGCTGTGGAACTCTGGGGGCAAGCCGCCCGAGACGTCGCGCTGATCGCGCTCAAGGCACGAACATCGTCGCCGGCATCTCGAGGTAGCCACGCACGGCCTGGATGAAGCGGGCGGCGTCGATGCCGTCGACCACGCGGTGGTCGAACGACGACGACAGGTTCATCATCTGGCGCGCCACGATGGCACCGCCACGCATCACCGGCCTTTCGACGATGCGGTTGACGCCGACGATCGCGACTTCGGGGTGGTTGATCACCGGCGTGGTCACGATGCCGCCGAGCGCGCCGAGGCTGGTGAGGGTGATGGTGGAGCCGCTGAGCTCGGCGCGCGTGGCACGGCCTGCGCGCGCCGCTTCGGCCAGCCGCGCCACTTCGGCCGCCGTGGACCACAGGTCGCGCGCCTCGGCGTGCCGCAACACCGGCACCATCAGCCCGCTGGGGCTCTGTGTCGCCACGCCCAGGTGCACGGCGCCGAAGCGGGTGACGATGCCGGTCTCGTCGTCGAAGCGCGCATTGACCACGGGGTGCTCGTGCGCCGCCAGCACGATGGCGCGTGCCAGCAGCGGCAGCAGCGTGAGCCGCGGGCGCTGATCGGCCCACTTGGCGTTGAGCTGCGCGCGCAGCGCTTCGGCCTCGGTGACGTCGACTTCCTCGACGTAGGCGAAGTGCGGAATGCGGCGCTTGGACTCCTGCATCTTGATCGCGATGCGCCGGCGCACGCCGATGACCTGCACCGTCTGCTCGTCGTTGCGCTCGGCATGGCCGGCAGTCGCAGAGGGCGCAGTCGCAGCGGCCTGGGTGGCAGCGGCAGCACGGGGCGGGGCGGACCGGGCGGATGGGGCTGGCGCAGCGGGCGGACTGGCGGCCGCGTGCGCTTCGACGTCGGCGTGCATCACGCGCCCCGCCGGGCCGGTGGGCGCCACGGCGCTCAAGTCGACGCCGAGTTCCCACGCACGGCGGCGTACCGACGGCGAGGCGATCGGCCGGTCGGTGGCGACGGGGGCCGTCGGCGGCCGCGCGGCTGCCGGGGCTCGCGGTGTCGGCGCGGCAACGATCGGCTCGGGCGACGGCGCAGCGACAAGCGACACCGGCTCCGAGATCGGCGGTGGCGCCACGGCAGGCGCCGCACGGGCGGCATCGCCGACTTCGATGCGGATCAATTCGGCGCCCACGGCGAGCATCTGGCCGACCTCGCCGCCGAGCGCGATCACGCTGCCGGCCACCGGCGACGGCACTTCGACCGCTGCCTTGTCGGTCATCACGGCGGCCAGGACCTGGTCCTCGACCACGCGGTCGCCCGGCTTCACGTGCCACTCCACGAGCTCGACCTCGGCGATGCCTTCGCCGATGTCGGGGACCTTGATGACCCTCACTACCATGGGGCCCCCTTGGCGCAATGCGCCGTCCCCCCGAGGGGGAATTCGCCCTTCGGGCGGCTGTGCGGGCTCATCACGCCTCCAGCACGCGGTGCAACGCCGCGCCCACGCGCGCCGGCCCCGGGAAGTAGGCCCACTCCAGCGCATGCGGATAGGGCGTGTCCCAGCCGGTCACGCGTTCGATCGGCGCCTCGAGGTGATAGAAGCAGTGTTCCTGCACCAGCGCGGCGAGCTCGGCGCCGAAGCCGCTGGTGCGGGTGGCCTCGTGCACGATCACGCAGTGCCCGGTCTTGTGCACCGATCGCACGATCGCGGGCAGGTCCAGTGGCCACAGGCTGCGCAGGTCGATGATCTCGGCGTCGATGCCGCTCTCCTGCGCGGCGGCTTCGCAGACGAACACCATCGCACCGTAGGTCAACACCGTCACCGCCTGCCCGGCGCGAAACACCGATGCCGACTCCAGCGGCACCGTGTAGTGGCCCTCCGGCACTTCGCCCAGCGGGTGCTTGGACCACGACACCAGCGGCCGGTCGTGGTGGCCGTCGAACGGGCCGTTGTACAAGCGCTTGGGCTCGAGAAAGATCACCGGGTCGTCGCTCTCGATCGAGGCGATCAGCAGGCCCTTGGCGTCGTACGGGTTGCTCGGCAGCACGGTGCGGATGCCGCACACGTGCGTGAACAGCGCCTCGGGGCTCTGGCTGTGCGTCTGCCCGCCGTAGATGCCGCCGCCGCACGGCATGCGCAGCGTGAGCGGCGCGCTGAAATCGTTGACCGAGCGGTAGCGCAGGCGCGCCGCCTCCGACACGATCTGGTCCGACGCCGGATAGAAGTAGTCGGCGAACTGGATCTCGGCCACCGGCCGCAAGCCGTAGGCCGCCATGCCGACCGCGATGCCGACGATGCCGCCTTCGGAGATCGGCGTGTCGAACACGCGCGACGAGCCGTACCTGGCCTGCAGCCCTTCGGTGCAGCGGAACACGCCGCCGAAGTAGCCCACGTCCTCGCCGAACACCACCACGTCGGGGTCGCGCTGGAGCATCACGTCCATCGCGGAGCGCAGGGCCTGGATCATCGTCATTTGCGGCACGGTCACACCCCGGCTTGACGAAGTTGGTCGTGCAAGTGCGGCGGCATCGTCTTGTAGACGTCTTCGAACATCGAGGCCAACGGCGGGTTGTGGCCGTCGAGCAGCGTGCCGTAGCGCTCGGCCTCCTTCTGCGCGGCCATCACCTCGGCCTCGAGCTCCTTGGTCGCGGCGTCGTGTTCGGCCTCCGACCACGCGCCGATGGCGATCAGGTGCTGCTTCAGGCGAGCCACCGGGTCGCCGAGCGGGAAGTGCTGCCAGTCGTCGGCCGGGCGGTAGCGCGACGGATCGTCGGAGGTGGAGTGCGCGCCGGCGCGGTAGGTGATCCACTCGATCAGCGTCGGCCCGAGGTTGCTGCGCGCTCGCTCGGCGGCCCAGCGCGACGCCGCGAGCACGGCCAGGAAGTCGTTGCCGTCGACGCGCAGCGAGGCGATGCCGCAGCCCACGCCGCGCCCGGCGAAGGTGGTCTGCTCGCCGCCGGCGAACGACTGGAACATCGAGATCGCCCACTGGTTGTTGACCACGTTGAGGATCACCGGCGCGCGGTACACGTGGGCGAAGGTGAGCGCGGTGTGGAAGTCGGCCTCGGCAGTGGCGCCGTCGCCGATCCAGGCCGAGGCGATCTTGGTGTCGCCCTTGATCGCCGAGGCCATGGCCCAGCCGACCGCCTGGATGAACTGCGTCGCCAGATTGCCCGAGATGCTGAAGAAGCCGTAGCGCTTGTACGAGTACATCACCGGCAGCTGGCGGCCGCGCACCGGGTCGCGCTGGTTCGACATCAGCTGGCACATCATGTCGACCATCGACACGTCGTCGCGGGCCAGCAGCAGGCCTTGCTGCCGATAGGTGGGAAAGCACATGTCGCCGGCATCGAGCGCGAACGCGTGTGCGGTGGCGATCGCCTCCTCGCCGAGGCACTGCATGTAGAACGAGATCTTCTTCTGGCGCTGCGCGATCAGCATGCGCGCATCGAAGCAACGCGTCTTCAGCATCGCGCGCAGGCCGCGTCGCAGCAGTTGGGGGTCGACCGGCTCGGCCCACGGACCGACCGCGCGGCCGTCGGCGTCGAGCACGCGCACCAGCGAGTGGGCGAGGTCGCTGGTCTCCACCGGCGCTACGTCCACCGGCGGCCGGCGCACCGCACCGGCCGGCGACAAGTGCAGGTAGGAGAAGTCGGTCTCGCGGCCTGGGCGCCCGGTGGGCTCGGGAACGTAGAGCCGCAACGGCGTGCGTTTGGTCATTCGTCCACTCCTCGGCGTGACCCGGGAGCCGCATCTTAGTGGGCGCGAATCCCCGTTGCGGCAGGTGGCTTCAGCTCGCGGCCGGCGCCACCTTGTCCTGCGTCTTCGTCTCGAAGTCGCTCGCCTCGTGGCGCTCGTGCAGCTGGCTCGCGGGCTGGCCCCAGGTGCGGTTGACCATGCGGCCGCGCTTGACTGCCGGACGCTGCGCGATCACCTCGGTCCAGCGCTGCACGTGCTTGTACTCCTGCACCTGGAGGAACTCGCCGGATTCGTAGAGCAGGCCCTTGGCGAGCGCGCCATACCAGGGCCACACCGCGATGTCGGCGACCGTGTAGTCGTCGCCCGCCAGGTACACGCTCTCGGCGAGGCGCCGGTCGAGCACGTCGAGCTGGCGCTTCACTTCCATCGCGTAGCGATCGATCGCATATTCGATCTTGCTCGGCGCGTAGGCGAAGAAGTGGCCGAAGCCGCCGCCGAGGTACGGCGCCGCGCCCATCTGCCAGAACAGCCACGACAGCGCTTCGGCGCGCTTCGGCGTGCCGAGGGCCGGCAGCAGCGCGCCGCCGAACTTCTCCGACAGGTACAACAGGATCGCGCCGGATTCGAACACCCGCACCGGCTGCGCGCCGCTGCGATCCAGCAGCGCCGGGATCTTGGAGTTGGGGTTCACCGCCACGAAGCCGCTGCCGAACTGCTCGCCGCTGTTGATGCGGATCAGCCAGGCGTCGTATTGCGCGCCGGCGTGGCCCAGCGCCAGCAGCTCCTCGAGCATCACCGTGACCTTGACGCCGTTGGGCGTGGCCAGCGAATAGAGCTGCAGCGGGTGGCGGCCGACCGGCAGCGCCTGGTCATGCGTGGCGCCGGCGACCGGGCGGTTGATGTTGGCGAAGCGCCCGCCGCTCTCCTGGTTCCAGGTCCAGACCTTGGGTGGGGTGTAGGGCGACGAGTCGTCCATGCAGAGGGCTCCGGGGCGGTGGTGCCGCGAAGTATCTGCGGTTGGCCGTATCCGCGCGCGCTGCACGTGGAACGCTGTACGAGGCGCCTGCCGTGCGCCGCGCATTCGCCGCCGGAGACCCCATGCCACAGCCCCAGTCGACGCCCGAGCACGAGCCGCGTGTGGCCTGGCTGATGGTGGCCGCGTGCACCGGGCTGGTGGCGATGGGCTTCGGCGCCATCAACAACATCGCGGTGTTCCTGCTGCCGCTGGGCACGGAGTTCGGCTGGCCCCGCGCCGACCTGTCGCTGGCGTACTCGATCGCCACTTTGGGCACCGGCATCGGCGGCATCGTGATGGGCCACTTCGCCGACCGCCTGCCGATCCGTCGCGTGGTGCTGTGCGGCGCGCTCGCGCCGGGCATCGCGTTCCTTCTGCTGTCGCAGCTCGGCAGCACCAGCGAGCTCTACCTGTACCACGCGCTGCTGGGTGTGCTCGGCCTGGGCGCGATCATGGCGCCGTTGAACAGCCTGGCCGCACTGTGGATGCCGCGCCGGCCGGGGCTGGCGATCGGCGTGGTCTCGGCGGGCGGGGCGCTCGGCCAGGGCGTGATGCCGTTCCTGGCGCGCCATCTGGTGCTGGCGCAGGACTGGCGCCACGCCTACGTGACGCTCGGCGTGCTGTCGCTGCTGGTGATGGTCCCGCTGGCGTTGCTGCTGCGCAACCCGCCGCGCGCCACGCCGGGCGCCGGCGCGGCATCAGCCGCGGCGGGCGCGCGTTTCGGCGTGGCGCCGTCGTGGCTGATCGGCTGGCTGTGCGTCGCGGTGCTGTTCTGCTGTGTGTGCATGGCCACGCCGATCGTGCACGTGGCGGCGCTGGGGTCCGACCTCGGCCTGGGCGGGCGCGAGTCGGCGGGGCTGCTGGCGGTGATGATGGTGTGCGGCATGGCGGGCCGGCTCGCCTTCGGCCGCCTGGCCGACCGTGTGGGCAACCTGCAGAGCTACATCGTCGCGTCGGGCGGACAGACCGCGCTGGCGGTGTTGTTCCCGTTGATGCAGACGCGCACCGAGCTGTACCTGCTGTCGGCCGCGTTCGGGCTGGTCTTCAGCGGTGCGATGACGGCCTTCATCCTGTGTGCCCGCGAGTACTCGCCGCCGCAGCGCACCGGCCTGGCGATCGGCATCGTGATGTTCTTCGCCTGGTTCGGCATGGCGCTGGGCGCCTGGCAGGGGGGCCTGTTCTTCGACCTGTGCGGCAGCTACCGGCCGGCGTTCGCCAACGCATCGCTCGGCGGCGTGGCCAACCTGCTCGTGCTCGGGTTGCTCTACCTGGTCACGGTGCACCAGCCGCGGCGCACGGTGCATGCCGCGGCGTGATGCCGGTCGTGATCCCGGTGCCCGACGACACCCGGGCTTCGCGGACACCGATCTCGTGAGCTGCTGAAGCGCAGCGGGCTGCACGCGCGCGGGCCGCCTCCAGCGTCAGGGCTGGTCATGCGGGGCCGGATTTGCAACACTCGCGGCTCCGCGGCGCCATGGCAGTGCCAAGCATGATCGAAGCACGCGCAATCGAACCGTTGGTCGCCGTTGCCGATCAACTGCCACCGGCGGGCCGGCTCGCGTTGCTCGACGCGCTGACCCATCTGCCGCTGACAGCAGACGCTTGGGCGGACGCGACGCCGTTGCTCATCGGTGTGCTCGATGGCGGGTTCGATGCTCAGGCGATCGACGTGCTCGCCGGCGTGCCGCTGCTGTCGGTGCGACAGGCATTGCGCCGGCGTGCCTGGCAGGGTGACGATGCGCTGGGCCGGCAGTGCGCACTGTCGCTCGCCGCGCGGCACGACGACGCCTGTGTCGGCGCGTTGATGCGCGAGTTCCGGCGTGCGCCCGATGTCGAGGTGGCGCAGGCGTTGGCCTGCGTGCTGCGCCCGGGCCTCGGTGTGGTCGCCGAAGACCTGATCACGGGGCTTCAATCCCCCGACGAAGAGGTGCGCCTGTGGACCGCAATCGCCGTCGCGCGTGCAGGCGGCGCCGGCACCGATGAGCCCGTTTTCGGGCCGCTCGACCAGTTGTGGCGTGCCACCGCCGCGGCCCCTGGAGCAGCGCCGCCATCGCTGTTCTTCGAGGGTCCGCCGGCGTTCCTCAAGGGCGCACCTGCCCGGGCCGCGGCGCTGCTAGCCCCCGCGCGGCCACTGCCGGACGCCGTGCTCTGGCATGTGCTGGCGCTCAAGGCGTTCGACTTCGACGGCTGGGTCCCACGCGACCCCAGCCTCGTGCAGGACAACGGCGCCGTGCGCGCGCTCGTGGCCGGGCTCACGGGGCACTTCGATGCCGACGGCGATCCGCTCTCGGCGCATCCCGAAGACACCGGCGCGCAATGGGCGACCGACCCGGCGCTCGCCGCGGCGCTCGAGCACGAGCTGGAGAGCCTCGCGCACATCGCGGCCGCGGATCCTGCGGCGCCAAGCTGGCTGTTGGGCAACCGCGTGCTCGACATCGGGCGCCACTTCCTGCCGGGCGGCTCGCTGCCGATCGGCAAGGTGCTTCGTAACGCACGGATCATGCAGTACCTGCCGCGCCAGGCGCTCGCCTGGACGCTGGGTCGCATCGGGCCAGAAGCGTTGATCGACACCTTCGCCCGGATGCTGCACTCGCCGCAGCAGTTCGACCGCTTCGAGTCGGTGCAGTGGTTGCGCGACATCGCCGTCGAGCTCGGCACGCAGGCACCGTACGGCGGGGCCGGTGGCCGCGAGGCGGCGCTGCCGCAGGCCGAATTGATCGACGATCTGCCGCACGCCGCAGCCGTTGCCCCGAAGAGCACCAGCCGTGGCGACGGGCTGGAGGCGAGCGACCTGGATCTTGTCGGCGCGCCCGACTTTGCGCCGGCTGCGGCCCAGCCCACGCCCGGCGGCCCGGAGCAGGGGTCGGCGGATTTCAGTTCCGGCGACCCCTTCGGCGCGCCGTTCGGTGGCGCTTCGCCCGACGCTGCGTTCGGTTTGTCGGTTCCGTCCGCCAGCTCACCGGCCGAGGCGTTGGCGGCCGATCCCTCCAGCCCGCCGCCGCAGGCGGGCTTCCACTTCATCCTCGATGGGGACGCGGCACGTGGCGATGCGATG
>DATDJF010000026.1:0-29379 GCA_036520715.1 Burkholderiaceae bacterium | reverse complement strand
CGAATGGCTGCGCATGATGCGCAGCGTCGCCGCCTGCGACCAGATGGCCGAGCGTGTGGCCTGCGCGGCCGCCAGCGATGCGCTGGTGCAGATCTTCGACCGCCTCACCGAGCACTACCAGCGCAGCCTCGAGGCGCTGATGGGCTAGTGGAGGTTCTCGCTGCAGGTGCCGGCGCGAACGGACCCTGGTGGCGCGGTGGCGTCAGAGCTGCAGCTTGCCGGCGAACACCACCGGCCCGGTGGGCGCGCCGGTGGGCGAACCGCCCACAGGTTCGACGCTGACCGCGAGCGCCGACGTGCGGCTGCTGTCGAGCACCTGCGGCGGCAGCTTGCCGCGCGCGACCACCGTCGCGCCGTTGGCTGAGATCAGGCCGAGCGAGCGCGGCGCACCCTGCGGCGGCACCGCCCACAGCTCGAGCACGCGGTCGGTCTGCACCGCCACCGGCGTCAGCGGACGGGTGACCAGCGAACGGCCGTCGGACGAGAAGCTGGCAACGAACGATCCCTGCGTCTGTGACGCATCGCCGGTGGCCTGCAGCACGACGACGATCGGCGGCGCCTGCACGCCGGGGATCGACAGCAACAGCGCCAGCGCCAGTGCGGCGACACTGGCCGCGCCGGTGGCGGAGCGCCAGACAGTCAGGCGTTGCCACCACGGCGCCGGCGCGGCAGCGGCCAACTGCGGCCACAACGTGCGCTCGACACCCTGCCACACGCGCAGCGGCGGCGACTGCGGCGCCAACACCGCCGTCAAGGGGATCAGGCGGTCCTGCCAGCGGCGCACCGCGGCACGCAACGCGGCATGCGCGCCCAGCAGCACCTCGAAGCGCCGGCGCGCCGGCCCGCGCAACGTGCCGGTCACGTATTGCGCCGCGAGGGCGTCCGCAAGATCAGGTTTCGCGTAGTCCATGGCTCACGCTCCGACCGTGTCGCGCTGATCACGCTGCGCGGCGCGCTCCAGGCACTCCCTGAGCGACAGCAGCGCGCGGCGCACCCAGCTTTTCACCGTGCCCAGCGGCTGGTGCAGGTGCGCGGCGACCTCGGCATGCGACAGGCCGTCGAAGAAGGCCAGCGCCACGCTCTGCCGCTGCGCCGCGGTCAGGCCTTTCATGCAGGTGTCCAGGCGCCGCGCCTCGCCGGCCTGCGACAGCAGATCGACCGGACCTGGCGACTCGTCGGCCAACTGCTGGTCGAGGTCGGGCCGGTCGTCGTCATCGTCCTCGCGGTGCACGCTTTGCATCACCGGCTGCGCCTGCGCGCGGCGCAGGCTGTCGATCGCCTTGTTGCGCGCGACGCTGGTGAGCCAGGTCATCGGCTGCGATTGTGCGGCGTCGAAACTGCCGACCGCGCGCCACAGGTTGACGTACACCTCCTGCAGCAGGTCTTCGGCGAGCGCGCGGTCGCGCTGGATGCGCAGCACCACGGCGAACAGGTGGCCGCTGGTCAGGTCGTACAGGCGGGCGAACGCCGTGCGGTCGCCGAGCGCCGAGCGCGACATCAACTGCGCCAGCTCGTGGCTGCGCGCCGCCCAGGCGCTGCGTTCGGTGTTCATGACGGCCATGCTGTCCCCGAAAAGCCCACTGCCTACAATGCGCGCCGATGACAGGCGCCCAGGAATACATTCTCACGCTGTCGTGCCCCGACGCCACCGGCATCGTGCATGCGGTGTCCGGCCTGCTGTACCAGGCCGGTTGCAACATCGTCGACTCGCAGCAGTTCGGCGACGTGGCGGAAGACGACGCCACCGGGCGCTTCTTCATGCGCGTGCAGTTCACCGCACCGCCGCAGCTCGCCGACCCGGCCACGCTGGAGGCGCTGTTCGGCCACGTGCGCAAGCAGTTCGACATGGCGCTGCATTTCCATGCGCGTGACGCGCGGCCGCGCATGATGCTGATGGTGAGCCAGCACGGGCACTGCCTGAACGACCTGCTGTTCCGTGTCAGCAGCGGCCAGCTCGCGATCGACGTGCCGTGCGTGGTGTCCAACCACACCACGCATGCCGAGCTGGTGCGCGGGCACGGCATCGCCTTTCACCACCTGCCGCTGGCGCCTGGCGCCGACGCCGGCGCCAGGCAGGCGCAGGAAGCGCAGGTGCTGGAGCTGATCAGCCGCGAGCGCATTCACCTGGTCGTGCTGGCGCGCTACATGCAGATCCTGTCGCCCGGGCTGTGCGCGCAGCTGGCCGGGCGCGCGATCAACATCCACCACAGCTTCCTGCCGAGCTTCAAGGGCGCGCGGCCGTATGCGCAGGCGCACGCGCGCGGCGTCAAGCTGATCGGCGCCACTGCGCACTACGTGACGCCCGATCTCGACGAAGGCCCGATCATCGAGCAGGACGTGGCGCGGGTCGACCACGGCGACTCGATCGACGAGATGACCGCCGCCGGCCGCGACGTCGAATGCCTGGTGCTCGCGCGTGCGGTGCGCTGGCACACCGAACACCGGGTGCTGCTCAACGGCCACAAGACGGTCGTGTTTCGCTGACATGATGGCGCCCCCACGCTCACTACGTTCGCTGCCCCCCGAGGGGGCCCAGTCGGCTTGGGAGCGGCCCGGCGCCGACTGACCGCGATGCCGACACCTCGCGCACCGGCCGCCCACCTGCTGGCCACGCCAGAAGACGTGGAGACGCAGTTCTACGAGGCGCTGCGCGAGGCCGACATCCACAAGCTGATGGCGGTGTGGTCGGACGACGACGACATCGTCTGCGTGCACCCGGGCGGGCCGCGCGTGGTGGGCACGCAGGCGATCCGCGCCTCGTTCGAAGCGATCTTCGAGCGCGGCGGCATCCCGGTGCAGGCGGAGCGGGTGCACCGCACGCACTCGCTGGAAGTCGCCGTGCACAGCGTGGTCGAGACGGTCGCCATCCGCAGCGCCGAAGGCACGCAGCACGCCCACGTGCTGGCCACCAATGTCTACCTGAATACGGCGTTTGGCTGGCGCCTGGTCGCGCACCATGCGAGCCCCGGCAGCGCGGGCGAGCGGCACGAACCCGCCGAGGCGCCAACCACCTTGCACTGATGGCTGGCGCGCCGTTGTCGCTCGAGCCGGCTGCCTGGCGCGCGCCGCGCTGGCTGCCCGGCGGCCACGCGCAGACGATCTGGCCTGCACTGTGCTCACGCCGGCCTCCCGCGGTGGCGTGGCGGCGCGAACGCTGGGACACGCCCGACGGCGACTTCGTCGACGTCGACTTCATCGATGCCGCCGACCGCCAGGCACCGATGGCGGTGCTGCTGCACGGCCTGGAAGGCTCGTCGCGCAGCCACTATGCGCTGGCCTTCGCGCACTGGGCCGCGCGCGCCGGCTGGCGCTTGGCGCTGCCGCACTGGCGCGGCTGCTCCGGCGAGCTGAATCGCGCGCCGCGTGCCTACCACTCCGG
Source organism: Burkholderiaceae bacterium (assembly GCA_036520715.1). GTDB lineage: Bacteria > Pseudomonadota > Gammaproteobacteria > Burkholderiales > Burkholderiaceae_C > JAEUPI01. The sequence goes on along the minus strand of DATDJF010000026.1, from coordinate 26,000 downwards.
CGACTTCGAGGAGGTGGCGTGGCTGCTGCAGCGGCTGCGCGCGTCGGCCGCCGCGCCGCTGCACGTGGCCGGTGTCTCGCTCGGCGGCAACGCGCTGCTGCGCTGGGCCGCCAAGGCGGGTGACAGCGCACACACGCTGGTGCGGGCGCTGGCGTCGATCAGCGCACCGCTGGACCTGGCCGCCGGCGGCCACGCGATCGACCGCGGCGTCAACCGCCTGATCTACGCCCGCATGTTCCTGAACACGATGAAGGCCAAGGCGTTGGCCAAGCTGACGCAGCACCCGGGGCTGTTTCACCGCGAGCGTTTGCTGGCTGCGCGCACGCTGTACGAGTTCGACAACGTGTTCACCGCGCCGCTGCACGGCTTTCGCGACACCGACGACTACTGGGCGCGCGCGTCGGCCAAGCCGCACCTGGCACGCATCCGCGTGCCGACGCTGGCGCTCAATGCGCGCAACGATCCGTTCGTGCCGGCCGGCAGCCTGCCGCAGCGCGACGCGGTGGGCCAACAGGTCACGCTGTGGCAGCCGGCGCACGGCGGCCACGTCGGCTTTCCCGGCGGCGCCTTTCCAGGCCACCTGATGACCCTGCCCGACGCGGTGATGGGCTGGATGCGGCACAACGAACCGTTGGCCCCCGAGCTCACTTCGTTCGCGGCCCCCCGGGGGGGCGCCGTCGGCTAGTGGCGGCACGTCGCCGACTGAGCTAAGGTCCCCGCCATGGACGAGATCGTCAAGGCGGCGCTGAAGAAGTGGCCCACGGTGCCGCACTGCTACGGCTGGCTGGCGCTCGACGCCCGCGGCCAGTGGTTCATGCGCGACGAGCGCATCCAGCGTGCCGGGCCGTTTCCGCAGGTCAAGGGCAGCGTGATCCGGCACGACAAGCTGCTGGAGTTCATCCAGCGCAACTACGAGTGCGACGCGTCGGGATGCTGGTTCTTCCAGAACGGGCCCCAGCGGGTGTACGTGGAGCTCGAGGCCGCGCCGCTGGTGTGCCGCGTGAGCTGGCCGGGCGACACGCTGCAGGTGCAGGCCCACACCGGCGAAGACGCCACCGTGCGCGCAGCCTGGCTCGACGAGCACGGGCGCCTGTTCCTGCACACCGCGCGCGCGCTGGGCATCGTGCACAGCCAGGACATGCTCGACGCCTCGCGCGCCATCGAGCAGGGCCTGTGGTCGCCGCAGAGCCTGCCGTTCGACGCCATGCCCGCGCGCTTCGGCTACGTGCTCAAGCCCGAGCCGGCCGGCACGGTGCAACAGCACTGACCCGCCGCACGACCGCACCAACCCGCTCCCCGACGCCTCGTCCACGAGCCTCCCGCAGCGCCCGCACCGGGGGCGACTGAGCGGGGATACGCCCGAACCCCGATTCCGGATGCGCGCCGGCAGCCCACGACGCCGGCGGCGCGACGTTTCGCGACCGCCGGCGCCGCTTCGTCGCATCCGGGCTGCGCGCCGCCAGGGCGCCGACCAGACTGCGGCCACCACTTCAGGAGGTGCCGCATGAACGATGTCAACACCCCTTCACGACGCGCGGTGCTGCGCGTCGCCACCGTCACCACGCTGAGCGCGGCCGGTGCGACCTGGATGGCGTTGGCCGCCCAGCCCGCCCGTGCCAACGGCGCGGCCGGCTTCGAGGCCGCTTTCGCCACGTTCCAGCGCGCCGCCGCCGGCGACGAAGGCGCGATCGACCCCGCGGTCGAGCAGTTCACGAGCCTGGCCGAAGCCGACCCCGCCGACCCGCTGCTGCTGGCCTACAGCGGCGCGGCCACCGCGCTGCAGGCGCGCGCGTCCATGTTGCCGTGGAAGAAGCTGGCCTACGCCGACGACGGGCTGGCGCGCCTGGACAAGGCGCTCGCGCTGTTGCAACCCGTGCACGACACGCAGCATCACCGGGGCACGCCGACCGGCCTGGAAACGCGCTTCGTCGCCGCCAACACCTTCCTGGGCATGCCGGCGATGTTCAACCGCGGCGCGCGCGGCCGCAGCCTGCTCGACCAGGTGCTGCAAAGCCCGCAGTTCGTGACCTCGCCGCTGCCGTTTCGCGGCACCGTGTGGCTGCGCGCCGGTGTCGCTGCGGCAGCCGACAACCGGCCGACCGATGCGCGCCGCTGGTTCGAACAGGTGGTCGCAAGCGGCGCGCCGCAGGCGGCTGCCGCGCAGGCCCGGTTGAAGGAACTCGCATCGTGAGCACGTCACAGCGCGAGCCGGTGCTCGAACTGATCGGCGTGCACAAGACCTATCGCCTGGGCCAGCACGTGGTGCCGGCATTGCAGGGTGTCGACCTGTGCGTGCGGCCCGGCGAGATGCTGGCGCTGACCGGCCCGTCGGGCAGCGGCAAGAGCACGCTGCTCAACCTCGCCGGGCTGATCGACCGGCCCGACCGCGGCGCGGTGCACTTTCACGGCCGGCGCGTCGACGGCATCGGCGAGCGCGAAGCCACACTGCTGCGGCGCGACGCCATCGGCTTCGTGTTCCAGAGCTTCAACCTGGTGCCGGTGATGACGGTGGCCGACAACGTCGACTACCCGCTGTTCCTCGCCGGCGTGCCGGCACACGAGCGCCGCGAACGGGTGGCGCAGATGCTGCGCGCGGTCGGCCTGGCCGAGCACGCAGCGCATCGGCCTGACGCGCTGTCCGGTGGACAGCGGCAGCGGGTGGCGATCGCGCGCGCGCTGATCAAGCGGCCGGCGCTGGTGATCGCCGACGAGCCGACCGCGAGCCTGGATTCACACACCGCCGACCAGGTACTCGACCTGATGCGTGAACGCGGCCATGCGTTAGGCGCGGCCTTCCTGGTGGCCACCCACGACGCACGCGCACTGCGGCGCTGCGACCGCGTGATCGACCTGCGCGACGGCCGCATCGTCGGCGCGCCAGCAACCGAAGAGGTGATGTCATGAACCTGCTCGACCCCCTACAGGGCGCGCTGCAGCAGACGCCGCGCCAGCGCCTGTCGCTGCCGGCCGCGAGCGCAATGCGCTGGCTGCGCTTCGCCGTGCAGAACACGCTGCGCAACCGCCGGCGCTCGACGGTGACGGTGTCGATCGCCGCGCTCGGCACCGCGGCCATCCTGCTGGCCGGCGGCTTTGCGCTTTTCACCTATCAGGGGCTGGCGCAGATCTCGGCGCGCACCACCGGCCACCTGATCGTCGGCAAGCCCGAGCAGTTCCAGCGCGACGAAGACACGCCACTGCAGCACGGCCTCGACGACGTGGCGGCGCTCAAAGCGAGGCTGCTCACCGACCGCGTGGTGCTGCACGTGCTGCCGCGGGTGGAGTTCAGTGGCCTCATCAGCAATGGCGACAAGTCCACCGTGATGCTGGCCGCCGGCATCGACCCCGACGCCGAGTTCGCGGTCAAGGGGCCGTTCCTGCGCGTCTTGGCCGGCGACGTGCTGGCGTCCGGAGAGCCCAACACCGTGATGCTGGGCGAAGGCCTCGCGCGCAGCCTGAAGGCCGCACCCGGCGGCAGCCTGACGCTGCTGGCCAGCACCACCGAAGGCGCGCTCAACGCGCTCGACGTCACGGTCAAGGGTGTGTTCTCCAGTGGCATCGCCGACGTCGACAAGCGCCTCGTCTACCTCGACGTCGCCACCGCGCAGAAGCTGCTGGTGACCGAGCGTGTGTCGAGCCTGGGCGTGTTCCTGGCGGGCATGGACGCCGTCGACAGCGCACGCGCGCGGTTCTCCGCGGCGTTGCCGCAGCTGGCGGTGCAGACCTGGCTCGACCAGGCGATGTTCTACAAGAGCGTGAAGGAGCTCTACAACCGCATCTTCGGCGCGCTGGGCATCGTGATCGGCGTCATCGTGGTGTTCGTGGTCACCAACGCGATGGCGATGGCGATCATCGAACGCACCCGCGAGATCGGCACCTTGCGCGCGCTCGGCACGCTGCCCGCTCAACTGACTCGCTCGTTTGCGCTCGAGGGCCTGGTGCTCGGCGGTGCCGGCGCGTTGCTCGGCGCAGCGACCGCGCTGGCGGTGTCGATGGCGCTGCTGGTGTTTCCAGTGCAGATGCCGCCGCCGCCCGGGCGCAGCGCCGGCTACCCGCTGCAGGTGGTGGTCGACGGCCACCTGTACGCCGTGACGCTGCTGGCAATGGTGATGCTGTCGATGGCGGCGTCGGCGTGGGTGGCGCGGCGCACGGTGCGCAAGCCGATCGTCGATGCATTGGCACACGTCTGAACTGCAGGAGCATGACCATGACAACCCTCCACCGCGGCCTGGCGCTCTTCTTCACCGTGCTGGCCAGCGGCGCGGCCCTCGCGGCCGACGACGTGCCGGCGCTGCTGAAGGCCGCCGATCGTTACCGCACCAGCGCCGACAACCTGCAGGTCGAAACCCACGTCAGCGTGCTCAACCGCGACGGCAGCCCCGACAAGGAACGCCGCTACACGGTGTTCGTGCAGGCCGGGCACAAGTCGCTGGTGCTGATGCGCTCGCCGGCCGAGGCCGGCCAGAAGGTGCTGATGCTCGGCGACGACTTCTGGCTGCTGATGCCGGGCAGCCAGCGTCCGCTGCGCATCACGCCGTCGCAGAAGCTGTTGGGCGACGCGTCGACCGGCGACATCGCGACCATGAGCTGGGCCGACGACTACACCGGCAGCGTGGTCGGCGACGAGCCGTGCGGCGCCGAGTCCGACGCCGTGTGTCAGCGCCTGAGCCTGCAGGCCAACCGCAAGGGCGTCAGCTACCAGCGCATCGAGCTGTGGCTGGGCAAGGCGCGGCACGAGCCGGTGCGCGCCGACCTGTACGTGCAGTCCGACAAGCTGGCCAAGCGGGCGCGCTTCGTGTTCGACAAGCCCGCCGCGCCGACCCTGGTGACCGAGATGGTGCTGCTCGACCAGTTGAGCAACCACAAGGAGACGCGTGTGCGCTACGCCTCGCGCCAAGGCAAGACCGTGCCCGAGACCTGGCTCAACCCGATGTTCCTGGCGCGCAACCCGGCGCTGGAATGAGCCGTGGCCGTGTCTGCGTCATGGCGCCGTGTCGGCGCGGCTGCGCTGTGCCTCGCGGGGTTCGCGGGTCCTGCGATCACTGCCGAGCTGGAGGCCAGCGGCGAGCTGCGTTTGCAAGGCGAGGCGCTGAGCGTCAACGATGCCGGTCCGCTGGCAGCGGCCAACGCGCTGGTGCCGGGCATCGTGCCGATCGCGGGCTCGGGCCTGCGCGCGGAAGCGCAGCTGCGCGGCAGCTGGCACCCGGCAGCCACACGGCCGTGGCTGTCGTCGCTCGACGCCGACGTGTTGCTGGCGGCCAATCGCCCGCAGGGCGGCCCGATCGACAACGCCTCGCGCATCAACGAATTGCACGCGGCGAGTGACTTCGGCGCCTGGCAGTTCGGCATCGGCAAGAAGATCGTCGGCTGGGACGTCGGCTTCGGCTTTCGTCCCAACGATGTGGTGCAGCAGGAGCGCCGCCGCACGCTGCTGCCGCAGACTCCAGAAGGGCGGCCGTTGCTGCAGCTCGAACACTTCAGCGCCGAGCAGGCGGCGACGCTGGTGTGGGTCAATCCGCATCACGCCGGCGATCCCGACGACGAGCAGCGTGGCGCCGGCGAGAGCGCGCTGGCCGCGCGCTGGTACAGCCGCCAGGGCGCGGCCGACTGGCACGGGTTCGCGCGCTGGGGCGAACACACGCACGCCAGTGTCGGCGCCGCGCTGGCCTGGGTGGCCACCGACGAGCTCGAGCTGCATGCGTCGGCGCGTGCGCTGCAACGGCACGACGGCTGGCAAATCGATCCACTGGCCAGTGACGCGCCGGTCATGTCCAACCCGTGGTCGTTGGCCACGCTGGGCCGCACGTCGCAGTGGCTGCTCGGCGCCAGCTGGACCGGCGAGCAACGACAGAGCCTGCTGCTGGAGTACTGGTACGACGGCACCACGCTCAGCGATGACCAGTGGGATCGCTGGATGGCGCGCAACCAGGGTCTGGCCGCCTTCGGCGCGGTGCCGGGGCTGCCTGTCGGCTTGGTGAACGCCACCGCCGGCAACCTCGCCTGGCAGGCCACGCCGTTCGAGACGCCGAACCTGCGCCGCGACAACGTGTTCGTGCGCCTGGCGTGGCAGCCCGATCACTGGTTGCTGTCGGCCGATGCGTTGATCACACCCGCCGATGGCGGCCGCATCGTCACGCTCGGCGTGCAGTGGCAGGGCGACCGGCTGCGCCTGAACGCCGTGTGGCGCTGGTACGGTGGGCCGGCGGATTCGTTGTTTGCGCAGTTGCCGCAACGCCGCGTCGGCGTGCTGGCGGCGGCGTGGGCGTTCTGATGCGAGCGCGGCGAGCCGCGCGCGGGCGCGTTACTTCGCCGCGCTGGCGGCCGGCGCAGGCGCTTTGGGCTCGTCGAACTTGGCGCCGCTCTTGTTGGCCATGAAGACCACCGCGCGCGCGATCTCGAAGTCGCTGGCGTCGCCGCCGCCTTGCGCCGGCATGTTGCCCTTGCCCTTGAGCGACGAAACCAGCAAGGCATCGAAGCCGGTCTTGATGCGCGGGCCCCAGGCTGCTTCATCGCCGAGCTTGGGTGAACCCACCGCGCCGGTGGCGTGGCAGGCCGTGCATTGCGCCGCGTAGACCTGCTCGCCGGTCTTCATCGACTTGACGTCGGTCACGTCCTTGTAGTCCGACACGCCCACCGGCTGGATGCGCCGGGCGATGGCTTCAGGCGTCAGGCCGTCGCTGCCGGCGGCGGGCTTGCTGTCCCACGCCACGAAATTGATCAGCATGATGATGATCACCACCGGCAGCACGAACGACGCGACCAGCACGACCGCCAGTTGCTTCGGGGTGCGGATCAGGCCTTCGTGCTCTTCGTGCTCGGCGGGCAGGACATCGCTCATGAATCTGAAACCTCGGCGGCGGCGGTCGTTCGTTCGGGCATCGCCGGCGACGGGATCGCGGCGTGCTCGAAAGCAAAGCGGCAGATTATATCGGCGCCCTCGTGCGCCGGGCCTTGCCAAGAGGGTGCGCTGATAGAATCGCACGCTCTCGTCGACGCGCCTTGCTGTGTGTCGCGATGCGCCCGTAGCTCAGTGGATAGAGTACTGGCCTCCGAAGCCAGGGGTCGCGCGTTCGATCCGCGCCGGGCGCGCCAACTCTCAGCCGGTGCCGGGCCGCCACAAGCTGGCTGATCCCCTCGGGGGGCAGCGAGCGAAGCGCGCGTGGGGGCCGACAGTTCCACAATCGCTGGTATGGTTTCGGCCATGCACAGCGCGCACCGGCGACTCACACGCGTGGTGCTCGCGCTGGCGGTGCTCGCGCTGGTGGGTTGCTCGTCGACGCCGCGTGCGCCGCGCCCCGCCAGCGGCCGCGACGGCCCCGGCGCCAACCCACCGCCCAACCTGGCGCAGGTGCCCGATGCCGAGCCGCGCCTCGAGCCGTTGCGCAGCGGCGGGCCCAACAAGCCCTACGAGGTGTTCGGCCGCACCTACACGCCGTTGGCGGGCGATGCCGCGCTCAGCGAACGCGGCCTGGCATCGTGGTACGGCCGCAAGTTCCACGGCCGGCCCACCTCAAGCGGCGAGCCGTACGACATGTACGCGATGACGGCTGCGCACAAGACGATGCCGCTGCCCAGCTACGCGCGCGTGCGCAACCCAGCCAACGGCCGCGAGGTGATCGTGCGCGTCAACGACCGCGGCCCGTTCCACGATGGCCGCGTGATCGACTTGAGCTACACCGCGGCGCTCAAGCTGGGTGTGCTCAATGCGGTGGCGCCGGTGGAAGTGGAGCGCATCACGCAAGAGGCGATCCGCACCGGCGCGTGGCGGGCCGGGCCGGAGACACGCGTGGTGGTTGCAGCGCCGCCGCCGATCCTGAATTCGCCGGTGCAGACGGCGCCGGTGGCCGTCAGGCCGCCGCCCGGCGTGAGCGCGCCCGAAGTGCCCGCCGGTGCGATCACCACGGTGGCGATCGCGCCGCCGCCGAGCCCGGGCAGCACGGTCGCCGCCGAGGCAGCGGCACCGCCCGACGACGAGGTGCCGCGGCCGGCGCCACGGCCGATCACGATGGCGGCCCCGGGGTTCTGGCTGCAGCTCGGCGCGTTTCGCGAGCGCGAGGGTGCGCTGGACTTCCAGCGCAAGGTCGAGCGCGAGCTCGATTGGCTCGCACCGTCGATGGCGGTGTTCACCGACCGCGATCTGCACCGCTTGCAGGCCGGCCCGTACCGCACGCGCGCCGACGCGGGTGATGCGGCCGATCGCCTGCGTGCCGAGCTGCAGCTGGTGCCGCTGATCGTCGAGCGGCGCTGAGTAGCTTGAGCCCCCACGCTCACTTCGTTCGCTGCCCCCCGCGGGGGCTCAGCCGGCTTGGGGCGGCCCGGCGCCGGCTGTGCGCCGCCTTCAGGCCACGTGCTTCAACACCGCCATGAAGTGGCAGCCGCTGCCCACCAGCACGAACACGTGCCACACCAGATGCCCGAAGCGCAGGCGCTGATCGAGCATGAAGAACAGCGTTCCGGCGCAGTAGGCGATGCCGCCGGCCAGCAGCCACTGCAGGCCATCACGCCCGAGGGATGCCACCAGCGGCTGCGCGGCGGCGATGACCAGCCAGCCGAACGCCAGATACAGCGCGGTCGAGACGGCGCGGTTGCGCAGCCAGCCCGCGAGCTTCATCACCACGCCGGCGGCGGCCACCGACCACACCAGTGCCAGCAGTGGCGCACCGAGCGCGTGGCCGAGCGCGAACGGCGTGAAGGTGCCGGCCATGAACAGATAGATCGCGGCGTGGTCCAGGCGCTTGAGCAGCCCCTTGGCCGGGCCCGCGGGTGCCGCGTGATACGCCGACGACATCGCGTAGACCAGCAGCATCGTGGCGGCGAACACCCACACCCCGAAGTGGCGCGATCCCGAGCGCACGGCGTCGTCGGCAGCCAGCACCGGCAGGGCCCCGAGGGCGAGCAGCACGCCGAGCGCATGACTGGTCGTGTTGGCCAGCTCCTCGCGCAATCCGGGTGCCCTCGGCATCGCCTTCCCGCTCCCCTGCGCGCAAACCCCGCGCGCTGAAGGCCAGTGTGATCACGGCGCTGCGCGCACGCATCCCGCAGCCACGGGCCGAACACGCCCCGGTGGGCCTTGGTTTCGGGGGCTTTTGCCCGTCAACGGCCGCCGCTGACGCCGAGCACCGTGGCGGTGACGTAGCTGGCTTCGTCGGACACCAGCCACACGATCGCCTGCGCGATCTCCAGCGCGGTGCCCGGGCGCTGCATCGGGATCAGCGACGCCGCCTTGTGCGGCCGGTCGGCATCGCCGCTGTCGGCGTGGATCTCGGTGTCGATGATGCCGGGCCGCACCGCGTTGACCCGCACGCCTTCGCTGGCCAGCTCACGTCCGAGCCCGAGCGTCAGGCTGTCGATCGCGCCTTTGCTGGCGGCATAGTCCACGTACATGTCGGGGGCGCCGAGCGACGCCGCGATGCTCGACAGGTTGACGATCGAGCCGCCCGCGCCGCCGTGGCGCGTGCTCATGCGCTTGACCGCCTCGCGCGAGCACAGCAGGGTGCCGAGCACGTTGACGTCGAGCATGCGCTTGAAACGCGCGGCGCTCATCTCGTCCAGGCGCGCCTTCATGTCGACGATGCCGGCGTTGTTGACCAGCGCGGTGAGGCGGCCCAGGCCCTGGTCGACGGCCTCGAACATCGCCAGCACCGCGGCCTCGTCAGCGACGTCGGCGCGCACCAGCAGCGCCCGGCGGCCGAGCGCGCGCACCTCGGCGGCCACCTGTTCGGCCGCAGTGGCGTTGCGCGCGTAGTTGATTGCGATGTCGTGGCCGCGTTGCGCGAGCAGCCGCGCGGTGGCCGCGCCGATGCCGCGGCCGGCGCCGGTGATGAGGGCGATGCGGGGCGTCGTCACGGGCGACTCTCCTCGATGGGATGCGTGGGCTTGCCGGCGATTGTGCTGCTACGGGCAGCCCCGGGCTCCCAAGCGGCGGCCGCTTCGGTACATTGCCCCATCGCCCTCATCCCGCTTCGGAGACCTCGATGAAACGCCGCACCTTGATCGCCTCACTGCCGGCCTGCCTGGCGGCGCCCGCCTTCGTCACCCGCGCCCAGGCGCTGGAAAAGCCGAAGGTCGCGCTGGCGGTGGGCGGCCGCAACCTGCTGTACTACCTGCCGCTGACGATCGCCGAGTCGCTGGGTTACTTCAAGGCCGAAGGGCTCGACGTCACCATCAACGATTTCGCCGGCGGCGCGCAATCGCTGCGCGCGCTGGTGGGCGGCAGCGTCGACGTGGTGTCGGGCGCCTTCGAGCACACGGTGAACATGCAGGCCAAGGGGCAGAAGCTGCGTGCCTTCGTGCTGATGGGCCGCGCGCCGCAGATCGTGCTCGGCATCAATCCGAAGACGATGCCCGACTTCAAGAGCGTGAGCGATCTCAAGGGCAAGAAGATCGGCGTCACGGCGCCGGGCAGCTCGACCAACGTGATGGCCAATTTCGTGCTGGCCAAGGCGGGCATCAAGCCCAGCGACGTGAGCTTCGTCGGCGTCGGTGCCTCCAGCGGCGCCGTGGCGGCGATGCGTACGGGCCAGATCGACGCGATCAGCAACCTCGACCCGGTGATCACGCTGCTGCAGCGCTCGGGCGACCTGAAGATCCTGTCGGACACCCGCGTGGTGGCCGAGGCCGACAAGGTGTTCGGCGGCCCGATGCCGGCTGCCTGCCTTTACGCCAAGAGCGACTTCGTCGACAAGAACCCGGCCACCGTGCAGGCGCTGGCCAACGCGATCGTGCGCGCCGACAAGTGGATCCAGGCGGCGGGCCCCGGCGACATCATCAAGGCCGTGCCCGAGAGCTATCTGCTCGGCGACCGCGCCGTCTACATCGACGCCTACCTCGCCGCCAAGGGGGCGCTGTCGGCCGACGGCCTGTTCCCAGAGAAAGGTCCCGACACCGCGTTTCGTGCGCTGGCCAGCATCGATGCCGAGATCGCCAGCGCCAAGCTCGACCTCGCCGCGGTGTACACCAACGACTTCGCCAAGAAGGCCAACGCCAAGTATCCGAAGGCCTGACTCCCACCGATGCGATGACGCTTGCGCTCGAACTCGACGGCGTGGCCTGCACGTTCGCCAGCCGCGACGATGCAGCGCAGCGCTACACCGCGGTGCAAGACGTCAGCCTGACGGTCGGCGAGGGCGAGTTCGTCTCGGTGGTCGGCCCCACCGGCTGCGGCAAGAGCACGCTGCTCAACGTGGCGGCCGGGCTGTTGCTGCCCAGCACCGGCAGCGTGCACGTGTTCGGCCAGTTGCTGGTGGGCATCAACCGGCGCGCCGGCTACATGTTCCAGACCGAGAGTCTGATGCCATGGCGCACCGCGCTGGCCAACGTGATGGCGGGCCTGCAGTTCCGCGGCGTGCCGGCGCCAGCGGCACGCGAACAGGCCGAGGCGTGGCTGCAGCGCGTCGGCCTGGGCGGCTTCGGTGACCGTTACCCGCATCAACTGTCGGGCGGCATGCGCAAGCGCACGTCGCTGGCGCAGACGCTGGCGTTGGACCCTGATCTGATCCTGATGGACGAACCGTTCTCGGCGCTCGACGTGCAGACGCGGCAGTTGATGGAAAACGAACTGCTCGCACTGTGGGCTGCCAAGAAAAAGGCGGTGCTGTTCATCACCCACGACCTCGACGAGGCGATCGCGAGGAGCGACCGCGTGGTGGTGATGAGCGCCGGGCCGGCGTCGCGGCCGATCGGCGAGTTCGCCATCGACCTGGCACGCCCGCGCGACGTGGCCGAGGTGCGCACCGCGCCGCGCTTCATCGAACTGCACCGCGCGATCTGGGACGTGATGCGCGACGAGGTGCTGCGCGGCTATCAGCAGCAGTTGCGCAAGATCGCCTGAAAGCAATGTTGGCCCCCACGCTCACTTCGTTCGCTGCCCGCCGAGGGGGCGTTCAGTCGGCTTGGGAGCGGCCCGGCGCCGACTGACCGAGCATGTGGAACCGCATCAAGCCGCAAGCCGGCAACCTGCGCTGGTGGCAAGTGGGCGTGCTGGTCGCGGTGTTCGGGCTGTGGCACGTGATGACCCGGCCGGGGCTGGTGCCGCCGTTCCTGTTCGGCGACGACACGCAGGCGGCGTTCTTCTTCGGCGAGCCGCTGAAGATCGCCTCGCGCATCGTCAACTGGTTCTTCGTCACGCGCGACATCTACGGCCACCTGGCGGTGACGCTGCTGGAGACCGTGCTCGCGTTCGTGCTCGGCACCGCGCTCGGCCTCGGGTTCGGCTTGTGGCTCGCGCTGTCGCCGGTGGCGGCGGCGATCCTCGACCCGTACATCAAGGCGCTCAACTCGATGCCGCGCGTGATCCTGGCGCCGATCTTCGCGGTCTGGTTCGGCCTCGGCGTGGCGAGCAAGGTCGCGCTGGGCATCACGCTGGTGTTCTTCATCGTCTTCTTCAACGTCTACCAGGGTGTGCGCGAAGTGAGCCCGGTGATCCTGGCCAACGCACGCATGCTCGGCGCCGACGGCCGTGCGCTGCTGCGCCACGTCTACCTGCCGAGCGCGACGAGCTGGGTCTTCAGCTCGCTGCACACCAGCGTCGGCCTGGCGTTCGTCGGCGCGGTGGTCGGCGAGTACCTGGGCAGCGCCAAGGGCGTCGGCTACCTGATCCTGCAAGCCGAAGGCACCTTCGACATCAACACCGTGATGGCCGGCATCCTGGTGCTCACCGGGTTCGCCCTGCTGCTCGACGCGGTGGTCGGGCGCGCCGAGAAACATCTGATGAAGTGGCAGCCGCGCGCTGCGGAAACCGAACGCCTGTAGCGGGCACCGGAACAACAAGGAGACGACGATGGCCAAGGACTTCGACACGATGGAGGACAGCAATCCTTCAGCCAACCCGAGCATCCACGACGTGTGCGACCCGCGGCGGCGCGTGTGGATCCAGGGCGGCCTCGGCGCGCTGGTCGGCGGCGCCTTCGCGCCGTGGCTCGCCAGTTGTGCTTCGACGCCTGCCGACGGCGGCCCGCTGATCGCCTTCAAGTCCATCACGCCCGATGCCAGCGATGCGCTGCGCGTGCCCGAAGGCTACGTCGCGCGCGCGTTCGCGCCGTGGGGCGAGCCGATCGGCGTGGCGGGCAACATGCCCGAGTGGAAGGACGACGCATCCAACACCGCCGCCGACCAGGCGGTGCAGATGGGCATGCACCACGACGGCCTGCACTATTACCCGCTCGACGGCAGCAGGCGCGGCCTGCTGGTGATGAACCACGAGTACACCGACGACGGGCTGCTGCACCCCGACGGCCTGAAGACCTGGTCGGCCGAGAAGACGCGCAAGTCGCAGAACGCGCACGGCGTGTCGGTGATCGAGGTGCGGCTCAACGACAGCGGCCGCTGGGAAATGGTGCGCCCGTCGCGTTATGCGCGGCGCTTCACCGCGGCGACGCCGTTTTCGATCGGCGGGCCGGCAGCCGGCCACGCCATGATGAAGACCGCGGCCGACCCCGCCGGCCGCACCGCGCTCGGCACGTTCAACAACTGCGCCAGCGGCCAGACGCCGTGGGGCACGTATCTTTCGGGCGAAGAGAACTTCGCGTTCTATTTCAAGGCCGGCGACAACCTCGATGCGCACCAGCGCCGCTGGGGCTTGCGCAAGGACCCGTTCTATCCGTGGCACCAGACCGACGAACGTTTCGATGCCACCAAGCATCCCAACGAGCCCAACCGCTGCGGCTGGGTGGTCGAGATCGACCCGATGGATCCGTCTTCCACGCCAGTCAAGCGCACCGCGCTCGGCCGCGCAGCGCACGAGGGCGCGTGGGTGGCGATCACCCGGGACGGCCGCGCCGCCGTCTACTCCGGCGAAGACGCGCGCTTCGAATACATCTACAAGTTCGTCACGCGTGATCGCATCGCGCCCGGCGGCGCCAAGGCCAACCGCGAGTTGCTCGACCACGGCACGCTGTACGTCGGCCGCTTCGACGCCGACGGCACCGGCCGCTGGCTGCCGATGGTGCACGGCCAGGGGCCATTGACCGCAGCCAACGGCTTCGCCGACCCCGGTGAGGTGGTGATCAAGGCACGCCAGGCGAGCGACGCGCTGGGCGGCACGAAGATGGATCGCCCCGAGTGGCTGGCGATCGACCAGAAGGCCGGCGAGGTGTATTGCACGCTGACCAACAACACCAGCCGCGGCCAGCCCAACTTTCCGGGGTCGATGCCGCCAACCCGCGCGCCAACAACAGCATGGGCTGCGTGATCCGCTGGAAGGAAGACGGCGACTTCGACGGCACCACGTTCAAGTGGAGCCACCTGGTGCTGGCCGGCGACCCGGCCAACGAGCGTGCCGACGCGCAAGGCAATGTCAAGGGCGACATCTTCGCCTGCCCCGACGGCCTGGTGCTCGACGCGCGCGGCGTGTTGTGGATCCAGACCGATGCGCATGCCACGCAGATGTACAAGGGCGAGTTCAAGAACGTCGGCAACAACCAGATGCTGGCGTGCGACCGCACCAGCGGCGAGATCCGGCGCTTCCTCACCGGGCCCACCAACTGCGAGATCACCGGCGCCACGCTGACGCCGGACATGACCACGATGTTCATCAACGTCCAGCATCCCGGCGAGACGCCGAGCGACCGCAGCGACCCGGCCGACCCCGGCAAGTTCTCGCGCTGGCCCGACTTCAAGCCGGGCGGCCGGCCACGCTCGGCGACGGTGGTGATCCGCAAGCGCGACGGCGGCGTGATCGGGACGTGAGTCGGACGCGAGGGCGTGCCTGCGCACGGCCTCGCGCCTACGAGCGCCCGAGCGCATGCTTGCGCGAGGGGTGAGCCGGACGTGGGCCCGCGCCTGCGAGCGCCCGAGTCCATGCTTGGGCGAGGGGTGAGCCGGACGCGAGGCTCAGGTGATGCGGTAGACGTCCAGCACCACCAGCCCGGCTTCGCGCTGCCCGACTGCGAGCGCCATCACCTTGTTGAGGTGCAGCCACTGCGGCGCGCCGGTCTGAAAGCGCATCAGCGTGCGAAAGAAGTACTCGTCTCGCGCCACGTTGTCGCCGCGAGCCAAGCGCGCCATCACCTCGGACGGGCCATGGCGCATGCCGTCGCTCTGCACTTCGATCAGGCCGCCGTCGGCGGCGCGGACCACGTAGTGCGCGGCGATGTCGAGCACGCCGTCGGCGCGGTTGACCTGCCAATCGACGCCACCTTCGACGATGGTGCCGTTGAGTTCCGGCCCTTTCACGGTGCCGCCGAGCAGCGGCACGTAGCGACGTTCGCCGTACTTGGCGGCGCCCAGGCTGACCAGTGCGCCGACCTCGCAGCGGATCTGCGTCAGCGGCACGAGCACCGGCGGCGCAGGGAGAGGCGTCATCCCAGATGCGCGCATCTCACGACTCGTCTTCCGGCGCGACATGCCGAACCACGGTCACCGGAACCGGCGCATGCACGAGCAGCCAGTGCGACACGGAGCCGGCGATCGCGCTGCGCGCTGCGCCCAGGCCGCGGGCACCCATCACGACGGCATCGATGCCATGACGCTCGATCATCTCGCCCAGCACGTGGGCTGGTTCGCCGCTGGCGATCTCGCGCTCCCAGGACACGCCGGCCTGATCGAGCAGCGCTGCGGCGCCTTCGAGCAGATGCGCCCCCGCGCCTTCGCTGACCCGCTGCAGCACATCGGGGTCATGCGCCCGGATCAGTTCATACACGCTGGCGGGCTCCTGCACGTTGCCCAACACGAAGGTGGCCGCCAAGCCATCGGCGACCAGCCGCAAGGCATGGCGCACGGCGTCGAGTGAAGCCTCGGAGCCATCCACCGGAAGCAGGATCTTGAGCATGGCCGCGCCGGGATCGGTGCCGATGCGCTCGGCTAGCGAGCGGTCGGCATCGCGAACTCCGCCCCTTTGCCGATGCTCTCGGGCCAGCGCTGCATCACGCTCTTTTGCTTGGTGTAGAAGCGCACGCCTTCTTCGCCGTAGGCGTGCATGTCGCCGAACAGGCTCTTCTTCCAGCCGCCGAAGCCGTGCCAGGCCATCGGGACCGGGATCGGGATGTTGACGCCGACCATGCCCACCTGCACGCGGCGCGAGAACTCGCGCGCCACGTTGCCGTCGCGGGTGAAGCACGACACGCCGTTGCCGAACTCGTGGTCGTTGACGAGCTGCAGCGCCTGGGTGAAGTCTTTCGCGCGCACGCACACCAGCACCGGCCCGAAGATCTCTTCGCGATAGATGCGCATCGACGGCGTCACCTGGTCGAACAGCGTGCCGCCGGTGAAGAATCCGCCGTCGTGACCCGGCACCTTGCAGCCGCGGCCGTCGACCACCAGCCGGGCGCCTTCCTTCACGCCGAGCTCGATGTAGCCTTCGATGCGCTCCTTGGCTTGCGCGGTGATGACCGGGCCCATCTCGGCGTCGGGCGCCATGCCGTTCCTGATCTTCAGCGCCTGCGCGCGCTCCGCCAGCTTGGGCACGATCCTGTCGCCGACGTCGCCCACCAGCACCGCGGCGCTGATGGCCATGCAGCGTTCGCCCGCCGAGCCGTAGGCGCTGCCGATCAGCGCATCGACCGCCTGATCGAGATCGGCATCGGGCATCACCACCATGTGGTTCTTGGCGCCGCCGAGCGCCTGCACGCGCTTGCCGTGGTGGGCACCGGTCTCGTAGATGTAGTGCGCGATCGGCGTCGAGCCGACGAAGCTCAGCGCCTTGACGTCGGGATGCACGAGCAGCGCGTCGACCGCGACCTTGTCGCCCTGCACGACGTTGAATGCGCCGTCGGGCAGCCCCGCCTGCTTGAGCAACTCGGCCATGAAGAGGCTGGCCGACGGATCACGCTCGCTCGGCTTGAGCACGAAGGTATTGCCGCAGGCGAGTGCCAGCGGGAACATCCAGCACGGCACCATGCACGGAAAGTTGAAAGGCGTGATGCCGGCCACCACACCCAGCGGCTGGCGCATCGTCCAGTTGTCGATGCCTTGCGACACCTGCTCGGTGTAGTCGCCCTTGAGCAGCTGCGGCACGCCGCAGGCGAACTCGACGATCTCGATGCCGCGCGTGACCTCGCCCTGCGCGTCGCTGAACACCTTGCCATGCTCGCCGGTGATCATCGCGGCCAGCGTGTCGCGGTGCTGGTTCAGCAGCTCGAGGAACTTCTGCAGCACGCGGGCGCGGCGAATCGGCGCGGCGTCGGCCCAGGCCGGGAAAACGGCCTTCGCCGCCGCGACCGCCGCGGCGACGTCGGCCTCGCTGCCGAGCATCACCTGTCGCGCCTCCGCGCCGGTGGCCGGGTTGTAGACCGCCTGGCGGCGTGAGCCGGTGCCCGGCGTGACGGCGCCGGCGATGTGGTGCCCCACGTCGGCGGTGGCGGTGAAGGGTTCGGGAGCGCCCATGGTGATTCCTGTGGCTGATGCCGCACCGCGGCCGCGGGCGAGCGAGGCAGCAATGCTACGCCGTCGTGCGCGGGCGACACGAAACCCAGGCCGGCTGCGACGCGCCAAAGAAAAAGCCCGCGCCGAAGCGCGGGCTGAAAGTCCTCAAGGAGGACGTCGTTGGGACCTATGCAGCCGGTGCCCACCCGTTGGGCACCGTACCCGCGCCACCGGCTTCAGAGGCCGTCGGCCCGAGATTCCGTGTGACAGCGGAAGTGCTGCACTCTAGGCAGATGCAACGGCTTCGCCCATCCCTAACACGCAACCACGAGCTGGCACGCCCATCGGCCGAGCCGCGGCACTCGGTCAGGAAGATTGGGCCGCTGTTCCGTGGCTTATCTCCTTAGCGGCGCGAGGGGCCGGGCGCACACTGCATTCGGGTCTTAGCTTTTGGGGGGCCTCCATGCGCGACGCACACGAATCACCGGATCCGCTGCCGCCCACCGAACCGCCGGTTGCCGGCAAACCCCCCTTCGTCCCCGACCCTGCGGACCTCGGCACGGCGTACGGCATGGAGCTGTCGATTGACTCGGCGGCGAAGCAAGCGCCCGCTGAGGAAGACCTCGACGACCCACTCGGCTGGATTCGCCGCTGGGTCGACCAGCACAAGACGGCGTAGCAGGAACGACCGCGGCGCCTTGGCTGCGACCCGGCGCTACGCGCCTTCACGCCGCTGCGCGAAGTGAGCCTTCGCCGCAACCGCCTGCGGCGGTTGTCAGCGAACGACCAGCACCGGCACTTCGCAGCTGGCCAGCACCCGGCCCGTCACCGAACCCACCACCAGGCGCGCCAGCGCGCCGTGGCCGTGCGACCCCATCATCACGAGATCGAACTTGCCCTTGCGGGCGACGGTGGCGATCTGTTCGCCGGCATTGCCGACCCGGTGCTCGAACTTGGCGTCGAGGCCCTGCTTGGAGAAGAACGCACGGATCGGCTTGAACGTCGCCTCGGCTTCGTCGGCGTAGTGCTCCTGCACGATGGTCTTGGTCAACGCGTGGGCCGCACGGGCCGGGATCGGCGCCACGACCGTCAGCACGGTGAACTGGTGCTGCCTGGATCCGAACGACTCGTCGTGGGCAGCCAGGTAGGCCAGCATGCGCTTGGTGTAACGGCTGCCGTCGGCAGCGACGAGAACTTTCATCGGCACTCCTTCGAGGCGGCTGCGCCGCCGGCACACGGGCGAAGTGTCGCAGCGGCACGGCGGTCGGGCTTTGACGCCGGTCAGTCCAGATGGTGCGCACGCCGCACGCGTTCAGACCTCGAGCACGCACAGGGGATCGAAGCCCAGGCCCTCGTTCTTGTCTTGCAGGCCCCGGGCGTTGCAGACCACGCGCGCCGCCGGCCGTGCCCCACGCGCGACCGTGTAGTCGTGGCAGCAATGAACGTGGCCGTGCAACCACAGGTCGGCCTGCGCGACCAGGGCCTGGTCGTCGTTGCAGAAGCTCGCCGTGCTGGGCTGCTGGCCGAAACGCGGGTCGGCGCTGGCGGCACCGGGCGCGAAATGGGTGACCACCACCGTCGCATCGCAACGGTGCGGCCGGGCCAGCTCCTGCGCCAGCCAGGCGCGGCACGCCAGCGCCTCGTCGCGCATCGCCGCGGCATCGAACGGGCGCCCGTCACGCGTGGCCTGCATCAGGCGCATGAAGTAGCCGGCGCTGCGCAACGCGCGCTCACGTTGTGCGGCCCCGTACAGATCGAAGTCTGCCCAGCGCGTGGTGGCCAGCAGGCGGATGCGCCGGCCGGCGCGATCGGTCAACTCGCAGGTTTCGCGCTCGAGCAGACGGATGCCGCAAGCCTGGGCATGCGCGCGCAGCGCCGGCCAGGCGTCGTTCCACTCGCGGCCGTCGAACTCATGGTTGCCGGCCACCAGCAGCACCGGCACCGGCCAGTGCGCGAAGCGTTCGAGGCCGACCCAGGAGGCGTCGATGTCGCCGGCCAGCACCAGCGCGTCGGCCCCTGGCGCCGGCTCGGGATCGAACGCTTCGGTCTCGAGATGCAGGTCCGACAGCAACTGCAGCCGCATGATCAAGCGGCTCGCGGGAGCGGCAGGGCGTGCGCGGCCAGCCGGCGGCCTCAGGCCGCGAGCTTGCGTTCGAACGACGCCTTGGTGCTCAGCAGCGGCGCGGGCAAGCGGGCGGCGAGCTGCTCGAACAACTCGCTGTGCGACTGCAGCTCCTGCCGCCAGGCGGCCGCGTCGATCGACGTCACGGTGTCGAACTGCGCGCGCGTGAACGGCAAGCCCTCCCACGACAGGTCTTGGTAGCGCGGGCTGATGCCGAAGAAGTGCTCGACGCCCTGGGCGCGGCCATCGATGCGATCGAGCATCCACTTCAGCACGCGCATGTTCTCGCCATAGCCCGGCCAGACGAACTTGCCGTCGACGCCCTTGCGGAACCAGTTGACGCAAAAGATGCGCGGCACCGTCGCGCCTGTTGCCTGCAGCTTCGCCCCGATGCCGAGCCAATGGCCGAAGTACTCGCCCATGTGGTAGCCGGCGAACGGCAGCATCGCGAACGGATCGCGGCGCACGGCGCCGTTGCCGCCGGCCATCGCAGCGGTGGTCTCGCTGCCCATCGTGGCCGCCATGTAAACGCCTTCGACCCAGTTGCGCGCCTCGGTCACCAGCGGCACGGTGGTCGAGCGGCGGCCACCGAACACGAAGGCGTCGATCGGCACGCCGGCCGGGTTGTCCCACTCCGCGTCGAGCGCCGGGTTGTTGGTGGCGGCCACCGTGAAGCGCGCATTGGGGTGGGCTGCAGGCTTGGGCTTGCCGTTGACGGCGCCTTCCTGTGCGATGGCGGGCGTCCAGTCCTTGCCCTGCCAGTCGGTCAGGTGCGCGGGCGGCGTCTCGGTCATGCCCTCCCACCAGACGTCGCCGTCATCGGTGAGCGCGACGTTGGTGAAGATGACGTCGTGCGTCAGCGACGCCATGCAATTTGGGTTTGTTTTCTCGTTGGTGCCGGGCGCGACGCCGAAGTAGCCCGATTCCGGGTTGATCGCCAGCAAGCGCCCGTCGCGGCCCGGCTTGATCCACGCGATGTCGTCGCCGATGGTGGTGACCTTCCAGCCGCTGAACGACCGGGGCGGCACCAGCATCGCGAAGTTCGTCTTGCCGCAAGCGCTGGGAAATGCCGCCGCGACGTGGTATTTCTTGCCGGCGGGCGAGGTGACGCCGAGGATCAGCATGTGCTCGGCGAGCCAGCCCTCGTCACGGCCCATCATCGAGGCGATGCGCAGCGCGAAGCACTTCTTGCCGAGCAGGGCGTTGCCGCCGTAACCCGAGCCATAGCTCCAGATCTCGCGCGTCTCGGGGTAGTGCACGATGTACTTGGTCTTGTTGCACGGCCAGGCGACGTCGGGCCGGCCGGGCAACAGGGGTGCGCCGACGCTGTGGATGCAGGGCACGAAGTCGCCGTCGTCGCCGAGCACCTCGAACACCGCGCGGCCCATGCGGGTCATGATGCGCATGTTGACCGCCACGTAAGGCGAGTCCGACAGCTCGATGCCGATGTGCGCGATCGGCGAGCCCAGCGGCCCCATCGAGAACGGCACCACGTACATCGTGCGGCCGCGCATGCAACCCCTGAAGAGGGCGTTGTCGCCGGTTTCGAGCAGCGCCCGCATCTCGGTGGGGTCGAGCCAGTTGTTGGTCGGGCCAGCATCCTCCTGCCGCTGGCTGCAGATGAAGGTGCGGTCCTCGACGCGTGCCACGTCGCCGGGGTCGCTCAGCGCCAGGTAGCTGTTGGGCCGCAGCTTCGGGTTCAGCCGCTTGAAGGTGCCGGCGTCGACCAGGCGCTGGCACAGGCGGTCGTACTCGGCTTGCGAGCCGTCGCACCAATAGACATCGGTCGCTTCGGTCAGCGCGGCCATGCGCGCCACCCAGTCGAGCAAGCGTTGGTGCTTGACGTAGGCGGGCGCATTCAAGCGCACGCCTTCGAGGCGAGGGCTGTTCATCACGGATCCAATCATCGAGGTTCGGAAGCGGGTTTGGCCCAACCTCGCGCGCCATGCTGGCGCATTGGAGCGGGGTTCGGCCAAAGCCGCGCGGTCAAGGAGGTTCGGGGGCTAACGACGTGCCTGCCAAGTGGACAAAAGGGTCCGCCGCTACAACAGGTGCTCCGAGGGGACTGAGGCCGAATTTTGGGCGCAGTGTAGTCGCGCCATCAGCCCCTGCAGCCCACCCATAGCCGGGGGGACATGGGTAAAGCAGGTATGACCAAACGCCGGTCAATTCAAGGGATATTCATCCCGCAGCGCAGCAATGCGCCGGGGCCCTGTTGAGCAGCCTCAAAGGCCGCGTGCGCGGTCGGCCTCGAACTGCGTGCGCCAGGCGGCAAACCGCTGCTGCTCGATCGCCTCGCGCATCTCGCGCATCAGGTGCAGGTAGAAGTGCAGGTTGTGGATGCTGGTCAGCATCGGCGCCAGCATCTCGCCGCAGCGATCGAGGTGGTGCAGGTAGGCGCGGCTGAAGTGGCCGCAGGCGTGGCAGCCGCAGGTCTCGTCGATCGGCCGTGCGTCGTCCTTGTAGCGCGCGTTGCGCAGCCGCAGATCGCCGAAGCGGGTGAACAGGTGGCCGTTGCGCGCATTGCGGGTCGGCATCACGCAGTCGAACAGGTCGACCCCGTGCGCCACGCCGTCGACCAGGTCTTCCGGCGTGCCCACCCCCATCAGGTAACGCGGCCGGTGCGGCGGCAGGCGCTGCGGCGTGTGCGCGACGATGCGGCGCATGTCTTGCTTCGGCTCGCCGACGCTGACGCCGCCAATGGCGTAGCCGGGCAGGTTCATCTCGACCAGTTGTGCCAGCGATTCTTCGCGCAGGCCCTCGAACATGCCGCCCTGCACGATGCCGAATAGTGCGTTCGGATTCTCCAGCCGCTGGAACTCGTCGGCGCAACGCCGCGCCCAGCGCAGCGACAACGCCATCGACGCGCGGGCATCGTCTTCGCTGGTCAGGCGCCCGCCGGTCTCGTACGGCGTGCATTCGTCGAACTGCATCACGATGTCGCTGTCGAGCACGGCCTGGATCTGCATGCTGACCTCCGGGGTCAGGAACAAACGGTCGCCATTGACCGGCGACGCGAACCGCACGCCTTCCTCGCTGATGGTGCGCATCGCGCCGAGCGACCACACCTGGAAGCCGCCCGAGTCGGTGAGGATCGACTGCGGCCAGCCTTCGAAGCGGTGCAGGCCGCCGAAGCCGCGGATCACGTCGACGCCGGGGCGCAGCCACAGATGGAACGTGTTGCCGAGGATGATCTGCGCACCCATCTGCGCCAACGCCGCCGGCAGCACGCCCTTGACGCTGCCATAGGTGCCCACCGGCATGAACTGCGGCGTGTCGACCACGCCGTGGCGCAAGCGCAGGCGGGCGCGGCGCGCGAGCCCGTCAGTGGCCAGCAGTTGGAACTCGAGCACGCGGAGGCGCCGAAGGGCAGGTTTCAGCGCCGGGCGAGCAGCATCGCGTCGCCGTAGCTGAAGAAGCGGTAGCGCGCCTCCACCGCGTGCCGGTACAACGCCATCGTGTGCGGGTAGCCGGCAAAGGCGCACACCAGCATCAGCAGCGTGCTGCGGGGCAGATGGAAGTTGGTGATCAGGCGGTCGACCACGCGGAACTCAAAGCCCGGCGTGATGAACAACTCGGTTTCGCGCGCACCGCTGGCCAATGCCTCCGGCGCGGCCGCAGCGAGCGCCGCCGACTCCAGCGCACGCAGCGTGGTAGTGCCCGCCGCAACGACCGCCGCCCCGCGCTGGCGCGCCGCGCCGACGGCCGCCGCCGTCTCGGGGGGCACCTCGTACCACTCGCTGTGCATGCGGTGCTCGGCCAGGTCGTCGCTGCGCACCGGTTGAAACGTGCCGGCGCCGACGTGCAGCGTGACGGCCGCCGTGTGCACGCCGCGGCGCGCCAGCGCGTCGAGCACGCCGGCGTCGAAATGCAACGATGCGGTCGGCGCCGCCACCGCGCCGGGGCGCCGCGCGAAAACGGTCTGATAACGCTCCTGGTCGGCGGCGCCGTCGGCGTGCGTGATGTAGGGCGGCAGCGGCACGTGGCCGTGCGCCTCGAGCAGCGACAACGGGTCGGCAGGCCAGCGCAGGTGGTACATCGAGCCATCGGCGCCGACGCGGCCCAGCACCTCGGCATCGAACGCATCGGCGAAACGGATCGTCGTGCCGGCGCGCGGCGCCTTGCTGACGCGCAATTGCACGATCACTTCGTGGCCCGGCAGCACCCGTTCGACCAACGCCTCCACCGCGCCGCCGGTGGGCTTTTCGCCGAACAGGCGGGCCTTGATCACCCGCGTGTCGTTGAACACCAGCAGGTCGCCTGGGTCGAGCAGCGCAGGCAGCTCGCCGAACGAGCGGTCCACCGGCAGCCGGCCGCGGCCATCGAGCAGCCGCGCCGCACTGCGTTGTGCGGCCGGATGCTGAGCGATCAACGCTTCGGGGAGCGTGAAGTCGAAGTCGGCGAGCGTGTAGGTCGTCGCAGGCATGTGGCGCGTCGGGCGTGACGGACTTTCAGCGATGCAGAATGGTTCCATGGCCGAGGCCACGACACAAGCCACGATACCGCAGTCGCGGGTGACGCCCCCGGCAAGCGCTCCGGCGCGCGCGCTCGAGCGTTTGGGGCTCACGCGCGACATCGACCTCGCGCTGCACGTGCCGCTGCGCTACGAAGACGAGACGCGGCTGACGCGCATCGCCGACGCGCACGATGGCGACAACGTGCAGATCGAAGGCGTGGTCAACGATTCGCAGGTGGCATACCGGCCGCGTCGGCAACTGGTGGCGCGCATCCACGACGACAGCGGCTCGCTGGTGCTGCGCTTCATGAACTTCTATCCGTCGCACCAGAAGGCGCTGGCGCGTGGCGTGCGCATCCGCGCGCGCGGCGACGTGCGCAGCGGCTTCTTCGGCCGCGAGATGGTGCATCCGACTTTCAAGGCGGTCGAAGCCGGCGCGCCGTTGTCCAGTGCGCTGACCCCGGTCTACCCGACGGTGTCGCAACTGCCGCAGGCGTACTTGCGCAAGGCCATTGCCGCGGCGCTGCAGCGTGCGCCGCTGGCCGAAGTGCTGCCGTCCGACGTGGTGCCTGCCGGCTTGCCGTCGCTGCGCGACGCGTTGCAGCGGGTGCACCACCCACCGGCCGATGCCACCCTCGCCGCGCTGCTCGACCACAGCGACCCGGCGTGGCAACGGCTGAAGTTCGAGGAGCTGCTGGCGCAGCAGCTGTCGCAGCACGAGGCGCGGCTCGAGCGCGCGTTGTTGCGTGCGCCACCGCTGCCGGCGTTACACGGTCGCCTGCACGATCGGCTGCTGGCCGCCTTGCCGTTTCAGCTGACGCATGCCCAGCAACGGGTGGGCCGCGAGATCGCGGCCGACTTGGCGCAGACGCGGCCGATGCACCGGTTGCTGCAGGGCGACGTCGGCTCGGGCAAGACGGTGGTCGCTGCGCTGGCCGCCACCATCGCGATCGACAACGGCTGGCAGTGCGCGTTGATGGCGCCCACCGAGATCCTGGCTGAGCAGCACTTTCGCAAGCTGGTGCAGTGGCTGGCACCGCTGAACGTGGGCGTGGCGTGGCTCACCGGCAGCCGCAAGGGCCGTGCACGCGACGAGATGATCGCGCGCGCCGCCAGCGGCGATGCCGCGCTGGTGGTGGGCACGCACGCGGTGATCCAGGACGACGTGCACTTCGCCAGGCTGGGCCTGGCGATCGTCGACGAGCAGCATCGCTTCGGGGTGCAGCAGCGCCTCGAGTTGCGCGGCAAGCTGATCCAGCGCACGCCCGACAAGCTGGAGCCGCACTTCCTGATGATGAGCGCGACACCGATCCCGCGCACGCTGGCGATGAGCTACTTTGCCGACCTCGACGTCAGCACGATCGACGAGCTGCCGCCCGGCCGCCAGCCGGTGACGACCAAATTGTTCGCCGACACGCGCCGCGACGAGGTGGTGGCGCGCATCCGCGACGAGGTGGCGCATGGCCGGCAGGTGTACTGGGTGTGTCCGCTGATCCAGGAGTCGGAGTCTCTGGATTTGAAGAATGCGACGCAGACCCACCAGGAGCTGTGCGCCGCGCTGCCCGAGCGCATCGTCGGCCTGCTGCATGGCCGCATGCCGGCGCGCGAGAAGGCCGCGGTGATGAGCCTGTTCACCGGCGGCCAGATGCAGGTGCTGGTGTCGACCACGGTGATCGAGGTCGGCGTCGACGTGCCGAACGCCAGCCTGATGGTGATCGAGCACGCCGAGCGCTTCGGCCTGGCGCAGCTTCACCAGCTCCGCGGCCGCGTGGGGCGCGGCCGCGCGCCCGGCCGGTGCTTCCTGGTGGTACCCGACTGGACCGGCCAGGACGCCTACCAGCGGCTCGTGACGCTCGAGCGCTCCACCGACGGCTTCCACATCGCCGAGGCGGACCTGGCGATCCGGGGGCCCGGCGACTTCCTCGGGACGCGGCAGGCGGGCCTGCCGCCGCTCCGCGTGGCGAACCTGCTCCGCGACACCGACCTCCTGCGGGCCGCGCGCGACGAGGCGATCGCGTGGCTCGCCGCCGATCCGGACCTTTCCCGCCCGTCCTCGCAAGCCCTCCGTGCCGTGCTTGCGCATCGCTGGGGCGGACGTCTGGGCCTCGCGCGCGTCGGCTGACGTCG
>DATDJF010000025.1:0-4187 GCA_036520715.1 Burkholderiaceae bacterium | reverse complement strand
GCACCAGCGCGATGGCCAGGAACTCGGCGCGCAGCAGCAGCCAGATGCAGGCCGCGTTGCCGAACGCCAGCACCAGGTACAGCGCGGCGTGCACCGTGCTGCGCGCGGTGATCACGCGCGCGCCGGCGAACAGCAGCACCGCCGAAAAGAGGTAGAAGAGCGCGCTGGTGGTGGTCATGGCTTGTTGTTTTGCGAAGGCGCCGCTGCAGCGTCAGCGGTACTTGGCGTCGGCCGCCCGGGCGGCTTCGATTTCCTTCTCGTAGCGGTCGCCGACGGCGAGCAGCATGTCCTTGGTGAAGTAGAGGTCGCCGCGCTTCTCGCCGTGGTATTCGAAGATGTGGGTCTCGACGATCGAGTCGACCGGGCAGCTCTCCTCGCAAAAGCCGCAGAAGATGCACTTGGTGAGGTCGATGTCGTAGCGCGTGGTGCGGCGCGAGCCGTCGTCGCGCACCTCGCTCTCGATGGTGATCGCCAGGGCCGGGCACACCGCCTCGCACAGCTTGCAGGCGATGCAGCGCTCCTCGCCGTTGTCATACCGGCGCAGCGCGTGCAGGCCGCGAAAACGCGGCGACAGCGGCGTCTTCTCTTCCGGGAACTGGATCGTGATCTTCTTGGACAGGAAGTGGCGGCCGGTGAGCTTCATGCCCTTGAGCAGCTCCAGCAGCATGAAGCTGGAGAAGAAGTCCTTGATCGATGACGTGGCGGTGGCCATAGGCGATCTACTTCCAGATGTTCAGCGGGGTCTGCATCCACAGGCCCACCACCACCAGCCACACCAGCGTGACCGGGATGAAGATCTTCCAGCCCAGCCGCATGATCTGGTCGTAGCGGAAGCGCGGGAACGTGGCGCGCACCCACAGGAACATGGTGACCACGGCGAAGGTCTTGCCGAACAGCCAGCACCAGTCCCAGAACCACTGCGTCTTGACGATCCACTCGGGCGTGGCCAGGCCGAACAGCGAAAACGAGATCGGCGCCGTCCAGCCGCCCAGGAACATGGTCACGGCGAGCACCGACACCAGGATCATGTTGGCGTACTCGGCGAGGAAGAACATCGCGAACGCCATGCCCGAGTACTCGATCATGTGGCCGGCGACGATCTCGGACTCGCCCTCCACCACGTCGAACGGGTGGCGGTTGGTCTCGGCCAGGCCCGACACGAAGTAGACGATGAAGATCGGCAGCAGCGGCAGCCAGTTCCACGACAGGAAGGTGGCACCGTGGTCGGCGAACCAGCCGCGCTCCTGCACCTGCACGATCTCGGTCATGTTGAGGCTGCCCGAGACCATCAGCACGACGACGAGCGCGAAGCCCATCGCGATCTCGTAGCTGACCATCTGCGCCGACGCGCGCAACGCGCCGAGGAAGGCGTACTTCGAGTTCGACGCCCAGCCGGCGATGATGACGCCGTACACCTCGAGCGAGGTGATCGCCATCAGGAACAGCAGGCCCGCGTTGATGTTGGACACCGCGCGGTCGGGCCCGAACGGCACCACCGCCCAGGCGGCCAGTGCCGGCATGATGGTCATCACCGGGCCGAGGAAGAACAGCCCCTTGTTGGCCGCCGCCGGACGGATGATTTCCTTGAAGATCAACTTCACCGCATCGGCGATCGGCTGCAGCAGGCCGAACGGCCCGACACGGTTGGGGCCGGGGCGAATCTGCGACCAGCCGATGGCCTTGCGCTCCCACAGCGTGAGGTAGGCCACGCACAACAGCAGCGGCACGATCAACGCGATGATCTTGAAGAGGTCCCAGCCCACCGTCAGCGCAACGGCCCAGCCGGCCTCGCCGAACATCGAGACGCCGTAATCGTTGAGCTGCGCCAGCACCGATGGCCCCTCAGGCGGCAGCGACGCTGATCGCGCCGAACATCGGGCCCAGCGACGCCGTGCTCACGTGCCCGGCCGCCACGCGCACCGCGGTGGGCGCCAGCGACGGATCCTCGCGCGCGGGCAACACCGCGGCAGCGCCGTTTTGCGACACACGCACCTGGGCGCCGGGCAACAACCCGAGCTGCTGCCACAGCGCGCTCGGCACACCCACCACCGGCGCCTGCGCGTCGCGCGTGGCCTGCAGCGCCGCCGCGCGGCGCACCAGCGCATCGGTGCAATAGATCGGCACGTCGGACACCCGCTCGAGGCCGCGCACGGCCGTCGGCGGCGCGGGCGCAGCGTTCGGGGCATTCGACAACCGGCCTTTCGCGTCGGTGGCCGACAGCGCCTCGTCGCGAACGTCTTCCGAGCTCTCGTGGTCGAAACCCGGCAGGCTCAGCATGTTGCCGAGCACCCGCAGCACCTTCCACGCCGGCCGTGCCTCGCCGAACGGCTTGACCACGCCCAGGAAACTCTGCGCCGCGCCCTCGGCGTTGACGAAGGTGCCTGCGGTCTCGGAGAACGGCGCGATCGGCAACAGCACATCGGCGTTGTCGACCGCAGCGTCACGAAACGGCGTCAACGCGACCACCAGCCCCGACCCCTGCAGCGCGGCGCGCGCGGCCGCCGGGTCGGCGCCGTCAAATGCGGGCTCGACGTTCAACAACAGCAGCGCCTTCATCGGCTGCGACAGCATCTGCCCGGCATGCAGCCCCGCCGGCCCCGGCAGCGCACGCACCCATTGCGCGCCGAGGCTGTTGGCGGCCTCGCCGAGCACGCCGACCGCTGCGCCGCATTGCCCGGCGATCCAATGCGCGATCGACAGCAGCGCGCTCGCTTGCGGGTGCTGCACTGCTGCGTTGCCGAGCAAGATGGCCTGGCGCTGGCCGGACATCAACTCGGCGGCGACCGCTCGTGCCGCGTCACTGGCCTGGCCGGCCACCGGAGCGGCAACGCCCTTGGCCTCGGCCACGGCGGCGGCCACGTCGCCCAACGCCTGCGCCCATGCGCTGGGCGCGGCCGTGATGCGGTGCGCCAGCGGCATCGCCCAATCGTCGTGCACGGCGTGCAGGCTCATCACCCGGCCACCGCGGCGGGCCGCCTGGCGAATGCGCAATGCAAACAGCGGGTGATCCTTGCGCAGGAACGAGCCGATCACCAGCACACGATCGAGGCTCGACAGCGCGGCTACGGCCAACCCGAGCCAGCGCGCGGCACCGTCGCTCGCGCGATTGCCGAAGTCGCTGTGGCGCAGCCGGTGGTCGATGTTCTCGCTGCCCAGGCCGCGCGTCAGCTTGGCCAGCAGGTGCAACTCCTCGAGCGTGCTGTGCGGCGAGCCGAGCGCGCCGATGCCTTGCGGCCCGTGCTCGGCCTTGATGCGCTTCAGGCCGTCGGCCACGTAGTTGAGCGCGACGTCCCAGCCCACCGCCTGCCACTGGCCATCCTGCTTGATCATCGGGCTCTTGAGCCGCGACTCGGCGTTCAGCGCCTCGTAGCTGAAGCGGTCGCGATCGGCGATCCAGCATTCGTTGACGGCATCGTTCTCCAGCGGCACCACGCGCATCACGCGGTCACCCTTGACCTGCACCACCAGATTGGCACCGGTGGAATCGTGCGGGCTCACGCTCTTGCGGCGCGACAGCTCCCAGGTGCGCGCGCTGTAGCGAAACGGCTTGCTGGTCAACGCGCCGACCGGGCAGATGTCGATCATGTTGCCCGACAACTCGCTGTCCACCGTGTGGCCGACGAAGGTAGTGATCTCGGAATGCTCGCCGCGGTGCTGCATGCCGAATTCCATGATGCCGGCCATCTCCTGCCCGAAGCGCACGCAGCGGGTGCAGTGGATGCAGCGCGTCATTTCCTCGGCCGACACGAGGGGCCCGAGATTCTTGTGGAAGACGACGCGCTTGGCTTCCGTGTAGCGCGACGCCGAGCCGCCATAGCCGACTGCGAGATCCTGCAACTGGCACTCGCCGCCCTGATCGCAGATCGGGCAATCGAGCGGATGGTTGATGAGCAGGAATTCCATGACGCCCTGCTGCGCCTTTTTCGCCTGCTCGGACTGGGTCCAGACCTTCATGCCCTCGGCGGCGGGCGTCGCACACGCGGGCAGCGGCTTCGGTGCCTTTTCGACCTGCACGAGGCACATGCGGCAGTTGGCGGCGATCGACAGCTTCTTGTGGTAGCAGAAGTGCGGCACGTAGATGTCAAGGCGACTGGCGGCTTCCATCAGCATGGAGCCTTCCGGCGCTTCGACTTTCCGGCCGTCGATCTCAACTTCAACCATGGTTCAGACGTACTCCGGCACGAGGC
>DATDJF010000024.1:0-13501 GCA_036520715.1 Burkholderiaceae bacterium | reverse complement strand
GATCCGCCTGATCTGGGGCTCC
This sequence comes from Burkholderiaceae bacterium, assembly GCA_036520715.1. Taxonomy (GTDB): domain Bacteria; phylum Pseudomonadota; class Gammaproteobacteria; order Burkholderiales; family Burkholderiaceae_C; genus JAEUPI01. The sequence goes on along the minus strand of DATDJF010000024.1, from coordinate 13,479 downwards.
ACCGAGAAGCAGTTGCCGCTGCCGGCGCTGATCTCGGGCGCATTCGTGTTCGACGGCTTGATCTACTCGAGCTACCGCGTGTTCGCCAGCCTGTTCGCGATCGTGGCGATCGTCGCGCTGTGGCTGTTCCTGGAGAAGACGCCCTACGGCGCCATCATCAAGGCCGGCGCGCACGACAACGAGATGGTGCGCGCGCTCGGCATCAACCTGCCGCGGCTGCGCGCCGCGGTGTTCGCGCTCGGCGTCGCGCTGGCCGCGCTGGCGGGTGTCGTGATGGCGCCGATCTGGGGCATCCGGCCGCACGTGGGCGTGGACGCCGTCGTGCCGGCGTTCCTGATCATTGTGCTCGGCGGCGTCGGCTCGTTGTGGGGCGCGGTGCTGGCAGGCCTCCTGGTCGGCATGGTGGTGGGGCTGGCGGGCGCCTATGCGTCGGAGTGGTCGCTGATGTCGATGTACCTGCTGTTCATCGCGGTGGTCACTTTTCGCTCGCGCGGCTTGTTCGGCAAGAAGAGCGTGCTCGACACATGAATCCCGCAAAGCCCCTGGACGGCAAGGTCGCACTGGTCACCGGCGCCGGCGGCACGATGGGGCGTGCGGTGGTGCAAACGCTGCTGGATGACGGCTGCCGCGTCGGCCTGGTCGACCTGAGCGCCGCGTCGCTCGCACCGTTGCATCAGGCGCACGGCGACGCGGTGTGCGTGGTGGCCTGCGATGTCGGCGATCCGGTGCAGGTGCAGCGCGCGCACCGGTCGATCGTGGGAGCGCTCGGCGACATTCACATCCTGGTGAACAACGCCGGCCTCCTGTCGAACAACAAGCTGCTCGCCACGCAGCTCGACGAGTGGCGCCGTGTGCTGGCCGCCAACCTCGACGGCGCCCTGCTCTGGTCGCAGGCGGTGGTGCCGGCGATGAAAGCGCGCCGCTGGGGCCGCATCATCAACACCAGCTCGCTGGCGGCCAAGACCGGCGGCCTCACTGCCGGCACCGCCTACTCGGTGTCGAAGGGCGCGCTGGGTGCACTGACGTTCTCGCTGGCGCGTGAGTTCGCCGCCGACGGCATCACCGCCAACGCGATCGCGCCGGCGTACGTGCGCACGCCGATGGTCACCGAGCAGCTGAACGAAGAGCAACGCCAGGCGCTGTTGAAGCAGATCCCGGTCGGCCGCTTCTGCGAGCCCGAGGAGTTTGCGCATGCAGTACGCTTTCTCGCCTCGCCGCTGTCGGGCTTCATCACCGGCGAGATCCTCGATCTCAACGGCGGCCTGCTGATGGACTGACACGATGACCATGCCTCCTGCGCTGCATGACCAGACGCTGAACCGCCTGTTCGATTTGAGTGGCCGCGTGGCCTTCGTGCCTGGCGGCTACGGCGGCATCGGCGAGGCTGTCGTGTGGGGCCTCGCGCTGGCCGGCGCGCAGGTGGTGGTGGCCGGGCGCAGCGCCGACAAGGCCCAGGCCCTCGCGCAGCGCCTGCGCGACGCCAGGCTCGCCGCCCACGGCCTGGCGATGGACGCGCACTCCGTGGCCGACATCCGCGCCGCGGTGGATGGTGTGGTGCAACGCTGCGGCGCACTCGACCTGCTGGTCAACTGCATCGGCATGCAGCGCGAGGAGCGCATCGATGCGCTCACCGAGGAGGCGTTCGACGAGGTGGTGCAGGTCAACCTGAAGGCGGCGGTGTTCCTCGCGCAGGCCTGTGCCGCGCAGCAGGCCGCCGGCGCGAAGGCCGGCCGCGCGCCGGGCCGGCAGGTGCACGTGTTGTCGGTGCGCGCGATGCTCGGCATGCGCGACCGCGGCTACACCGCGTACTGCGCCACCAAGGGCGCGCTGGTCACGCTGATCCGCCAGCACGCCGTGGAGCTGTGCGCGCACGGCATCACCGTCAACGGCGTGGCGCCCACCGTCGTGCGCGGCGAGATGGCTCGCCACTGGCTCGACAACCCGCAGACGCATCAGCGCCTGCTGGAGCGCATTCCACTGGGCCGCGTCGCCGAACCGCAGGACGTGGTGGGCGCCACGCTGTTCTTCTGCAGCCCGTCGGCGTCGTTCGTGACCGGCCAGGTGCTCTACCTGGACGGCGGCATCACGGCCACCCAGTAGGCCCCGGCGCAAAGTGGCGTTGCGTAGGGCGTGTAGCATCGCTGTCCGCTTGGCCATCGGAGGCGAACAGTGAGCAGCGACGAGCGCAAGGCAATCGAGCAGGCAGTCCAGACCTATCTCGACGGACTCTACGAAGGTGACGCCGACAAGCTCGCCAGCGTCTTTCACGAAACCAGCGCCCTCACCTACGAGCAGGACGGCAAGCTGACCGTGCTGCCGCGCGATCAGTGGCTCAAGTGGGTGCGCGAGCGCGGCTCGCCGTCATCCAAGGGCCTGGCGCGCGACGACGCGATCCTGCAGGTCGACCAGGCCGGGCCGACGACGGCGCTCGTCAAGGTCAAGTGCCAGATCCCGCCGCGCTACTTCACCGACTACCTGAGCCTGCTCAAGATCGACGGCCGCTGGGTGGTGGCGCAGAAGGTGTTTGCGACGGTGGTGAGGTCGTAGCCCTCATCGAGGGCGCAGCGCAGGGCACGCCTGCTACGACAGACGCATCTTCACGCCGGCCGCCAGGCCCGACTCGTTGAGCCAGATCTCGCCATCCTCGACATCGAGCCGAAGCAGGACCAGGTTCGGGTCGTCCTTGCCGCGGTACCAGGCGGCAACGAGCGGGCTCCACAGGCGGTCGACGACTGCGCGGTCCGTGTTGATGCTGAGCGTGCCGCGCACAGCTGCAAAGAGGTCGTGCCCCTTGGAGGCAAAGGTGAAGGCCGCCCGATTGTTGGTGATGAGGTGGCGCACGAGCTCGGTGTCCTTGGCCGTGAAGAACCAGATCGGGCCTGAGGCCCCTTCGACCTGGGCGGTCATCGGCCGTGTGTGACTCTCGCGCTCGCCGAACAGGCCCAACATGACCGTGCGTTCGGTTTGCAAAAGCTCCCAGAATTTCGGTTGCAGCTGCGATTGGTTTGTCATTTCTTTCTCCTAACGACGGGGTGTTGCGAGCAAGCGGCATACCCATCGCAGGTTGGCTGGCCGACGAGCGTCGAAGGGCTTCGGGGCATGACCCGATTACACGGGCCGGCGAAGGCACTAGGCTTCATCCTTTGCAGCAGGGACTTCGCATGAAACCCAACGCGATCAAGCAGGACGTGCTCGCCGGCAAGACGGTGGCTGGCGCCATGGTGTTCGAGTTCTTCTCGCCCGGCATGTCGGCCATCCTGGCCAATGCCGGCTGCCGCTTCGTGCTCTACGACATGGAGCACACCGGCCTCGGCTACGAGACGCTGAAGTGGCTGTTCGCGAGCTGCCGTGGCCTGCCGATCGAGCCGATGGTGCGAGTGCCGCGTGGCGAGTACACCTTTCTGGCTCGCGCGCTCGACCTCGGCGCACGCGGCGTGATGATCCCGATGGTCGAGTCGCAAGAGCAGGCCCAATCCATCCTGCAGGCCTGCCGCTATCCGCCGGTGGGCCGGCGCGGCGCGGCATTCGGCTTCGCGCAGTGCGACTACCTCGGTGGCGCGGTGGACGACAAGATCCGCCGCTACCACGAGCGCACGCTGGTGATCGCGCAGATCGAGACCGAGCGTGGCCTCGACCAGGTGGAGAGCATCGCCGCGGTCGACGGCATCGACGTGCTGTGGGTCGGCCACTTCGATCTGTCCAACTTCATGGGCATCCCGGCGCGCTTCGACGACCCGCGCTTCGACGCCGCGATGCGCAAGGTGGCCGAGGTGGCGCGGCGCCACGGCAAGGCCGCCGGCTTCATGGCCACCGACGCCGCCTGGATCGCGCGAGCGCGCGAGATGGGCTACACGATGATCGCCGGCGGCACCGACACCGGCCTGCTCGAAGCCGCGATGAAAGGCCTGGTCGGCCGCATCGAGGCGCCGGTCCGATGAGCGCCGCACCAGGGCGCTTCCGCGTCGGGCTGACGCGCGACCTGCTCACCGCCAGCGGCGAGCCGTCGTTCGGCCGCATCCCGCTGGCGCAGATCGACGGCGACCCACGCATCGAGTGGGAGTTCCTGCCCGAGATGCTCGACGAGATCACGCCCGACGTGATGGCGCGCTACGACGGGCTCTACGTCAACTCGCCGCGTGTGGGCGCCGCATCGGTGGCGCGCGCCGACTGCCGCGTGCGCATCGTCAGCCGTCACGGCGTGGGCTACGACTCGGTCGACGTGCGCGCGCTCGCAGCCAAGGACATCATCGTCACCAACACGCCGGTGGCGGTGCGCCGCCCGGTGGCGGTGGCGGCGCTGACCTTCATCTTCGCGCTCGCCGGCAAGCTGGTCGAAAAAGACCGCCTCACGCGCGCCGGCCGCTGGCACGAGCGCACCAGCCACATGGGGCTGGGCCTGACCACCCGCACGCTGGGCGTCATCGGCGCCGGCGGCATCGGGCGCGAGCTGCTCGCGCTGGCGCGGCCGTTCGGCTGGAAGATGCTGGTGACCGACCCGTACGTCGATGCGGCCGAGATGGCAGCGCTCGGCGCCGCCAGCATGCCGCTCGAGCGGCTGCTGCACGACTCGGATTTCGTCGTCGCGACGGTGCTGTTGAACAAGGAAACGCGCCACATGATGAATGCCGAGCGCTTCGCGCAGATGAAGCACGACGCATACTTCATCAACCTGTCGCGCGGGCCGATCGTCGACGAGCCGGCACTGATCGTGGCGCTGCAAAACGGCACCATCGCAGGCGCCGGCATCGACGTCTTCGAGCAGGAGCCGGTGTCACCCGACAACCCGCTGCTGAAGATGCCCAACGTGCTGGTCACGCCGCACGCGCTGTGCTGGACCGACGAGTGCTTCGACGCCATCGCGCGCGAGGGCCTGGGCTGCATCGCCGATTTCGCCAACGGGCGCACGCCGAAGTCGGTGGTGAGAGTGGATGTTTGACCTCGGCGGCAAGGTCGCGCTGGTCACCGGCGCATCGCGCGGCCTCGGCTGGGCGATGGCGCAGTCGCTGGCGCAGGCCGGTGCGCACGTGGCGCTGAACGCGCGCGACGAGGCCGCGCTGGCCACACGCGTGCGCGAGCTGGCTGCACAGGGGCTGTCGGGCGAGGCCTGCGCCTTCGACGTCACCGACACCGAACGTGTGCAGCGCTGCGTGGCCGAGCTGGCTCAACGCCACGGTCGACTGGACATCGTGGTAGCCAACGCCGGCATCAACCACCGCCAGCCGATCGGCAGCTTCGAGCTGGCCGACTTTCAGCGCGTGCTCGACACCAACCTGGTCGGCGTGTGGGCGTTGTGCAAGGCGGCGGCGCAGCAGATGATGCCGCGCCAACAGGGCCGCCTGATCCTCACCGGCTCGATCAGCGCGATCAACGCGCGGCCGACGATCTCCGCCTACGTGGCCACCAAGGGCGCGGTGCATGCGCTGACCAAGCAGCTCGCCGTCGAGCTGGCCCGCGACGGCATCACGGTGAACTGCATCGCGCCGGGCTTCTTCGCCACCGAGATGAACACCGCGCTGATCGAGAACCCCGAGTTCAACGCCTGGGTGCAGCAGCGCACGCCCGCGGGCCGCTGGGGGCGCCTGTCGGAGATCGGCCCGGCAGCCGTGTTCCTCGCCTCCGACGAGGCTTCCTATGTGAGCGGGTTGGTCATGACGGTGGACGGCGCGTTCACTGCAGCGATGTGACCTTCACGCCTTGCCCAGCGGCGGCCGCCCGAACAGCGTCGACGCGCGGCTGATCGGCCCCAGCTCGGCGGTGGCCGCCAACAGCGCCGGCCCCAGGGCCTGCATGCGCGCGGCCGTCAGCCTGGTGCGCGGGCCGGCGATGCTGATCACGCCGATCGCGACCCCGCCACGCATCACGGGCGCCGCCATCGCGCTCATGCCCGGCGCGAACACTTCGTCGATGGTGGCGTAGCCGCGCACGCGCGCGGCGTGCAGAAAGCCGAGCAGCGCCTTCACGGTGGACGGCGCCTTGGGCCCGTACTCCTTCGGCGAGCCGAAGCCCTGCCGGCTGACCAGTTCCATCGCGCGCTCGTCGCTGAGCGTGAGCAGCCAGGCGTGGCCCGACGCGGTGCACGACAGGCGTGCGTCCATGCCCATGTCGGGGTCATAACGCAGGCCCTTGCGCGAGCCCTGCGCCTTGGCCACCCAGGTCAGGCGATCACCGTCGATGATCGACAGCCGCACCAGCTCGCCCGAATCCCCGGCCAGGCGCTCCAGCAGCGGCTCGGCGATGTCGACGATGCCCGAGCTGCTGAGGAAGCCCAGTCCCATCGACGCCAGCTTGGCAGTGAGCATGTAGTCGCCCTGGCTGCGCATCTGGCGCACATAGCCGCGGCGCTCCAGCTCCACCAGCAGACGGTGGCAGGCGCTGTGCGGGATGTCGAGCTCGTCGGCCAGCGCGGTGAGCGGCATGCCCTCGGGCTGGCCGCACAGCCGCTCGAGCAGTGCGAGGCCGCGATCGAGTGCCAATGTCATGGCTGAATTCTGTGCTGCGGCATCGATCCGGCGGCTAGGGTTTCCCACATTCCGGAACGCGTTTCCGACTCGGAAAGTGTTCCCGCCGCTGCCCGAAGAATCCCGTTTCCACCGATCCGCAAGCGCCCAGACACTCCCAGGATGACCATGCCCTTTCCCTTGTTCGTGCTCAACGGCTCGAACCTCAACATGCTCGGCAAGCGCGAGCCGCAGCTCTACGGCACCACCACGCTGGCCGAGATCCAGCAGCGCACCGAGCGCCTGGCCGCCGAACTGGACCTGGCCTGCGACTTTCGCCAGACCAATCACGAGGGCGTGATGGTCGACTGGATCCAGGAAGCCTTCGCGCGTGACGCCGCGGTGATCATCAATCCGGCGGGCTTCTCGTTCGGTTGCGTGCCGGTGCTCGACGCGCTGAAGCTGCTGCGCCGGCCGGTGATCGAGGTGCACCTGACCAACATCCATCAACGCCCTGCCCCGTACACGCACTCGCTCGTTTCGCAGGCCGCCGGCGGCGTGATCTGCGGGCTCGGGCCCATCGGCTACCTGCTGGCCGTGCGTGCGGTGGCGGAAGCACTGTCAACGCAACGCGGCGCCGGCTCGTGATGCCGCTGCCACCTCTCTTTTTTTGACACCAACGAGGAGACACACATGCAATTCAACTTCGGACGCCGTGCACTGCTCAAGGCCGGCGGCGCGCTGGCCGCCGCATCGGCGCTGCCCGCGCTGGCACAGGGCAAGCCCGTGCTGCGCCTGGCCGCCGTGTTCTCGGACAAGGACATCCGTGCCGACATGGTGCGCATGCTGGCCAAGGACGTCGAAGCCGACTTCACGATCGAGCCGCACTATGGCGGCACGCTGTTCAAGCAGGGCACCGAGCTGGTGGCGCTGCAGCGCGACAACCTCGAGCTCGGCAACGTCGCGCCGCAGGACATCGCCAAGCAGGTCCCCGCGTGGTCGATCCTGACGTCGGCGTATCTCTTCCGCGACGCGCAGCACGTCAACACGTTCTTCGCCAGCGACCTGGCCGGCGAGATGAAGCGTCTGGCCGAGGACCAGCTGAAAGTGAAGATCCTGGCACCGACGTTCTTCGGCACGCGCCAGGTGGGCCTGAAGGTCAAGAAGAAGATCGCCACGCCAGCCGACATGGCCGGCGTCAAGCTGCGCATGCCGCCGGGCGACGCCTGGCAGATGCTCGGCCGCTCGATCGGCGCCAACCCGACGCCGATGGCCTATGCCGAGACCTACACCGGCCTGCAGACCGGCGCGATCGACGGCCAGGACAACCCGCTGCCCAACGTGCAGAACATGAAGTTCTACGAGGTGATGTCGCAGATCGTGCTGACCAACCACCTGGTGGCCTTCGACGTGCTGACGATGAACCTGAAGGCCTGGAACGCGATGGGCGCAGCCAAGCAGAAGACCTTCCAGGCCGCGGTGGACAAGGCCACCGCGTGGAGCACCGCCGAGCACCTGAAGCGCGAGGCCGAGCTGGCCAACGGCTTCAAGCAACAGGGCCTGGACGTCTACACGCCGGACCTCGCCGCCTTCCGCTCGCACGCCCAGAAGATGTACCTGGCGTCCGACGAAGCCAAGGCGTGGCCCGCCGGCATGGTGGACAAGATCAACGCGCTGAAGTGAAGTCGGCGCCGCGAGGGCGGCGCACAATGGCCGTGGCGGCAAGAGCCACGGCCCGCGGACAAGGCGGCGCCCTGCGCCGCCTTGCGCACGACTGAGAGGACAACATGAACAAGCGCGTGCAATGCGCCGTCGAGTGGATCCGGCGCCGCGCCGAGAACGTCGTGGCCGGCCTGCTCGGCATCATGTTCCTGGCCTTCATCGTCCAGATCGTCTTTCGCTACTTCTTCAACTTTCCGATCGGCTGGTCGTCCGAGCTGTCGGTGATCTGCTGGCTGTACATCGTGCTGATCGGCTCGGCGTTCTGGCTCAAGGAGCACGAGGAGGTGCGCTTCGACCTCATCTCGGCGCGCCTGGGGCCGCGCGGGCGGCGCGTGCTCGGCCTGGTGGTGGCCGTCGCCGCACTGGTGCTGTTCGGCATGGCGATGCCCGCCACCTTGAAGTACGTGCTGTTCATGAAGGTGGAGAGCAGCTCGTACCTGAAGATCCGCCTCGACGTGCTGTACTTCGTCTACGTGGTGTTCGCGCTCGCGATCATCGTGCGCTACCTCGGCGCCATCGTCGGCCTCGTGCGCGGCGAAGCGCCCGAAGAGGGTGACGTCACCAAGACGGGGTCGGCGTTATGAACTTCGCTTCACCGTTCGCGTGGTCGCTGATCGCGATCGTCGCCTTGAGCCTCGCCGGGCTGCCGGTGGCCTACGCGATGATCGGTGGGTCGCTTCTGTGGCTGGCCATGAAGGGGCTCGACCTGGGCACGGCCGCCGAGCAACTGCTCAACGGCATGATGACCAGCCAGCTGCTGCTGGCGATCCCGCTGTTCATCCTGGCCGCCGAGTTCATGAACACCGGCAGCATCATGGACAGACTGCTGCGCTTCTGCAACGCGCTGGTCGGGCGCTTTCGCGGCGGCCTGGCGCAGGTCAACGTGGTGCAGAGCATCATCTTCGCCAGCATGTCGGGCTCGGCGCTGGCCGACGCGGCGGCCTCGGGCAAGCTGATGCAGTCGCTGATGACACGCGACGGCAAGTACCCGCCGGCATTCGCCGCCGCGCTGACCTGCGTGTCGTCGGTGATCGGGCCGATCATCCCGCCGTCGATTCCGCTGGTGCTCTACGCGCTGGTCTCCGACACCTCGGTGGGCTACCTGTTCCTCGGCGGCATCGTGCCCGGCCTGCTGCTCGGCGTGGTGCAGAGCGGCCTGATCGCGGTGGTGGCCAAGCGCCGCCATTTCCCGGTCGAGGAGCGTGTGCCGCTGTCCGAGATGCCGCGCGTCACCTGGGAGGCGCTCCCGGCGCTGCTGATGCCGGTGATCCTGCTCGGCTGCATGTACAGCGGCATCACCACGCCCACCGAGGCCGCCGCGGTCGCCGCTGCCTACGCGCTGCTGATTTCGGCGTTGCTGTACCGAAGCGTCAGCTTGCGCAGCGTGTATCACTCGCTGGTCAACAGCGCGCGCGTCACGGTGTCGATCGGCATGCTGATCGCCGGTGCACTGGTGTTCAACTTCGTCATCACGTCGGAGAACATCCCCAAGACGCTGAGCGCCGCACTCGCCGCCTACCAGCTGTCGCCGCTGATGTTCCTCATCGCCGTCAACGTGCTGCTGCTGGTGCTCGGCTGCTTCCTCGAAGGCACGACGATCATCCTGGTGATCCTGCCGGTGCTCACGCCGACGGCGGCCGCACTCGGCATCGACCCGGTGCACTTCGGCGTCATGTGCATCGTCAACATCATGCTGGGGTTGGTCACGCCGCCGTACGGGCTGCTGCTGTTCATGATGAACAAGGTCACCGACGTGCCGCTGACCGCGCTCATTCGCGAGGCGATGCCGTTCCTCTACGTGATGTTCGGCGCGCTGGTGGCGATCATGCTCTTCCCCGATCTCACGCTGGCGCTGCCGCGGCTGCTCGGCTACAAGGGGTAGCCGGCGCCGATGACGACGACCGTCGACCCGCGACGCGTCGAGTGCGTCGTGCGCGGCAGTGACCAGCTCGGCGAGACGCCGCTGTGGTGCCAGCGCGAACGCAAGCTGTGGTGGCTCGACATCGAGCGGCCCCGGCTGCAGTCGCTCGAGCCGTCGATCGGCACGCATGACGCCGTGCCGTTCGACCACGCCACCTACCTCGGCAGCCTGGCGCTCGGCGACGACGGCTCGCAATTGCTGGCCCTGGACCTCGAGCTGCACCGCCGCGATCCCGCGTCGGGCGCGCTGTCGCTGTTCGCGCGCGTCGAACAGGGCCTGGACAACCGGCTCAACGATGGCCGCGTCGATGCGCGCGGCCGCTTCTGGGTCGGCACCATGGACAACCAGCTCCACCGTCCGAACGGCGCGCTGTACCGCGTGGACCCCGACGGCAGCGTGCAGCGTTTGGTCGACGGCGTGATCGTCAGCAACGGCATCACGTTCGCGCCCGACGGCAAGACGCTGCACTTCACCGACACGCGCCGCCACATGAGCTGGTGCTTCGACCTCGACCTCGACGACGGCACGCTGGCGAACCGCCGCGTGTTTGCCGACCACAGCGCGACCGGCGAGCGCCCCGATGGCGCCTGCGTCGACGCCGACGGCGGCATCTGGATGGCGTTCTTCGCCGGCCGGCGGGTCGTGCGCCATCGCCCCGACGGCACCATCGACCTGGTGGTGCCGATGCCGGTGACCAACCCGACCTGCGTGTGCTTCGGTGGCCACGACCTGCGCACGCTGTACGTCACCAGCGCGGCGAAGTTCCTGACCCCGGCGCAACGCGCGGCGGAGCCGCAGGCCGGCAGCCTGTTCGCGATCCACGGCCTGGCGCAAGGCCTGCCCGAGAATCTATTCGTTTTCAAGCGCACCCCTTCCACCCACGGAGTCGAACCGACATGACCCACCACTTCACACGGCGAGCGCTGCTGGGCGCGGGCGCAGGCCTGATGGCCTCGCGTGCGTTCGCACAGAACAAGATCAACCTGAAGTTCTCCGACGTCACCGGCGCCGACGCGCCGCGCTCGCAGGCGCTGGTGAACATCTTCGCCAAGGAGATCGGCGACCCGTTCACGTTCGAGCCGTTCTTCGGCGGCACGCTGTTCAAGCAGGGCACCGAGCTGGTGGCCGTGCAGCGCGGCAACCTCGACATGGCACTGCTGCCGCCGTCGGACTTCGCGCAGCAGGTGCCGGCGTTCGACATCCTCGGCGCGGCCTACGTCGTGCGCGATGCGGCGCACCTCGAGCGCGTGTTCAAGAGCGAGGTCGGCCAGTCGTTCGTCAAGCTGGCGCGCGAGAAGCTCAACGTGGTGATCCTGGCGCCGGCGTACTACGGCACACGCCAACTCAACCTCAAGGGCAACAAGAAGGTGCGGGTGCCGGAAGACCTGGCCGGCGTGAAGCTGCGCATGCCCGGCGGCGAGAGCTGGCAGCTGCTCGGCCGCTCGATCGGCGCCAACCCGGTGCCGCTGGCCTATGCCGAGACCTACGTAGGCCTGCAGACCGGCGTGGTCGACGGGCAGGACAACCCGCTGCCCAACACGCGACTGATGAAGTTCCACGAAGTCACCAACCAGATCGTGCTGACCGGCCACAACGTCGGCTTCGGCCTGCTGATCGTGCGGGCGCCGCTGTTCGATGCGCTGACGCCGGCACAGCAGCAGCGGATGAGCGACGCCGCGTTCAAGGCGTTTGCGTGGAGCACCGCCGAGTACCTGAAGCAGGAGCAGGAGCTGGTGGCCTTCTTCAAGTCGGCCAACCTGGACGTGTACACGCCCGAAGTGACGGCGTTTCGCACGTATGCACAGAAGCAATACCTGCAATCGCCGCTGTCGAAGTCGTGGCCGCCGGGCATGCTGGACAAGATCAACGCGCTGTAGGCGCGTTTCGCGCGGCGGGCAGCGGGCCCATACTGCGGCCCTCACCGCGAGAGCCGCGCCGATGATCACCCTCTACGACTGCTCCACCGCACCGAGCCCGCGCCGCGCGCGCCTTCTGCTGGCCGAAAAGGGCGTGGCGCACGAGACGGTGCAGGTGGACCTGCGCAACGGCGAGCAGCTCGGCGACGCGTACCGCCGGATCAACCCGCACTGCACGGTGCCGACGTTGCGCACCGACGATGGCCTGCTGCTCACCGACAACGCAGCCATCACCGCCTGGGTGGAGGCGCGTTTTCCGGAGCCGCCGTTGTTGGGCAGCACGCCGGCGCAGAAGGCCGAGATCGCGAGCTGGCACTGGCGCATCGAGTTCGAGGGCTTGATGGCGATCGCCGAGGCGCTGCGCAACGGTTCACCGGCGATGGCCAACCGCGCGCTGCCCGGGCCGGTGGACTACGCGCAGATCCCCGAGCTGGCCGAGCGGGGCCGCGCGCGGGTGCAGCAGTTCTTCGTCAACCTCGACGCGCGCCTCGCAGGCCGCGACTTCGTGGCCGCAGACCGCATCAGCATCGCCGACATCGCCGCCGTGGTGGCGGTGGACTTTGCGCGCGTGGTCAAGGTGAAGCCGGGCGAGCAGCACCCTCACCTGCAACGCTGGCGCGCCGCGATGGCACAGCGGCCGGCGATGGCGCTGTAGCGTTCGGCGCGTTCGAACCGTCCGGCCCGATCGGCTTGCAGCAGTGTCGGCGAACATGCGCATCGCCATCGTCGGCGGCGGCCTCGGCGGACTGGCCGCCGCGCTCTTTCTGCGGCAGGCCGGGCTGGACGCCATCGTCTACGAGCAGGCACTCGAGTTGCGCGAGGTCGGTGCCGGCATCGTGGTGTCGCCGAACATGGTGCGCGCGCTTCACAGGCTCGGGCTCGCGCACGAACTCGCCGCGTTCGCCGTGCGCCTGGATGCCGCGTGGGAGTTCCGGCGCTGGCAGGACGGCCGCGTGCTGTTCGTGCAGCCGATGGACGAGCAGTGCGAACGACTGTACGGCGCGCCCTGCTACGTGGCGCACCGCGCCGATCTGCTGCGCATGCTGCTGCACACGCTGCCCGCCGAGCAGCTGCGCACCGATCACCGCTGCATCGACGCGAGTCCGCGCGACGAGGAGGTGGCGCTGACCTTCGAGCACCGCGACGGCACCACGACCAGCGTCACCGCCGACGTGGTGATCGGCGCCGACGGCATCCACTCCGCGCTGAGGCCGGCGGTGGCGCCGCAGGTGGACGTGCGCTTCTCCGGGCTGTGCGCCTTTCGCTGCCTGGTGCCGGCCGACAAGGCGCCGCCGATGGCGCTGCGCCCGGTGCAATCGTTGTGGCTGGGACCGGGCCGCCATTTCGTGCACTACCCGATCAGCGGCGGCAAGCTGGTGAACGTGGTGGCCATCGTGCCGGCCGGAGCCTGGCGCCTCGAATCGTGGACGGCCGATGGCGAGATCGCCGACCTGCGCGCCGAGTTCGACGGCTGGGACGAGCG
>DATDJF010000023.1:0-10615 GCA_036520715.1 Burkholderiaceae bacterium | reverse complement strand
TGCCGCAGGCGCTGCGCGTGATCATCCCGCCGATGACCAACCAGTACCTCAATCTGACGAAAAACTCGTCGCTGGCGGTGGCGGTGGGCTACCCCGACCTGGTGTCGATCTCCAACACCTCGCTCAACCAGACCGGCCGCGCGATCGAGTGCATCGCCATCGTGATGGCGTGTTACCTCACGATGTCGCTGCTGACGTCGGCGCTGATGAACTGGTACAACCGCCGCGCGGCGATCAAGGAACGGTGAGGACGATGAACGCCGCACGGCCGCTCCGAAGGCGTTCGCTCCCCTGGAGCCACGAAGGGGCTCCTTCGGAGCCCTGGGGGACGGCCCGTAGGGCCAAGGGGGCCCCGTGAGTGCCATCGTCTTCGCGCCGATCGAGAGCCGCCCGCCGCCGGTGGCCGCGCAGGGTGCGATCGCCTGGATCCGGCGCAACTTCTTCGATGGCTGGCTCAACACGCTGGCCACGCTGGTCACGGTGGCGCTGCTGCTGTGGCTGGTGCCGCCGTTCTTCGGCTGGTCGGTGCTGCACGCGGTGTTCGCGCCCGACAACGCGGCGTGTCGCGCCGCGCACGAGCACGGCGCCTGCTGGGGCGTGGTGGCCGAGAAGGGGCGCCTGATCCTGTTTGGCCGCTATCCGTTCGAAGAGCAGTGGCGGCCGCTGGCGGCTTGCGCCATCCTCATCGCGCTGCTGGTGGCGAGCTGCCTGCGCCCGTTCTGGAAGCCCTGGCTGGCGCCGCTGTGGCTGATCGTGCTGGCAATCTGCTACGTGCTGATGCGCGGCGGCGTGCTCGGCCTGACGCCGGTGGAAACCTCGCGCTGGGGCGGCTTCCCGCTGACGCTCGCGCTGTCGGTGGTGAGCCTGGCGGTGGCGTTTCCGCTGGCCATCCTGGTGGCGCTGGGCCGCACCTCCAAGCTGCCGGCGATCCGCGCGGTGTGTGTGCTCTACGTCGAGCTGATCCGCGGCGTGCCGCTGATCTCGGTGCTGTTCATGGCGTCGTTCATGTTTCCGCTGTTCATGCCGCAGGGCACGACGATCGACGTGCTGCTGCGCGTGCTGGTGGGCATGACGCTGTTCGCCGCGGCCTACCTGGCCGAGGTGGTGCGCGGCGGCCTGCAGGCGCTGCCCAAGGGCCAGGTCGAAGCGGCCCAGGCGCTGGGCCTCACCTACTGGCAGACCACACGCAAGATCGTGCTGCCGCAGGCGCTGCGCCTGGTGATTCCGGCCATCGTCAACAGCTTCATCAGCGTCTTCAAGGACACCTCGCTGGTGACCATCGTCAGCTTGTACGACCTGACCGGTGCGCTGCAGCTCGCGCTCGGCGACGCCGACTGGCGCAAGTTCTTCCTCGAGGGCCAGCTGTTCGTGGCGGCGGTCTACTTCGTGTGCTGCTTCGCGCTGTCGCGCTACAGCCGTTGGGTCGAGTCGTACCTCAACATCGGCATGCGCCGGCAATAACCAAGAGACTCCGGGAAGGGCGCGACCATGGACACCAGCGACGCACCGATCATCGTGTTCGACAAGGTCAGCAAGTGGTACGGCCAGTTCCACGTGCTGCGCGACATCCAGCTCAGCGTGGCCAAGAGCGAGCGCATCGTGATCTGCGGCCCGTCGGGCTCCGGCAAGTCCACGCTGATCCGCTGCATCAACCGCCTCGAGGAGCACCAGTCGGGCCACCTCACCGTCGACGGCATCGAGCTCACCGACGACGTCAAGGCGGTCGACGCCGTGCGCCGCAACGTCGGCATGGTGTTCCAGCAGTTCAACCTGTTCCCGCACCTCACCGTGCTCGAAAACCTGACGCTGGCGCCGATGTGGGTGGGCAAGATGCCCAAGAAGGAGGCCGAAGACAAGGCGATGCAGCAGCTCACGCGCGTGCGCATCGCCGAGCAGGCGGCCAAGTACCCGCTGCAGCTGTCCGGCGGCCAGCAGCAGCGCGTGGCGATCGCGCGCGCGTTGTGCCTGACGCCCAAGATCATGCTGTTCGACGAGCCGACCTCGGCCCTGGACCCCGAGATGATCAACGAGGTGCTCGAGGTGATGATCGATCTCGCCAAGCAGGGCATCACGATGCTGTGCGTCACCCACGAAATGGGCTTCGCGCGCCAGGCCGCCGACCGCGTGATCTTCATGGACCAGGGGCAGATCGTCGAAGAGAACACGCCGGTGGAGTTCTTCAACCATCCGAAGACCGACCGCGCGAAGGACTTCCTGTCGAAGATCCTGTCGCACTGACGGCGACCGTGACCCCGGTTTGTCCACCCGACGCGCTGCACGCCGGCGGCGACGCGCTGGCGCTGCCGCACGCCGACTGTTATTGGGTGTGGCCGGGGCGGCTGCTGGCCGGCGCGCACCCGGCGGCCAGCCTCGACGCGCTGCTCGATGCCGGGGTCGACAGCTTCGTCGACCTCACCTGCGACCAGCCGGCGTTGGCGCGTTACGCCGCCGCGCTGCCGGCCCATGCGCGCTGGCACGGCTTCGCCATCGTCGACTATTCGGTGCCCGGGGTGCCGCTGATGCATCACATCGTCGGTACGATCGACGCCGAGTTGCGGCGTGGCGCGCGCGTCTACGTGCACTGCCACGCCGGAGTCGGTCGCACCGGCACCACTGTCGGCTGCTGGCTGGTCGGGCAAGGCCTCGCAGGCCCCGACGCCCTGGCGTTGATCGCGCACAAGCGCAGCACGCTGGCGCGCCTGGCGGCGTACCCGCACTCGCCGGAAACCGAAGCGCAGCGGGCCTTCGTCTTGCGCTGGGCCCCGCGGCAGCCGGCATCATGAGCGCAGAGGCAGGCCCGCTGCGCATCGTGTTCGATTTCGGCGGCGTGTTGTTCAACTGGCGGCCCATCGAGCTGGTGCAGCGCCACCTGCCGCGGCAGGCCACCGACGCGGCGTCGACCAGCGCGCTGGTGGCGGCCGTGTTTCAGGGTTTCGGCGGCGACTGGGCGCAGTTCGACCGCGGCCTGCTCGATGCGCCGCAGCTCGTGCGCCGCATCGCCGCGCGCACCGGTCTCGATGCCGGCGACCTGGCTGCGCTGGTGGACGGCGTGGCGCCGTCGCTGACGCCCAAGCCGGACACGGTGGACCTGCTGCTGCGCCTGCGCGCGGCCGGCGCGCCACTGCACTTCCTGTCGAACATGCCGCGGCCGTATGCCGAGCACCTGGACCGTAGCCATCCGAATCTCATGGGCTGCTTTCGCAGCGGGCTGTACTCGTCGCACGTGCGGCTGATCAAGCCCGAGGCCGAGCTCTTCGAGCTCGCCCGCAGTCGCTTCGCGGCAGCCGGCGACAGGCTCTTGCTGCTCGACGACATCGCGGCCAACGTCGACGCGGCGCGCGCCAATGGCTGGCTGGCCGTGCAGTTCATCGACGCGCGCGACTGCGAGCGGGCGCTGCGCGCCAACGGCTGGTGGCCCGGCGGCTGAACCGGCCCCGCCTGGCGACCCCGCCGCTGATGGCGGCAGCCGGCGTGCGTGACCTCAGCGCTGCTGCGCCAGGCCGGCCAGGCCCTGCAGCGTGGCGTCGTGCGCCTGCGTGACGATCGCCTGCTTCCACTCGTCGGTGTCGGTGTAGAAGGCGTCGCGCACCTGCCGCTTGATCGCCTGGCGCTGTTCGGCACCGGTTTCGGGATGGTTCTCGAGCCACTGGTCGGCGCGCAACGCGTTGGTCACCTCGAGCACCGGCAGCGTGCCGTACTCGAGCGCGATGCCGGTGTACTCGGCCTGCGCACACTCTTCGTACGCGGCCATCCACATCAGCCCGGTGAGAAATGCCGAGCTCGAGCTGCCGTCGTAGATCGAGGTCACCTCGTGGCCCCACCAGCGGCGTGCCCGCGCATAGGCCGCCGCGTCGTCGCGGCAGGCGAAGATGCGCTCGCCGACGCCGCTGGGCCCCAGGCCCGTGTGGAAGTCGATCCAGCCCAGGCGTGCGCAGCGCGCGGCGTGCTCGCGCAGCACGGCGCGCAGCGCCAGGTTGCTCCAGGTCGGCGCGCGGCCGCCGTAGAAGAGGCCCCTGGGGTGGTTGTGCTGGCCACCCGACACCACCGACTGGTAGGCCTTCTCGCCGTGCTGCGCGATGAAACGCTGCATCGCCTGGTTGGCGTCGGCAGGCGGCGGCCAGCGCTCGGGCACCAGCCAGTGCGCGATCTCGTCGTAGGTCGCGTTGGCGGGCAGCGGCTGGCTGAAGTCGTGGAAGTTGCGGTTGAGGTCGACGTTCTCGTGCGTGGTGCGCCGCCACCACGAAAAGCCGTAGGGGTTGAGCGCGTGCACGAACAGCACCGCCGTGCCGCTTTGCTTGACGGCGGCGTGAAATGACGCGTCGGCGAGCAACGCCACCTGCGCACCCGAGCCGCAGAAGCCCTCGACGCCATGGCAGGCGCTGCTCAACACCAGCAGCGCCTGGGCGTCGGCTGCACCCAGGCGCGCCACGTCCATCGCCAACGGTTCGCCGTCGCGCCCGCGTCGCGGGTGCTCGTGAGATTGCACAGTCAGGCCGGCCTGGCTGGCGCCGCGCAGGAACAGGGCGCGGGCCTCGGCGTAGGTCTGAGAGAAGAAGTGGCTGGAATTGGGAGTCATCTAGAAGCCTGCGCCCTGGGCGAGTGTTCGGTTGGCGGATTCGATGAAGGCGCGGCGCACCGCGGCCTGCGGCCGCGCGGACAGCCGCGCCGCCAGCGCAGCGAGCTCGGCATTTCGCACGTCGCCGCTGGCGAAGACCACTGCGCACGGCGTGGCGCTCGACCTGCCGCACAGTTCGAGTGCACGTTCCTGCGCCCACGAGTCGCGCGGCTGGCCGGCCGCCGCACTGTAGGCGATGACGCCGTTGCGGTTGGCGCCCATCGCCAGCGCGCTGCTCCAGCGCAGCCGCCTTGCCCACGCCGCGAAGCGGCGGATCGACTCGACCTCGGCGTCGGCCTGCGCGCCGAGCAGCACGATCAACGCGTCGGACAACGAGCCCGGGCCCGGCGACGCGCGCAACACGCTCTGCGCTTGCGCCCACTCGCTGCTGGCCGACACGGCGGCGTCGGTGGCGGGGGGTCTGGGCGAGGCCGTCGCGGTGGTGGCTGGTGCGGGCGCCGGGGCGGCTGGTTCCGTCGTGGGCGCTGGCGAAGGCGGCGCCGCGGTGGCCGTCGCGGGAGCGCGGGCAGTGGCGGTGGTCGGCAACGCAGGCGCCGTGGTCGTCCCATAGGCCGGCGCCGGCGTGGCGGCCGGGGTGGTTGCCGGTTTCGGCGCCGGACTGGGCGCCGGACTGGGCGCCGCGGCGACGGCCGGCAACTGCACGGGCTGGGCAGCGGCGACTTGCTCGCGCAGTGCCGGCAGGTCGCCGGCCACGGCCCGCAGCGCGGCGCGGCGCACGCTGGCGACTCCGACCTGGCCGAGCGCACGGGTCGCTTCCAGAAACGAATCGGTGCGGAACGCCGTGCCCTGCATCACCACGCGGCAAGCGAGATCCTGGCCGCCGCCGCACCGCTGCAGGGCCTGCCGGGCTGCCGCCGCGCGGTCGGCTGCGCCGGCATGAAATCGCCAACGCAACAGGCCGTCGCGTGTGCCCAGCGCCAGCGCGCTGTGCGGTGGCAGTGCGGCGAGCAGGCGCTCGAACTCGGCGAGCTGCTGGCGCTCGCCGGCCTCGCTCACGTCCAACAGCAGGCGCAGCGCCTGCCCCAGCGACAAGGTGCCGCGCGCGGCCTCGACGCGGCTGCGCTGCACTTGCCAGGCATCAGCGGATGCGTCGCGCGCTGCCGGCGGTGGCGCCGCGGTGGGTGCGGCCGCCACGGCGCTGCGTGGTGCCGGGGTTGCCGCGGGAGCCGGCGGGGCCGTGTCGGCGGGCGTCGTCAACGCAGCCGGTGGCGCTGCGGCGGGTGCCACTGCCGGCGGCGGCGCGGAGGGCGCGGGCGGCGGTGCGGCGGCCACCGATGTCGCCGGCGCGCTGGCGTGGTCGCGGGTGAGCCACCAGGCGCCGCCCGCCGCCGCGACGAGCGCCGCCATCGCGGTGAGCCATGGCGTCAGCGAGCGTGGCGCAATGGCCTTCGAAGGCGGCGACGCGGCTTGCGCAGCCGGCGCGAGCGGCGCGATCGGCTTGGGCAACGGCGCCGATCGTTTGCCCGCCATGACGACCGTGCTCGCATCGTCGTCCGGCATGTCGGCCAACGCGAGTTCGATCGCGCGCGAAAACTCGTTGCCGCTTTGAAAGCGGTCGGCCGGCTGCTTGGCCAGCGCGCGCGTGATCACGCCGTCCCACAACGGGATCAGCGCGCCGTCGCGCGTCGACGGCGGCGCGGGGTGTTCGTGCAGCACCTTGTGCATGACGGTCGTCACCGACCCGGTGAACGGCTTCTCGCCGGTCAGCATCTCGTACAGCATGACGCCGCACGAGAACAGGTCGGAGCGGCCGTCGATCGGCTGGCCGAGCAACTGCTCGGGCGACATGTAGCTCGGCGTGCCGATCATCGTGCCGGTCAGCGTGAGGTCCGAGCTGTCGAGCCGCGCGACACCGAAGTCGGCCACCTTGACCTGGCCGTCGTCCTGGATGAACACGTTGCTCGGCTTGATGTCGCGATGCACGACCCCACGCTCGTGCGCGTGCTGCAAGGCGGCCAGCACCGTGCGCATCACGCCCACCGCCCGGGCGGGCGGGAAGCGGTTGCCACCGTCGAGCAGGTCCTTCAGCTCGCGGCCGCGCACCATCTCCATCGCGATGAACGCGCCGTGCACGCCGTCGTCCTCGCCGTACTCGTAGACCGAGACGATCCCCGGATGCGTCAGCCGGCCGGCCGCCTGGGCCTCGCGCCGCAAGCGTGCACGCAACTCGGCTGATTGGGTGGCGTCGAACTCGTCCTGGCGGATCACCTTCAGCGCGACGCTGCGTTCGATCAGCGGGTCGAAGCCCTCGTAGACGACGCCCATCGCGCCGGCACCGAGCTTGCGCCGGATCTGATACTTGCCCAGGCGTTGCGGCGCGGGCATCGAGGCGTCAGCGCGAGGTGGCCAGCCACGCCTCGGCCATACGGACCCAGACCGTGGCACCCAGCGGGATCAGGTCGTCGTTGAAGTCGTAGCTCGGGTTGTGCAGCATGCAGGGGCCCATGCCGTGGCCGCCCTGGCGATGCGCGCCATCGCCGTTGCCGATCAGGAAGTAGCAACCGGGCTTGGCCTGCAGGAAGTAGCTGAAGTCCTCGGCGCCCATCGTCGGCTCGAAGTCGTGCACGTTGGCCGCGCCCACCACGTCGCCGAGCAGCCCGCGGGCAAACTCGGTCTCGGCGGCGTGGTTGATGGTCGGCGGGTAGTTGCGCGTGAAGCTGAACTCGCAGCCGCACTCGAAGGCGGCGCAGGTGGCTTCGGCGACGGTCTTCATGCGCCGCTCGATGAGGTCGAGCACGTCGGTGGTGAAGGTGCGCACCGTGCCCTCGACCACGCAGACCTCGGGGATCACGTTGGTCGCCTCGCCGGTGTGGATCATCGTCACCGAGATCACGCCGGTGTCGATCGGGCGCTTGTTGCGGCTGATGATGGTCTGGAACGCCTGCACCATCTGGCAGGCCGCCGGCACCGGGTCGAGCCCCAGGTGCGGCATGGCGCCGTGTGCACCCTTGCCGCGGATCGTGATCTTGAACTCGTTGCTCGACGCGAACACCGGGCCTTCGCGCAGCGCGAAGTGGCCCACCGCCATGCCCGGCCAGTTGTGCGCGCCGAAGATGGCCTCCATCGGGAACTGCTCGAACAGGCCGTCCTTCATCATCTCGCGCGCGCCGCCGCCGCCTTCTTCGGCCGGCTGGAACACCAGGTACACGGTGCCGTCGAAGTTGCGGTGCTTGGCGAGGTGCTTGGCCGCCGCCAGCAGCATCGCGGTGTGGCCGTCGTGGCCGCAGGCGTGCATCTTGCCGGCGTGGGTGCTGGCGTGCGCGAAGCGGTTGACCTCGGTCATCGGCAGCGCATCGATGTCGGCGCGCAGCCCCACCGCGCGCTTGGAGGTGCCGCCCTTGACGATGCCCACCACGCCGGTGGTGCCCATGCCTCGGTGGACCGGGATGCCCCAGTCGGTGAGGGCCTTGGCGATCAGGTCCGAGGTGCGCTGCTCCTGGAAGCACAGCTCCGGATGGGCGTGGATGTCGCGGCGCAGCGTCGTGATGGCGGCAGCGTCCGCGAGAATGGATTCGATCAGGCGCATGGCGGCTCCGGCTTCCCACGGCGGGGCAGCCAGTGTACGACCGTGCGATGGGGCGCTTTGCCCCGGGGATTACCGCGTCAAACGCGCACGCGGCCGTCGTCGGTGAGCATCGACAGGTCGACGAAGCGCGACGCCACGTGGCTGTTGCCGCCGTAGCCGACGACGAAGCCGCCGAGATCGAGGTTCTGCACCGACTCCAGGCCGGCGATCAGGCTGTCGCGGCTGGGGTTGCGGCCGCCGCGGCGCAGGCCTTCGACGAACAGCTTGGCCGCGACGTAGCCTTCCATGCTCGAGTAGTTGGGCTTGTTGTCGCCGCCGGCGCGCTGAACCGCGGCCAGGTACTCGCGCGCCAGCGCGGTGGCCTGGTGGTACGGGTAGGGCATCACCTGGCTGACCACCACACCCATCGCGCTGCGCCCGAGCTCGTCGGCCAGCGCCTGCGTGCCGACGAACGACACGTTGTAGAACGTGCCGCCGAAGCCGGCCTTGCGCGCCTCGCGGATGAACGCCGCGCAGCTCTTGTAGGCGCTGATCTGCACCACCGCGTCGGGCTGCGCCTGCACGATGGTGTTCACCGCGGCGGCCACGTCGACCGTGTTGCGCTCGACCAGGCCCACCGCCACCGGCGTCAGGCTGCGCGCCTTCAGCGCGCGCACCACGCCGTCGTAGCCGGCCTGGCCGTAGCTGTCGTTCTGGCGAAAGATCGCGATCTTCTTCAAGTCGAGCTGAGTCAACTGCTTGACGATCAGCGCGGTCTCGTCGTAGTAGCTGGCGCGCACGTGGAACACGTAGCGGCTGAACGGGTCGCGCAGCGCCTCGGCACCGGTGAACGGGCCGAAGAACGGCACCCTGTTCTGGTTGACCAGCGGCAGCGCGGCCAGCGAGGTGGGTGTGCCGACGTAGCCGAACAGCGCGAACGCGTCGTCCTTGATCAGCGTCTCGGTGTTGGCCTTGCACTTGTCCGGTTCGTACTGATCGTCCAGCGTGCGCAGCTCGATGTGGTTGCCGTTGACGCCGCCGGCGGCGTTGACGGCATCGAAGTGCAGCTTCGCGCCGCGGTTCATCTGGATGCCCAACTGTGCGGCGGGGCCGCTGAAGGCCGCCGACTGGCCGAGCACGATGCGCCGGTCTTGCTGCGCCCATGCCGGGAAGGCGATGGATGAAGCCGCGGCGGCGAGACCGCCGAGCGTGTGGCGTCGATTCAGTGTCTTCATGGAATCCTCTGGAGCCGACGTTGCAGGTCTGTCAGTTCTCGGCGAGCGAGCGTAAACGGGCGCTTGCCCTGTCATCCGGGCGCCATCGTACGCGCTTGAAGGTGGCGTGAAAAAGGTCGCCGATGTTGGCGCGCCCGCCACGGTCTCGGGCAACGCTGCGCGTCGTTGCCGCGGGTGGCCGGTGCGGCCCCGCCGCGCGGCAGGCGATGAATCGATGTGCCATAGTGCCGCCATGCAAAGCTCTGCTCAGCGGGTGGTGCGCGGCGCTTGCCCGCACGACTGCCCGGACACCTGCGCCTTGCGGGTCACGGTGGCCGATGGCCGCGTGGTGCGGGTGCAGGGCGACCCTGATCATCCACCCACGCATGGCGCGTTGTGCGCCAAGGTGTCGCGCTACGCCGAGCGCACGCACAGCCCGGATCGTGTGCTGCACCCGCTCAAGCGCGTCGGCCCCAAGGGCAGCGGCCGCTTCCAGCGCATCGGCTGGGACGAGGCGCTCGACACCGTGGCCGCGCGCCTGCGCGCGATCGCCGCACGCGACCCCGAGGCGATCGTGCCCTACAGCTACGCCGGCACGATGGGGCTGGTGCAGGGCGAGGGCATGGCGGCGCGTGTGTTCAACAAACTCGGCGCGTCGCTGCTCGACCGCACCATCTGCTCGAGCGCCGGCGGCGAGGCGCTGGCCGCCACCTACGGCGGCAAGGTCGGCATGCACCTCGAGCACTACGCCGAGAGCAGGCTGATCGTCATCTGGGGCAGCAACCCGATCACCTCGAGCCTGCACTTCTGGACCTTTGCGCAGCAGGCCAAGCGGGCCGGCGCCAGGCTGTGGTGCATCGACCCGCGGCGCACCGAAACCGCCGAGAAGTGCCATCGCCACCTCGCGCTGCTGCCAGGCACCGACGGCGCGCTGGCGCTGGCGCTGATGCACGAGCTGATCACCCACCGCTGGCTCGACGAAGACTACATCGCGCGCCACGTCGACGGCTTCGAGAAGTTGCGCGAGCGCGCGTTGGCGTGGCCGCCCGAGCGTGCGGCCGCCGAGTGCGGCATCGCGGCAGACGAGATCCGCGAGCTGGCGCGCGACTACGGCACCACGCAGCCGGCGGCGATCCGCCTGAATTACGGCATGCAGCGTGTCGCCGGCGGCGGCAATGCGGTGCGGCTGATCGCGCTGCTGCCTTGCCTCACCGGGGCCTGGCGCCATCGCGCCGGTGGCCTGCTGTTGTCGGCCTCGGG
>DATDJF010000022.1:0-3288 GCA_036520715.1 Burkholderiaceae bacterium | reverse complement strand
AGCGCCTGACGGCGCCGATCGTCAGCGGCCCACGCACGGGTCGGTCGCGGGCTTGCTCGGTGCAGGCTCGCCCCGCTCCCTGGCGCGCTGAGCCAACTGTTGGCGCTGCTTCTCGACCACGGCCCGGCACTCGTCGCCCGTCTTGGCGCGCTCGAGGTCCCGGCGCTGTTGCTCGCGCTCCTGCGGCGTCATCACCAACCCGGCCGCGCTGGCTGGCGTGTTGGCCGGGGTCGGCCGTGGCGCAGTCATGCCGCTCGGGGTGACCAGGGGTGCGCCGTCGGGGCCGGTGGGGCTCGGCTTGGTCTGGGCGATGGCGGTGGTGCCGACGGCGGCGATCAGGGCCGCGCAAGCAAGGGTGCGAAGAAGTGTCATCGAAGTCTCCAGCAGCCCCATTCGCGTGGCACATGGCGTGCCCGCTGCGCAAGCGGCGTCAGCCGCCTGGCGCGTCGGCGGATGCCGACACCACCTTCGAACGCGCTACTTCAAGCCCTCGCACATGTCGCGCGGCGGCTGCCCCGGCATCGCGCTGCCGCGTTGCCTGGCGCGGTCGGCCATCTGCCGATGGTGCTGGTCCATGTAGGCCTTGCACTCGCCGGGCGACTTCAGGTCGAACATCTTCTTCTGGTGCTCTTCGCGCTCCTGCGGCGTCATCATCGACCAACCGTAGGTGTTGTCCGCGCCGGCGCAGCGATGCATGCCGCCACCGCCCATGCCGCCGCCCATGCCCATGCATGGCCCGTTGGCCGCAGGTCCGGCGGATTTGGGCTGCGCGCACGCCGTGAGTGCAAACGCGGCCAGGAAGGCCGCGAGGAAGAAGGTGGGGGTCGACTTCATGATCGAGTCCTGGCTGCGAGTGGATGCGAGCAGCCTATTGCGCACCCCGCTGAAGCGCCTTGCTCCACGTCAAACACCACGCGGTTTGCCCGCGTGGTGTCGACGTCGCGGCGTCAGGTCGCCGGCACCTGCTCTTGCGTCGCCGCGTGGCCGCGGCCAACCTGGCCGACCAGCCGCTTGAGCGCACGCTTGGCATCGTCGACGTAGGTGAACACCACCGGCACGTAGAACAGCGACAGCAAGGTCGACGTGATCAGCCCGCCGATCACCGCAATCGCCATCGGCGCGCGGAAGTCGGCGTCGGCGCCGATCTTGAGCGCGATCGGCAGCATGCCGGCGCCCATCGCCACCGTGGTCATCAGGATCGGCTGCGCGCGCTTGCTGCAGGCGTCGATCAGCGCCTCGCGGCGCGGCACGCCTTTCTCCACCGCCACCAGCGCGTACTCCACCAGCAGGATCGAGTTCTTCGTCACGATGCCCATCAACATCAGGATGCCGATGGTCGCCGGCAGGCTCATCGCCTCGCCCGCCGCCAGCAGCAGGCCGAGCGCGCCGCCCACGCTCAGCGGCAGCGCCGCCATGATCGTCACCGGTTGCGCGAAGTCGTGGAACAGCAGCACCAGCACGCAGTACACCAGCAGCACGCCGGCCAGGATGGCCACGCCGAAGTCGGCGAACAACTCTTCCATGCGTTCGGTGTCGCCGTAGCGCAGGCGCTTGACGTCGCTCGGCAGGTTCTTCACCGACGGCAACTCGTCCACCGCCGCGTTGAGCGCACCGATCGGCGCCCCGCCGACGTCGGCCTTGATGCTCACGCTGCGGCGGCGATCGAAGCGCGTGATCTGCGCCGCGCCGCTGCCCATCTGCAAGTCGGCCACGGTGTCGAGCGTGACGCTCTTGCCGTCGCTCGTCGGCACGCGCAGCAGCTTCAGCTGGTCGAAGTTCGAGCGTGCGTCGAGCATCAGCTGCGTGCGGATCGGCAGGCTGCGCTCTTCGAGGTTGAACTTCGGCAGCAGCGAGGTGGTGTCGCCGATCGTCGCCACGCGCACCGTGGTCGCGATGTCGGCGATCGTCACGCCGAGGTCGGCGGCGCGCGCCAGGTCGGGCTGGATCATGATCTCGGGCCGCTTCAAGCCCGACGCCGCGGCCGGGTTGCCGACGCCTTCGATGCCGCGCATCTCGCGCTCCACGGCTTCAGCGGCGGCGTCGAGCGCGCTCGGGCTGTCGCTGACCAGGATCACCTCGAGCATCTCGCCGGCCTCGCCGCTGCCGAAGCGGAAGCGAAAGCCCGGCACGTCGCGCAGTTCGTTGGCCACCATCAGCTCGAACTCGCGCTGGCTCATCGAACGTTTGCCCTCGGGCACCAGCTTCACCGTCATCGTGCCGGCGCGCGGCTCGGAGTTGCCGCTGGTGCCGAAGCCGTTGAGCGCGGCGCCCTGGCCGACGATCGTCAGCACACCGGTGACTTCCTTGTGCTTGACCAGCACGGCGCGGGCCTTCTCGGCGGCGGCCGCGGTTTCGGCCAGCGGCGTGCCGGGCGGCAGCTCGAAGTTGATCACGCTCTGCGCGCGGTCGCTCGCCGGGATGAAACCCTTGGGCAGCAGCGGCGCCAGCGCCATCGAGCCGATGAACAGCAGCACGCCCGACAGCATTGACAGCTTGCGGTGCGCCAGGCCCCATTGCACCAGCGCGAGGTAGCGCTCCATCACCTTCGACGGCTTGTGCTCGCCGCCGTGGTTCTTGAGGAAGTACGCGCCCATCACCGGCGTCAGCATGCGCGCCACCAGCAGCGACAACAGCACCGCGATCGCCACCGAGATGCCGAACTGCTTGAAAAACTGTCCCGGCACGCCCGACATGAAGCTCACCGGCAGGAACACCGCCACGATCGCCAACGTGGTGGCCACCACCGCGAGGCCGATCTCGTCGGCCGCTTCGAGCGCGGCCTGCATCGGCGTCTTGCCCATGCGCATGTGGCGCACGATGTTTTCCACTTCGACGATGGCGTCGTCGACCAGGATGCCCACCACCAGGCTCAAGCCCAGCAGCGTGATCAGGTTGAGCGAAAAACCCAGCCACTGCATGAAGATGAAGGTCGGGATCACGGAGAGCGGCATCGCCACCGCCGAGATCAGCGTGGCGCGCCAGTCGCGCAGGAACCAGAACACCACCACCACCGCCAGCAGCGCACCGAGGATCAGCGCCTCGATCGACGCGTGGTAGCTCTCCTTGGTGAACTCCACCGTCGAGGTGTAGAGCTGCATCTGCACCTGAGGGTGGTCGGTGCCGATGCGCGCCACTGCTTTTTCGACCCGCTTGCCCACGTCGACCGCCGATGAGCCCACCGCGCGGATCACCTGGAACGCGACCACACGCTGGCCGTCGACGTACGCGTCTTGCGAAGGCTCGGCCGCACCATCGCTGACCGTGCCGAGGTCCGACAAGCGCACCGAG
>DATDJF010000021.1:0-3110 GCA_036520715.1 Burkholderiaceae bacterium | reverse complement strand
GATGAAGCTGCGACCATCGCCGAGCAGATCGGCCAGCCAAGCGATGTGCGCGTTGAACCGCTGCAGATAGGTGCCGCGCTTGGTCTTCAGCTCGGCCGGCTCGATGCTCACGCCGAAGAACGGCTTGCGCTCGTCGATGAGCTCCTGGGGCAGCTTGCCCTCCAGGTTGCCGAGCGTGAGGCACACCGCGTTCATGAACGAACCCTTCTCGAACCACCAGCCGCATGCCCGGGCCAGAGCCGCCTGAGGGCTCGGATACAGGGAGCCGGCGTCGCCCAGCTTCTCCAGCACCGAGAGGATCAGCAAGGTGTCGCAGTAGAACTCCGCGCCGATCTGCAGGATCGGCGTGCGGCGGTAGCCGCCGGTCATCGGCGTGAGCTTGGGCCGTGGTGTCCAGATGGGGATCTCGACCGAGCCCCAGCTCAGGCCCTTGAGACCCATCGCCAAGCGCGCCTTCTCGGAGTACGGCGACAGCGGGTAGTGATGCAGGATGGGCGTTGACACGGTTGTCTCCTTTGGTGCGCCGCGGCGCTTTGGTTTGCGTGGCAATTCTTTGCGTGCAAAGTATGTGCCGCCCGTGCGTGCTGTCAATCTAGGGTTCACACGGATCGAGCCCTTGGCTCGACCCACCCCCGATAACGCGAGGCGCGCGACGATACTGGCCCGGTGAACGACAGGCCCACCCGGCTGGCGCGGCCCGGCGGCGCGAGCGCTGCGTACCATGTGCGCGCCCCCGGTACACCGGACGGTGCGCCGCTGTTGCTGGTTCACGGCCTGGCCAGCAACAGCAGCCGCTTCGACGAGTTCGTCGAACGCACGGCGCTCGCGGCGCACCACGCGTTGATCCGCGTCGACCTGCGCGGCCACGGCGACGCGATCACGCGCCGGCGCACCGGCATCGATCTTTGGTGCGACGACCTGGCCGCGGTGCTCGACGCCGAGGGCGCGCGGGCAGCGATCGTCGTCGGCCACAGCCTCGGTGCGCAGGTGGCGCTGCACTTCGCGCAGCGGCACCCGCACCGCTGCGCGGCCCTGGTGCTGATCGACCCGGTGTTCCGCAGTGCGCTGCGGGGGCGGCTGCTTTGGCTGGCGCGGGTGGCGCCGTTGCTGCGGCTGGCGGCGCGCGGGGTGCGCGCGCTCAACGCACTCGGGCTGCATCGCGGTGCATTGCCGCCGCTGGACCTGCGCGCGCTCGATGCAGCCGCGCGCCGCGCGCTGCGATCGCCCGAGGCCGAGCGTGCATTCATCGCGCAGTACAGCTCCATGCGCGCCGACCTGAAGCACGTGCCGCTGGCGGTCTACCTGCAGGACGTGGCCGAGATGTTCGCCGCGGCGCCGTTGCCGCGCACACTTGGCGTGCCGGTGCTGGCGCTGCTGTCGACCGGCGCCACGTTTGCCGACGCGGCCGCGATGCGCACCGCGCTCGCCGGCCCCAACGTCACGGTGCAGACGATCGACTGCCAGCACTGGCCGCTGACAGAGCGGCCCGACGAGGTGCGGCAGGCGATCGAGCGCTGGTGCGGGGCGCTGCCGGTGTGATCGGCTGCCGATCTCGAACCCCCCAGCAGTGGACACGCGCTCGTTCAATAGTGAACTGCTGACCGCTGGCAGCTCTGCCTGGCAGGTGCTCCAATGCGATAGCACGTCGGGAGGGCACCGATGGACCGAAGGCGGCGCAGTCTGGTGGCAGCGATTGGCGCTGGTGCGATGGCGGCGTCACTGCCCGCGCACGGACAGCAGCCGGCCAAATCGCCGGCTCGCATCGGCGTGCTGAGCCCGGGTGCCCCGGGCGCCACGGCGGCGCTCGAGCCCTTCTGGCGGCGGATGCGTGAGCTGGGATACGTGGAGGGCAAGAGCGTCGCATACGAGATGCGCTTTGCAGACGGCCACTTCGATCGTTTTCCCGCCTTGGCGCAGGAACTCGTGGCACTGCCGGTGGACGTCATCTATGCCACGTCGGCTCAGGCAGCAATCGCCGCACGCAGTGCAACGAGCACGATTCCGATCGTGTTCAGCGGTGTCAGCGACCCGGTCACCATTGGCCTGGCCGAAAGCCTTGCGCGGCCTGGCGGCAATGCGACCGGGGTGTCGTTTCTCGCGTTGGACACGGCCCCGAAGAATGTCGAACTGCTGCGGATCGCCGTGCCCAAGCTCTCCCGCGTGGCGGTACTTCTGAATCCCGCTGAACGGCCAGCTGCAACCCCCATGGCCCTGTTCGCCGAGACAGCACGGGCAGTCGGCATCCAGGTTCTCGCATTCGAAGCGTCGACACCAGCGGAGATCGACGCAGCCTTTGCCCGCATGGCAGGTGAGCAGGCGGAAGCTGTCTACATGTCCACCATCTTGTCCTTTGTGGAGCGACGCCGGATCGCCGAGTTGTCGATCAAGCATCGCATTGCGGCCTCGGCGAGCTTCCGTGAGTTCGTCGAAGCGGGCGGCTTGATGAGCTACGGGTCCAATTCCGCGGAGAGGCTCGAGCGCCTCGCAACCTACGTGGACAGGATCCTGCGTGGCGCACGCCCCGCCGAGATGCCCATCGAGCAGCCGACCAAGCTTCATCTGGCCATCAACATGAAGACGGCCAAAACGCTTGGCATCGCGATCCCACCATCGCTGCGCTTCCGCGCGGATGAGGTCATTGACTGAGATGCGGCGGCGTATTCTGGTGACGGCGATTGGCGCAGGTGCACTGGCGGCATCGCTGTCCGTGCGCGGACAGCAGCCGACCAGATCACCCGCTCGCGTCGGTGTGCTGGCAGCGGCGAGCCCGGAGACCTCCGGGATCACCCTCCAACCCTTCTTGCGGCGAATGCGCGACCTGGGCTACCTGGAAGGGAAGACCGTCTCGTACGAAATGCGCTTTGGACAGGGCCAGTTCGACCGCTTTCCGGTGCTCGCGCGGGAACTCGTGGCGCTTCAGGTGGACGTCATCCTTGCGACGTCGCCTCAGGCAGCCGTGGCCGCACGCGGCGCAACGAGCACGATTCCGATCGTGTTCGTCGGCGTCAGCGACCCCGTCGCCGCTGGCTTGGCCGAGAGTCTCGCGCGGCCCGGCGGCAATGCCACGGGAGTGGCGAACCTCGCAGCGGACTCAGCGCCAAAACATGTCG
>DATDJF010000020.1:0-6574 GCA_036520715.1 Burkholderiaceae bacterium | reverse complement strand
GGCCTCGGAGCCGAAGCCGAGCGCCGGGTTGTGGCGGTCGATCGGCTTGCGGTTGGTGCCGAACCACACCGGGTAGCAGGTGCCGGAAAACTCGGCACGGCAGTCGCCGCTCAACGCGCGCATCTTCTGCGCGGCCTCTTCCGCAGCCAGCGCGCCGGCGGCAGCTTGTGCGGCCTGTGACTCGGCGCTGGTCGCCGCTGCTGCGGGCGGTGCCGCGGCTGCGGCAGCGGGTTTGTCGGGGGCAGCAGGTGTCGTGCAGCCGAGAAGCGCCACGACCGACATCGCGGCCACCCAGACGAGCAGCGGACGAAAGGCGCGCATGCAACAACCCCCTGGCTGGCACCCTTTGCGAACACCGATGGTACGACCGCTCGACGGCCATGCAATGCGTGGCCACCGCATGACCTGGGGCAGCTCGTCGACGCCGACTCGCTACAGCAGAGACTCCGGCACGAACGGTCGCAGCAGGAAGGTCTTGATGCGCAGCCAGGCGGTGGAGTCGGGCTCATCGGTGAGCACGATCTCCTCGTCGTCGTCGTCCACGCTGATCCATTCGCAGGACGTGCCGTCCTTGTTCAGGCGCAGCTTGTAGGCGCTGCGCAGGCGGTCGACGTCGATGATGCGGATCATCTCGCGCGCCAGCTCGGGGCTGTGGATCACCGCGCCGAGCTCGGTGTTGATGGTCGCCGAGCGCGGGTCGAGGTTCATCGAACCGACGAAGATCGTTTTCTTGTCGATCACCGCCAGCTTGGCGTGCAGCCGGCCGAGCGACGCGCCGAACAGGTTGAGGCGGCGGTTCTTCTTGACGCGCGTGCCGCTCACCTCGTAGAGCTCGACGCCGAGCTCGAGCATCGGTTCGCGGTATCTGGTGTAGCCCACGTGCACCACCGGCTCGTCGGTGGAGCCCAGCGAGTTGGTCATCGCCACCACGTGCACGTTGCGCTGGCGCAGCTCCTTGATCAACGCCATGCCCGACGGCCCCGGCACGAGGTACGGCGACGAGATCACGAGATCGTTCTCCGCCTTGCGGATGGCCTCGAACACGTTGAAGGTGACGCTGGTGTCCTGCAGCTCGCCGCCGGCTTCGCCGTCGAACGGCTTGTCGGGATGGTCGGCGAAGACGTAGGCCTCGGCCCAGATCAGGCCGAGCCGGCCGTCTTCGAGGTCTTCGGCGATCGGGCCGTAGCCGAGGATGTCGGTGGCCGGCAGCGGCCCGGGCGGCGGTGTGGTCTCGGGGCCGGTCCACCGCTCGAAGGAGGCGCGCAGCTGCTCGGAGTCGAGCGTGGTGTGCATCACGCTGCGGATCGGGTACACCGCATCGGCGTTCCAGTAGCGGTCGAACAAGCCCTGCAGCGGCGGCAGCACCCAGCCCACGGCGAAGGCGTCGACGTCGATGAAGTTGTCGCTGCTGGCGCGCAGGAAGTATTCATTGGCGACGTTGCGCCCGCCGATCACCGCCATCGCGCCGTCGGCGATGTAGAGCTTGTTGTGCATGCGGTGGTTGACGCGCCTCCAGTCGCCTGACACCAGAAAGCGTGTGGTCTGGCTCGTGCCGCGCGCGTTGAAGAACGGGTTGAAGATGCGGACCTCGACGTTCTTGTGTGCAGCGAAGGCGAGGAACAGTTCGTCGGCGCCGGCGGTGTAGAAGTCATCGATCAACAGGCGCACGCGCACGCCTCGGTCGGCGGCGTCGCGCAGCGCCCGCAGCAGCCAGCGCCCGGTCTCGTCGTTCTCGAAGTGGTAGTACTGGACGTCGAGCGACACCTCGGCGCGTTTGGCTAACTGCACCCGCGTGTCGAGCGAGAACTTGCCCAGCGGCATCAGCCGGAACCCCGACTGGTCGGGTGCGGGCCGGTAGGCGTTGGCGATGCGCCCGAGCGTGGTGGCCTCCGACAGCGGAATCGCTTCGCTGGCGATCGCCTGCCGGTCCACGGTGGGTATCGAGGTGCAGCCGGCCAGCGCCAGCAGCGTCGTGGCCAGCGCCAGCAGTGCGCTGCGCGCAAGTGCCATTGTCCGGACGCAAGGGTCCATGCGCACCGGCGGCGCGGGCCAAGCGGGTGGACGCGACTTCGACAAGGTGCCCTCCGTTGATGGTGCCGTGCGCGCCGGGCGCGCAACCCGCCATGGCAAGGTCCAAGGCAGCGCACGGCGCGCATCATGGCGCATCTGCGCCACACTGGGCGCCGCCATGCCGCTCGAGCCGCACGCGTCGTCCGCACGCGCACACGCAAGCCGAACCGACGTCACCCGGTGCACGCGCCGCTGGTGGCTGGCTGCAGCCGCTGCATCGCTGGCCACGCCCGGGGTCGCGGCCGACGACGAACAGCCGGTGATCGTCAACCAGCTGGTGGCCGGCGCGCAGATCGAAATGCAGTTCACGCCAGGCTTCAGCCAGGCGCAGCGCGAGCGCGCGCGCCGGTGGGTGGTGAGTGCCGCCGCGGCCGTGGCGGGCTACTTCGAGCGTTTTCCGGTGCCGCAACTGGAGTTGTTGCTGCAAGGCTCCGAAGGCAGCGGCGTGGTCAGCGGTGCGACCTTCGGTGAACCGTCGCTGCACATGCGCGTGCGCCTGGGGCGCGACACCACGGCCGCCCAGTACCGCGACGATTGGGTGCTGGCGCACGAAATGGTTCACCTGGCCGTGCCGCGCGTGCCGCGCGCGCAGCGCTGGCTGCACGAAGGCATCGCCACCTATGTCGAGTCGCTGGCGCGCGCTCGCGCCGGCTTGCTCGACGCCGCGCAGGTGTGGCACGGCTGGCAGCGCCAGATGCCGCTCGGCCAGCCCGGCCCCGGTGATCGCGGCCTCGACCACGCGCCGACCTGGGCACGCGTCTATTGGGGCGGCGCGGCCTTCTGCCTGCTCGCCGACGTGCGCATGCGCCAGCGCGGCCATCCGAGCCGTGGTCTGCAGCAAGCGCTGCAAGGCGTGCTGCGTGCCGGCGGCGACTATCGGGTGGCGTGGCCGGTGCAGCGCACGCTGGCGGTTGCCGATACCGCAGTCGGCGTGACGACGCTGAGCGATCTGTATCGCGACATGAAAGACAGCGCCTCGGCGGTCGACCTCGCTGCGCTGTGGCGCGAACTCGGTGTCGTCGCGGGCGAACCGCTGCACGACGACGCGCCGCTGGCCGCACTGCGGCGCGCGATCCTCGCCTGAGCCCGACGGCCGGGCCCCTCGAGTCGAGGGATCGCAGGTGCGTCGTGCGCCGTATTGCGTTCGTTGAGCGCACGACTTGCCCTGATGTGGACTGCCCTTTCAGGTTAGGAGTCCAGAAATGTTGCTGTACAGCATCACTCCGGCGGCACAGCAACGGTGCGAACGCCTGTGCAGCGGCTCGTCTTCAGCGTGCGGACGGTGCCGCGCAGGTGTAACGGACCCCGGAAAGCCGGCTGATTCACCTTGCGCAGGGCGCGCGCCCGGGCTGTGCGAGCGGCGCGGCGCTATTACAGGTGTCATTGCCCCCTGCGGTGACAAAAAGTGTGCCGCGGGTTCAAATCAACCCCCGGGTCACGCCCCCTAACCTGAGGCAGTGCAGGTTACACGGTTTGCCGGAATCATTCGTTGCAATCCATTTCGGAGCTTGCCATGTTGTCGCAATTCACCGATTCAGAAGTCGACGATCTCAGCAGCGATTTCATCCGTCTCAACGAAGCCTCGCCGCCGGTGCCGGTGCCGCCAGGTCACGTGGGGCCGGTGATGCTGCCGGGGACCGGCCGCATGGTCTGGTGGACCGGCCGCGTTGCCATCGGTCTTCGCCACGAGCCCTCGTTGCGTCGCAACGACATGCTGTCGCAATCGGCGCTGTGGCTGCAAGACCTGATGTTGGGTGGTGCGCGCCGCGCGCGCGCCTGAAGCGCCGCATCCGAGGGGGGACCTCGATCCTGCCGCGCCCGCGCGACGCGGCGGCCCTGCTTGCAACCTGATTTCCGCGCCGCACCTGCAGCGCGAGACCCGCCACCACCATCGGCCTTGCCCGCGCTGGCGCCGGGCCATGTGATGAAAGCCGCTACGATGCCCCGACGCTGAACGCCACGGGGGTCGGATGCCGACGCTTCAACTCAAGATCAACGGCCGCGCCGCGCAGGTGCAGGCCGAACCGCACGATCTGCTGGTCGACGTGATTCGTGGGCCGCTGGCACTCACCGGCACGCACGTCGGTTGCGACACCGGCCAATGCGGCGCCTGCACGGTGCTGCTCGACGGCCAGGCGACGCGAAGCTGCACGATGCTCGCGGTGCAGGCTTCGGGCCATGAAGTCACCACCGTCGAGGGCCTGGCACCCGACGGCAAGCCGCATCCGCTTCAGCAGGCCTTCATGGGCTGCCACGGGCTGCAGTGCGGCTTCTGCACGCCGGGCATGCTGATGAGCGCGGCCGGCCTGCTGCGCGACAACCGCAACCCGAGCGAGGCCGACATCGTCGACGCCCTCGAAGGCAACCTGTGCCGCTGCACCGGCTACGTCAACATCGTGGCGTCGGTGCAGGAGGCGGCGCGCCTGATGCAGGCGCAAGGGGCGAAGAAATGAGCGCCGTGTCCACCGTCGATGCCGGCCGCTTCGGCAGCGGCCAGCAAGTGCAGCGTGTCGAAGACCCGGCGCTGCTGGCCGGCAAGGGCCAGTTCACCGACGATGTGGCGCCGGCCGGCCAGTTGCACGTGGTGTTCGTGCGCTCGCCGCATGCACACGCGCGCATCGTCGCCATTCACAGCGCGGCTGCGTCGAAGATGCCCGGCGTGGCGGCGGTGTTCACCGGCGCGCAGCTCGTGCAGGCCGGAGTCAAGCCGCTGCCGGTGGCGGTGCCGTTCAAGCGCGCCGACGGCTCTGACGTGGTCACTGCGCCGCGCCGCGCGCTGGCACACGAACGGGCGCGTTTCGTCGGCGAGGCGGTGGCGATGGTGGTGGCCGCCAGCCGCGACGCCGCGCGCGCGGCAGCCAACGCGCTGCAGGTGGACTACGAGGAGCTGCCCGTGGTCGCCGACGTGGTGGCAGCGCTGAAGCCCGCCGCGCCGCGTGTGGTCGAGGGCCTGGCCGACAACGTGGCCGCGGTGGCGCGCCATGGCGACGCCAAGGCGGTGGCAGCGGCGTTCGAGCGCGCCGCCGTGCGGGTGGCGGTGGACATCAACAACCAGCGTGTCGCGCCGTCGCCGATCGAGCCGCGCACGGTGCTGGCCGATTTCGATGCCGAGAGCGGCCGCCTGACGATTCGCCTGTCGAGCCAGATGCCCACCGGCGTGCGCACCAGCGTGTGCGATGCGCTCGACCTCAAGTCCGACGACGTGCGCGTGGTCGTCGGCGACGTTGGCGGCGGCTTCGGCATGAAGACCGGTGCCTACCCCGAAGACCTGGCGATCGCACACGCCGCGCGCACGCTGAAGCGGCCGTTGAAGTGGTGCGCCGAGCGGCTGGAAGAGTTCCTGTCGGCGGTGCACGGGCGCGACGTCGTCAGTCACTGCGAGATGGCGCTCGATGCCGCTGGCAAGGTGCTGGCGGTGCGCGTGAAGGCGGTGGGCAACACCGGCGCCTACGCCACCGGCACCGGCATCCTGATTCCGCTGGTGATCGGCCCGTGGGTGACGACCAGCATCTACGACGTCCCGGCGATCGACCTGCAGTTGCGTGCCGTGATGACGCACACCAACACGATCGGTGCCTATCGCGGCGCAGGCCGCCCCGAGGCGATCTACATCATCGAGCGGCTGATGGACGCCGCGGCGCGCGAGATGAAGCTCGACCCGTCGGAGCTGCGCCGCCGCAACATGATCCGTCCCGAGCAGATGCCCTACACCAACCCGATGGCGCAGGTGTACGACTGCGGGCAGTTCGAGAAGATCCTCGACCAGGGCCTGAAGCTCGCCGACTGGCGCGGTTATCCCGCGCGGCGCGAGGCCTCCAAGCGCGCCGGCAAGCTGCGCGGCCGCGGCATCGCGACGTTTCTCGAGTGGACCAGCGGCATGGCGTTCGATGAGCGCGTCACGGTGACCGTCACGCCCGACGGCATGATCGAAGTGTCCTCGGCGGTGCAGGCCATGGGGCAGGGCATCGCCACCAGCCTGGCGCAGCTCGCCGTCGACGTGTTCCAGGTGCCGCTCGATCGCATCCGCGTGGTGATGGGCGACACCGACCGCAACAACGGCTTCGGCAGCGCGGGCTCGCGCTCGCTCTTCATCGGCGGCTCGGCGGTGCACGTGGCGTCGACCAAGACGATCGACGAGGCGCGCAAGCTGGCCGCCGACGCGCTGGAAGCGCCGGCCGCCGACATCGAGTACAGGGCCGGGCGCTTCAGCGTGGCCGGCACCGACCTCGGCGTCGGCCTGTTCGAGTTGGCCGGCCAGCAAAAGGGTGGCCGCATCTACGTCGACTCCACCACTTCGGTGGGTGGCCCGTCGTGGCCGAACGCGTGTCACGTCTGCGAGGTCGAGATCGATCCCGACACCGGCGAGGTGCAGGTGGTGGCGTACTCGTCGGTCAACGACATCGGCCGCGTCGTCAGCCCGCAGATCGCGCGCGGCCAGGTCGAAGGCGGCGCGGTGCAGGGCATCGGCCAGGCGCTGTGCGAACACATGGCCTACGACCCCGGC
>DATDJF010000019.1:0-4269 GCA_036520715.1 Burkholderiaceae bacterium | reverse complement strand
CTCCAGGCTGTAGGTATCGCCATCGGGCCCAGGGTGCGCGGCGAGGATCGGCGCCAGCAGCGCGTGGTCGTCCGCGTCCAGCCGCAGCCGGAACACCGCCAGCGTATCGTCCAGATGGTCGGCATAGCGCGAGCCGACGATGGCTGCTGCGACACCGGGTCGATCAAGCACCCAGCGCGTGGCGACGGTGGCAATGCCCACGCCGTGCTTGTCGCCGATCTGCTTCAGCGCCCGCAGCAACGACTGGAAGGCGGCCCACCCGCCGAAGTCCTCGATCACCAGCCGGTACTTGATGAGCGAGCGATTCGACAGCTCGGCGCCGGGCTCGGCCGCGCCCAGCCAGCCCTCGGAGAAGAAGCCGCCGGCCAGCGTGCCGTAACACAGCAGCGGCACGCCCAGCGCCAACAAGGCATGCTCGGGACGGCGGTCGAGCAGCGAGTACTGCACCTGCATGCTCGTCAGCGGCACACCGGCTTGCAACATCGCGGCAGTCTGTGGCGTGTCGAAGTTGGTGCCGCCCACATGGCGGATCAGCCCTTCGCGCTGCAGCGCGGCCAGCGTCAAGGCTGCATCCACCATGCCGGGCACGCCATAGTCCCACCAGTGGAACTGCACCAGGTCGAGCCGGTCCACCTGCAGCCGCTGCAGCGAGCGTTCGACGATGCGGCGGATGTAGGCCGCGTCCACGCGCGCCAGGTCGTCGTGGTCGGGCACGCACTTGGTGTGCACCTGCAGCGGTGCCAGGCCGGCGGCACGGCGGCGCGCGTTGAAGTCGCCGTAGATCGCCTCGACGCCGGTGTAGATGTCGGCGCCGTCCACCGTGTTCAGTCCGGCATCGACGAAGGCGGCGATCTCGGCCACCGCGCGCTCGCGGTCCACCGCGCCATGGTCGCCGGCCAGCTGCCAGCCGCCGCGGATGATGCGCGGGATGCGGTAGCCGGGGCTGAGGTCGACAGTCTCGATCGGGCGCAAAGCGGGCACTCCGGGAGCGGGTCGGGGATCTTCTTGCAGACTATCTCAATTTGGCGGCGCGCTACGCCGCTGGCCGACTTGCAGCGGGGTTCGACGGACTGTCTCTCCCCACATTGAAGTCGCAACCGGCAGCATGGGAGCTTCATTTCGGCCGTGCCCGGCGCTATGCTCGATGCGGCAGCCTGGGCAACCTTGCATATGAGATGGGCACGATGCTGCAGTGACCCACCCGTCGGCGAAAGGCTTACCCCATGGCCAAGAAACCTGTCGGCAGCAGCACCGCACGCAAAGCGGAGGAGTCGCCGACCCTCAAGCTGGACCTGCCGTTGCGCAAGCTCGTGAAGATGAGCGACAGCGCCATCCGCGCCGAACTGACGCGCTTCCAGAAATCCGCGCTGTCATTGGCATCGCCGCTGCAGCCGCGGGCCGCGGCCGCCGTTGCGCTGCCGTTGCAACTGCCGGCCCAGGCGCAGCTGCCGCGCCACCTGTCCGCGGTGGTCGCGATCCTGCGCCAGCCGGTGCGCGTTCGCGCCATCGCCCACTACACCGGCAACCGGCATGACCTCGAGGCACTGGGCATCCAGGTGCGCTCGCAGGCGCAGGACATCTTCACGATCGTCGCCACGCGCGCGCAGATCAACCAGCTCGCCGCTCAGCCGGCGTGCCGCAGGCTGCGCACGCCGCGCATGCTGTTGCCGTCGGTCGAAGAGGCCAGCGCGCAAGGCGAGGTCGACGACGTGCATGCGCCGCGTCCGTTGAACCCGACCGGATTCCAGGGCAACGGCGTGCTCGTCGGCATCATCGATTCGGTGCTCGACGTCACGCACAATGGGCTGCGCGACCCGGCCGGCACCCACGGCACACGCTTGCGGTACTACTGGGCGCAGAGCACACACACGCAGAACCCGATGACGGGCATGCCGGTCGCGCAGGCCAACCCGCCGGGGCAGACGCCCGCCGCGTGGACCGCCGCGGCTGCGGCGACGCGACCCGACTTCGCCGGGCTCGACTACGGCCGGCTGTACACCGCCGCGATGATCGACACCGCGCTCGGCCTGGCCAACCCGTACGGCACGGGCAACGACCAGATCTGCTGCGAGCCGACCGGCGCCGAGGAGCACGGCACACACTGCGCCGGCATCGCCGCGGGCAGCGGCAACGAGGCAAACTGGGCCACCGCCGTCGACCATGTCGGCGCGGCGCCGCAGGCCGGCATCGTCTACGTTCGCCTGCTGACGCTGCCGAGCGCGCTCGACACCGGCGCCACGTTCGAGGACGCCATTCTCGACGGCATCGACTTCTGCATGCGCGCCGCCGAGTTCGAGAACCTGCCGATCGTCGTCAGCGTCAGCCAGGGCAGCAACTGGGGGCCGCACAACGGCTCGTCGGCCTTCGATCTGGCGCGCGACAACTTTCTCAATTCCTTCGACCTGCGCTCGATCGTCTTCGCGGCCGGCAACGACAACAACCGCGACGGCTATCGGCGCGGCGACATCGCCGCTGCCACCACGCAGAGCTTCACCTGGACACACCGTCGCGCCAACAACTCGTCGTCCTGGCTGGACATCTGGTACAGCGGGCCCGAACTGGACTTCCGCATCGCCTTTGCCGGCAACAACAGCGGCTGGCGCACCGCCGGGCAGGACTTCGACGCCAACCTCGGCACACGCGCGGTCGAGGCCGAGCGCGACATCGAACCCGGCGGCGGGCTGCGCGGCATCCGCGTGTTCGTCGCCGCCGCCTTGCTGGCCGATGTGTTCACCATCGACCTGCGCAATCCGCACGCGACCGACGCGGCCAGCTTCCACGCCTGGGCCGGCCTGCAGGGCTGGTGGGGCGACCTGAGCGGCAGCACGCGCGACGCGCTGACGCTGTCCGACACGGCCTGCGGTCGCTCGATCCTGTCGGTCGGGTCGTGCGACAAGCGGCTGCCGCCCGACCCGGCCGCGGGCGAATTGATCGCGGCCTACAGCGGTGCCGGACCGACCGTCGACGGCCGCATCAAGCCGGAGATCGCCGCCGTCGGCGGCACCCAGGCCAACCTGATCCAGTCGGCCGCGTCCAATCAAGCCAGCGGCTATGTCGGCAAGAACGGCACCAGCATGGCCACGCCGCTGGTCGCCGGCTCGATCGCGCTGCTGTTCGAATCCTACGGCGCGCTGGGCTTCACGCTGAACCAGGACACCATCAAGGCACTGCTGACGCAGCACGCCAACCGGCTGAACCTGAATCTCGACCCGGCGCAGGCCGGCTTCGTGCCGAGCGAACGCAACCGCTATGGCTACGGCCGGCTGCGGTTGATCGGCGCAATCGACGAGGCATTGCCGCCGCAGGACGTGGACGTGTGGGTGCGCACCGCGGACGACGACTACGGGCTCGAGCCCTTCCCCGGTGACTGCTTCTGGTGTGCACCGGATATCCGGGTTTTCGCCAGCGGCAGTGTCAACGAGACCACCGACATCCTGTGGGGCAGCCTCTACGACGTGAAGGTCACGGTGCGCAACCTCGGCAGCAACGCCGCGGTGGGCACGGTGGTGCGCATCAAGTACGCGCTGCCACATACCGCACCCAACGCCTGGTTCCACGCCGAGGACGATACGGATGCACAGCAGGAGCAGACCGTGACGGTGCCGGCGCTGGGCTTGGCCGAGGTCACGTTCCGCTGGCGCCCGCAGCAGGCCGAGCTGGGCGCCGCGGCCAGCGTGCACCACTTCTGCATGCTGGCCGAAGTCGACCATGCGACCGACCCGCTGGTCTTCCCGGCGCCGACGGCGGCGGGGGGCGACGCCTGGTCGAGCAACATCAAGGGCGTGAACAACGTCGCGCTGCGCAACCTGCATATCCAGTGAACCGGGGGATCCGACCATGGCGACGCTGATCTGGGGTGGCGACTACCCGTTCCGGGTGAACGGCGCCGCCGTGCACGAAGACACGCTGCGTGTCAGCTCGCCCTACCGCGTCAACAAGGAGGGGCCGCCGCTGAGCCTGCTGCTGCCGACCTTGTGCATCAGTTACGCCGACGCCAAGTTCCAGAACCAGATCGGCGGTGTGCAGGCGGGCTACCCGGCGTCGCGGACCTACGGGCCGACCTTCTTCGACCCGCCGGTCGTCATCAACGGCGAAGCCGAGGTCGAGCGCCTGACCTACATTCGCGGCGCGCATCGGGTGACCCTCGGTGCCAAGGAAACGCGGGTCGAGTTTCGCTGCGACAAGCTGCTGGTGATCCCGCGGCTGCGCCTGTCGAAGAAGGACCCGGCGACCTGCGTGCTGCGCGTGCCGGCCACACCGATCGGCCCG
>DATDJF010000018.1:0-4894 GCA_036520715.1 Burkholderiaceae bacterium | reverse complement strand
CGGTACGGGGTTCAACCCAACAGTTCACACGAAGGAACTTCATTCCATGAGCACCGAAGGTACACAAACAGGCGTCGTCAAGTGGTTCGATGACGGCAAGGGTTACGGCTTCATCACGCCCGAGGGCGGCGGCAAGGATCTTTTTGCCCACCACAGCGAGATCCGCAACGAAGGCGGGTTCCGCAGCCTGCAGGAGAACCAGCGCGTGCAGTTCGAAGTCAAGCAGGGCCAGAAGGGTCTGCAGGCGGCGAACATCCGCGTCATCTGACGTCTGCGCCGAGCGGGCGCCCATGGCGTCCGCTGCACGCCAAGCCACGGCCGATGTGTCGTGGCTTTTTCTTTTATTGGCCCCGAATGGGCCTCAGCTCGACGGCCCCGAGCTGGGCGCCGGCGCCGGTGCCGCGTTGTCGGGCTGCGCCGGGGTCGATGCATCATCGCGACCCGTCTGCTTGCGCTGGCGCTTTTCTTCGGCTTTGCGCTTTTTGGCCAACTCGCGTTGGCGCTTCTCGTAGGCGTAATTGGGAGTTGCCAAGGGTGCTCCTGCCGGACTCGATCGCATCGGGGTACCGCCCGGTGCCCCATGGACGCGCAGCATACGGCATGCCTTAGTGAGCCACGAGCGCTTGCCCGCCCGTGATGGTGCAGTGGCGCCGGCCACGCCACAATGGCGGCCCGCTCCTGGAACCCACGTCGACCCACTGCACCCGATGACGGCCCCCGATGACCTCGGCGCCCTGATGGCGCGTGTGGCACTGCACGATCGGGCGGCCTTCGAGCGCCTGTATCGTGCCACCAGCGCGCATCTCCTGGGGGTCGCGCTCCGTATATTGGGCAGCCGCGAACGCGCCGAAGAGGTGCTGCAGGAAGCATTCGTCAATGTCTGGAACAGCGCCCGCGGCTACAACCCGAGCGTGGCCACCCCGATGACCTGGCTGATCAACATCGTGCGCAACAAGTCGATCGACACCTTGCGTTCGAGCGCCGGCGAGCGCCGCACCACCGGTGCGCTCGAAGACGAGGCATTGGAGGTGCGCGCCGACCCTCAGTGGGAGCCGCACTCGCTGTTCGACGCCAGCCTGCAGCGCGCGCACATCGATGCCTGCATGGCCGCGCTCAGCCCGCAGCAGCGCCAGGCGCTGGCGCTGGCCTACTACAAGGGCCTCGTCCACAGCGAGATCGCCCAGCAGATGGGCGCGCCGCTGGGCACCGCCAAGGCCTGGGTCCGGCGTGGCCTGGACAAGCTGAAGGATTGCCTCGGCGCGCGAGGCGTGGTGGCATGAACTACCTGCAACCCGAGCGGCTGGATCGCCTGGCCCGCGAATACGCGTTGGGCACGCTGCACGGCGCCGCGCGGCGGCGCTTCGATCGCCTGTTGCGCGAAGCGCCGCTCACCATGCGGGTGGTGGCGCATTGGCAGGAGCGTCTGGGCGTGCTGGCCGCCGGCGTCCCGGCGGTGCAGCCGCGCGAGCAGGTGTGGGAAGGCCTGCAGCAGCGCCTGTTCGCCGCGCCGCGGCGCGCCGGTTTCTGGCAGTGGCTGCAAGGCCTGCTGGCGCCGCGTGTACTGGGTGGTGTGCTGGCCGGCGTGCTGATGGCCACGGTGGTGCTGCGCCTGCAGCCGCAGTGGCTCGACCTCGAGCCGCACAGCGAGGCGTTGCCGCAGAGTTACGTCGGCCTGCTGGTGAGCGACGCCGGACAGGCCACGTTGCTGGCGAGTTCGCGCCGCCACGGCCGTTCGATCACCGTGAAGCTGTTGCAGCCGATCGAGGTGCCGGCCGGGCAGGTGGCCCGGCTGTGGGCCCTGCCGCGCGACGGCGCGCCATTCCTGGTGGGCGAAGTGCCGGCCAAGGGGTCGGCGACCCTCGGCTTGCCCGACAGCGCCGAGAAGCTCTTTTTCACCGTCGCGCGCCTGGGCGTGACCATCGAGCCGGCCGGCGGCGAGGCCCGTGCGCCGGCGGGCCCCTTTGTCGCCAGCGGCCACTGTGTGAAGCTGTGGTGATGCGTCGGCCCGCCAGCATGCGATGCGTCCGCCGCGGCGGCGGCTCCGTACGTGGCCGGCAGGCACCTGCAGGCGCGGTGCTTCAAGCCCCGACAACACTTCGAGGATCGACATGAAACGACTGCTCGTACGCACCCTCTCGGCCGCGGTGATCGCACTGGCGCTGCAGCAAGGCGCCTTGGCCGCAGACACCCCGGAGCCGGCCGCGCCCGACAAGCTGGCGCAGGCACGCGGCCTGATCAAGAACAAGAAGTGGGTCGAGGCGATCGACGAGCTCAAGCGCGTCAACGACCCGGCCAGCGCCGACTGGAACAACTTGATGGGCTACAGCATGCGCAAGGCGAGCACGCCCGACCTCGCCGGCGCCGAGCGCCACTACAACGAGGCGCTGCGCATCAAGCCCGACCACCGTGGCGCGCTGGAGTACTCGGGCGAGCTGTACCTGATCAAGGGCGATCTCGCCGCCGCCGAGAAGCGCCTCGCGGTGCTCGACAAGGCATGCATGTTCGGCTGCGAGGAGTACACCGACCTGAAGAAGGCGATCGAGCGCTACAAGGCGGCCGGCAACAAGTACGTCGCCTCGCAGTGACGCTTCGCGCCGGCTGAGCGGCGCGAAGCGTGCCCGTGCCCGCACCGCCGCTCACACGATGACGCAGGTGACCGTCACCTGGTGCGTGTGGCCATCGCCGACGCTTGACGTCACGGTCACCGCCGTGCCGGCCTTCAATTGCGCCAATTGCGCGGGGCTGAACGTCACCTGGTGGCTGTGCCCTGCTGCAGCGGCGATGTCGTAGCTCTTGGGTGTCGTCGAGTCGAGGTCGGCCACGGCGATCGTCAGCGCGTGGCCGTGGTTGAGGGAAATCGATTCGTTGCAGCTGCTGGCTGGCGGCGCCGGATTGCCGCCACCGTAACTGCTGCCACCTCCACCACAACTGCCGAGCACGAGCAGCGCGCCGCCGCCGGCAAGCGCCTCGATGAACCGTTTGCGCGAGATGTCCACAGGCTGGCCTCCTGGAGTGGACCCCGCAGCGCGGCACGGCACCCCGTGCAGACAACGCGAGGGGTCGAATGCGCGTACGCCCACTGGTGCGCCCGAATTCCTGCAACGCGCGCCGTTTTGTGTCGGCCTGTGCCCGCGGCTTGTCGCCTGCGCGTCGCGGGGGAATCGTCGCCGTGCGGCCGATCCGCTACGCTGGCGGCCTTTGATCGCTTCGCACCGGCCATGTTCTCGCGCTTCGAACGCTTGATCCCTCCGTATCCGGAGCAGGCGCCGTCGCGGCTGCCGCGCGGTCTGCTGCCTTTCGTGTGGGCCTGCACGCAGGGGATGCGCGGCTACGTGGCGGTCATCATCGTGTTGGTGGCCGCGGTGGGCATGTTCGAAGCGTTCCTGTTCGGCATGCTCGGGCACGTGGTCGATTGGCTGGGCAGCGTGCCGCCACAGCGCCTGTGGCACGACGAAGGCGGCACCCTGCTGCTGCTGGCCGGCGCGCTGGTGGCCAGCATCGCGGTCGTCATGGTGTGGTGCCTGGTCAAGTACCAGGCCATTTCGTCGAACTTTCCGATGCTGCTGCGCTGGAACTTCCACCGCCTGATGCTCGACCAGAGCATGGCGTTC
Source organism: Burkholderiaceae bacterium (assembly GCA_036520715.1). GTDB lineage: Bacteria > Pseudomonadota > Gammaproteobacteria > Burkholderiales > Burkholderiaceae_C > JAEUPI01. Next base: position 1,283 of record DATDJF010000018.1, on the reverse strand, counting down.
TATCAGGACGAGTTCGCCGGCCGCATCTCGACCAAGGTGATGCAGACGGCGCTGGCGGTGCGCGACACGGTGATGATCGTCTGCGACATCCTGGTGTTCGTCGTCATCTACTTCGTCACCATGGTGCTGCTGGTCGGCGGCTTCGATGCGCTGCTGCTGCTGCCGTTTCTCGGCTGGCTGGTGCTGTACGTGTCGGCCCTGCGCTGGTTCGTGCCGCGGCTGGGCCGCGTCGCGCAGCAGCAGGCCGATGCGCGCTCGCTGATGACCGGGCGCATCACCGACGCCTACACCAACATCGCCACCGTGAAGCTGTTTTCGCACGCGCGGCGCGAGGCCGCGTTCGCGCGCGGCGCGATGCAGGAGTTCATGGGCACGGCCTACCAGCAGTTCCGCCTGGTCACCGGCGTCGAGGTGGTCAACCACGCGCTCAGCATGGGCCTGATCCTCGGCACCACCGGGCTCACGCTGTGGTTGTGGACGCAGGGGCGCGTCGGCGTCGGCGCGGTGGCGGCGGCCACCGCGATGGCGTTGCGCCTGAACGGCATCTCGCACTGGATCATGTGGGAGATGGCGATGCTGTTCGAGCACGTGGGCACGGTGCAGGACGGCATGAACACGTTCTCCAGGCCGCAGGCAGTGGTTGACAGCGCAGATGCCAAGCCGCTCGTGGTGTCGCGCGGCGACATCCGCTTCGAGCAGGTGCGCTTTGCCTATGGCAACGCAGCCGCGGTGATCGACAACCTCGACCTGCACATCCGGCCCGGCGAGAAGATCGGGCTGGTCGGCCGCTCGGGCGCCGGCAAGTCCACCGTCGTCAACCTGCTGCTGCGCTTTTACGACCTGCACGACGGCCGCATCCTGATCGACGGCCAGGACATCGCGCACGTCACGCAGGTCAGCCTGCGCGCGCAGGTGGGCATGGTGACGCAGGACAACTCGCTGCTGCACCGCTCGGTGCGCGACAACATCCTGTACGGCAAGCCCGACGCCGGCGACGCGCAGATGATCGCTGCGGCGCGCCGTGCGGAGGCGCACGAGTTCATCGAAGGCCTCGTCGACCCCAAGGGCCGCCGCGGCTACGACGCCCACGTCGGCGAGCGCGGCGTCAAGCTGTCGGGCGGGCAGCGCCAGCGCATCGCGATCGCGCGCGTGATGCTCAAGGACGCGCCGATCCTGCTGCTCGACGAGGCCACCAGTGCGCTCGACAGCGAGGTCGAGCAGGCGATCCAGGCCAGCCTGTACCGGTTGATGGAGGGCAAGACCGTGGTCGCGATCGCGCACCG
>DATDJF010000017.1:0-5865 GCA_036520715.1 Burkholderiaceae bacterium | reverse complement strand
CACTGGACCTCGCCAAGCCCCAGGCCAAGGAAGAGCTGCGGCACTTCATCGCCGGCCTGATCCACCAGGCGGTGAGCACGCCGGCCGCGGTGCAGCGCATCGCCGCCGCGCGCGGCGAGGCCACACGCGCGGTGGCGCAGGCGCGCGCGGCCGGCTTCCTGCCGATCGCCGCCGCCGGCAACTTCTTCGAACCGGCGCGCACCGGCGAGCGCAGCAGCACCAACGAGAACCTGGTGGCCACCATCCCGGGTGTGCTGTCGGTCGGCTCGGTCAGGCTGGATGCCGCGACCAAGCAGGCCCACGAGGCGATGGCGCCGTCGTCGAGCGTGGGCGCAGCCACCTCGGCGCCGGGCGTGGACGTGCCGGTGGGCATCGACAAACGCAGCGGCGCCGCGCTCGACGTCAGCGGCACCTCGTTCGCCGCGCCCTACGCCGCTTCGGTGGCGGCGCTGATGGTGAAGGCCAACCCGCACATCACGCCGGCGCAGATCGAGAGGATCCTGCAGGGCAGCGCGGCCACCACCGACGTCAAGGGCACGCAGCGCGACGGCGCCGGCGTGATCGACCCGGTGGCAGCGGTGCGCGAGGCCAAGGCCCTGCTGAAGGCCGGCACGCCGGCCTTCGCCACCGCGCAGGACCTCGACATGACCGTCAGGCGCGCGGCCTACGACACGCTGCGTGCGCTGCTGCCCACCACGTCGCCCACCTACAAGGCGGCGGTCGACCTGATCAACGACAACCACTTCGTCGCGCTCGACGCAACGACGCAGAAGCACCTGCTGGCGGGACTCGCCACCGGCAAGGCCGATCGCGCGCTGGTGGCCGACGTGGCCCAGCTCGCAGCCAGCAAGCCTTTCAACGAGCTGGGCCCGGCGGCACGCGCGCGCTTCGCGCAGAGCTTCGTCGCGCACGAGCCGGTTGATCGCCGCGCGGCGATGGCGCTGCTGAAGCGGCCCGACATCGCGAGCCTGCCGCCTGCGATCAAGGACGCCGTCACCACCGCTGCCGCCAAGGCCCCGGCCGACGCTACAGCCGTCGACGCGCTGGTCAAGCGCGCCAACGACCCGGCGTTCAAGAAGCTGCCGGGCGATGCGCAGGCCGCGTTCTTCCGCGCCTTCGAGCACCAGCACGACACCTTCGAGATCGACCCGGCGCCGGCCCGCAAGGCGAGCCTGCTCGCGCTGGTGGACAGCGCCGCCTTCAACAAGCTCGACGCGACCGCGCAGTCGCGCTGGATGCTGGCACTGGGCAGCGCGGATGCAGCGCTGCGCGAGCGCTCGTACGAACGGCTCGGCCAGGCGGTGAAGTCGACCGCCAAGCTGCCTGACGCCGCCAAGGCCGCCGAGCTCAACAGCCGTGCCGGCGCGCTCGACGCTCCCGACATGGTGCGCAGCGACCGCGCCGAACTGCCGGGCGCATCGAAGGAAGCACCCCAGGTCGTCGCCGTGCGAGACGAGAAGCGCTCGGTGTTCATGAACTTCAAGCCCGAGGGCGGCATCGACCCGAAGAAGGCCGACGTGACGGTGCACACCGTGTCGATCGAGGGCCGGACGATCGAAGTGATCTTTCCGCGGCCGCTGCCCAAGGGCCTGCCGTCGGTCGAGCTGATCGCCAAGAGCCTGGCCGGCCTGCCCGCGACCGAGCGGCTTTACGTGAGCCAGGTGATCGTCGACCCGCGAATGAAGGATTTCATGCAGGCCGTGCTCGCGAAGGACGGCCGCCCCAACCGCGTGTTCATGGGCGGCGAGGTGGCCGACAACCCGCGCGAGATGACCGCCACGCTGTCGCACGAGACCGCGCACCTGCTGTCGGCACAGAAATTCAAGGACAACCCCGCGCTGCGCCTGAAGTGGGAGGCCGCGATCAAGGACGACAATCACCGCGTCTCGAACTACGCGGCCAGCCACCTGCAGGAAGACGTGGCCGAGACCATCGCGCTGTACTACCAGGTCAAGGGCACACCGGACGAAGCGGTGATGAAGCGCGACTTCCCGCATCGCTTCGCGCTGGTGAAGGAGCTGCTCGGCGAGCCGTGACGGAGCGCGCAAGCGACGTGCCCGGCGCCATTCGCCTCACGCCGTCGTTGACTTCAACGACGGTTTAGGCTCTCGGCCATGCACGATCTGCTGGAGGGGTTCGGAATGAGCATGCGCCCGATTCGCCTGCTGCTGTTTGCCGCTTGCCTGCTGGCGGCTTGCGGCACGCAGGTCGTCAACCCCGTCACCGGCAAGACCGAGCGCACGGTGATGGACGAATCCACCGAGGTCGCCGAGGGTGCCAAGGCCCACCAGGAGGTGCTCAAGGAGTACGGCGTCTACGACAACCCGAAGTTGCAGGCCTACGTCGACGAGCTGGGCCAGCGCCTGGCCAGGCAGTCGCACCGCGCCAACCTGAAGTGGACCTTCACGGTGCTCGACAGCCCGGAGATCAACGCCTTCGCGCTGCCCGGCGGCTACGTCTACGTGACGCGCGGCATCATGGCCTACCTCGAGAGCGAGGCCGACCTGGCCGGCGTGATGGGCCACGAGATCGGCCACGTCACCGCGCGGCACGGCGCGCAGCGCGCCACGCGCCAGCAGAACGCGGGCATCGGCGTCATCGCGGCCACCGTGCTCGGTGCCGTGCTCGAGGCCGGCGGCCTGAGCGGCGCCACCGGCATCGCGAGCCAGGCGTCGCAAAGCGTGGCGGCCGGCTACGTGGCGTCGTACAGCCGCGACCAGGAGACGCAGGCCGACGAGCTGGGCGCGGAGTACCTGGCGCGCAACCGCTACGACCCGCAGAACATGATCGACGTGATCCAGGTGCTGAAGAACCAGGAGCAGTTCGCCGCCGACCTGGCCAAGTCCGAGGGCCGGCAGGTGGCGTCGGCGTCGAGCTGGCTGTCGTCGCACCCGGCCAACGACAAGCGGCTCGCCGACATCAAGGCCTTCGCCGCCAAGTACCAGGGCCAGAGCGGCTATGCCGACGAAGGACGCGCGCGCTACCTGCAGGCGATCAGCGGCATGACGTTCGGCGACAGCCCCGAGCAGGGGCTGGTGCGCGGTCGCAACTTCTATCACGAGGGCCTGGGTGTCGCGCTCACCGCGCCGGCGGGCTGGAAGCTCGAGAACGCGCCCGAAGCGATCGCCGTGGTCAACGCCGCGGGCGACGCCGGCCTGATCGTGCGCGTGGTACCGCCGAAGGCCGGCAGCACGCACGAGGAGATCATCCGCAACGTCATCAAGCCCACCGATGGCCGCACCGAGCGGCGCACGCTGCATGGCCTGAATGCCACCTATTTCACCGGCACGGTGCGCAACCAGCAAGGGCAAAGCCGGCCGGTGGCCTTCACGCTCGTCACCGGCCCGGGCGATCGCAACTACATCCTGCAGCACGCCGCCAAGGACACCGCGGCCCGGCAGCGCGCCGAGGCCGGCCTGAAGGAGGCCGAATCGTCGTTTCACGCCATGACGGCGGCCGACCGTGCCGCGGCCAAGCCCTGGAGCGTGCAGACGGTGCCCTACCCGCGCGGCGGCTTCGGCGAGCTCGCGAAGGCGTCACCGCTGCCCACGCCTCGCGCCGAGGCAGCACTCAAGCTGTTGAACGGCGTCTACGGCGGCGGCGCCGACCCCAAGCCCGGCCAGCCGGTGAAGGTGGTGAACTGACTGAATGCGCACACCCGCGGACCAGCCTCACGCCCGTGCGCCGCGCCGGCGATCCAGCAACACGCGCACTGCGCCGAACGCCAGCAACAACCCGGCGACCACCGCCAGCAGGCCGGCCACCTGCAGCCCGGTGGGTACTTCGCCCAGCACCGGGATCGCCAGCAGCGACGCCGCCCCCGGCACCATCGCGCCGAAGAAGGATGCCGGCCCCGGACCCAGCAGCGCCGCCGCGCGGCTGTACGCCAGCACGGCCACCAGGCCGGCACCCAGGCCGTGCGCCACCGCCTGCAGGGCGACGAAGCCGGGCGCCGCGGCGAGCAGCGCGCGCGGGTCGGCCAGCGCCACGTACAGCGGCGCGAACATCACGAACGACAGCAGCACCGCGACCCCGGTGACACGCATCGCATCGACACGCCAGCGTCGCGACAGCGCGCCGAAGAGGCCCCAGCTGCAGCCCGCGGCCGCGAACAGCGCGTCGCCCAGCAGGACCGCGTGGCCCTCGGCGTGCAGCAGCGCATCGCCGCCCATGAAGAGCAGGCCGAGCAGCACGAAGGCAGCGCCGGCGATGGTCTCGCGCGTGACCGGCGCGCGCGCCAGCCAGGCCGACAGCCCGATGCCGGTGAGCATTTGGGTGGCGGGTGCAATCACCGCGCCGTGCGCCAGCGGCGCGTAGACGAAGCCGGTCATCATCAACAGGCTGAACAGCGGCCCCGACAGCGTGGCGAGCACCACGCCGCGCCGCCAGCCGATGCCGGCCAGATCGCGCAGGCCCCAATGCCAGACGAACGGCAGCATCACCAGCGCGCCGGGCGTGAAGCGCAGCAGGGTCAGGTCGAGCGGGCTCAAGCCCGCCTTGATGCCCAGCCGCGCCAGCACCGCGTAGACCGACCAGATCGCCGCTGCAAGCAGCCCCCAGGCCAGGCCGGTGGCCGCGGGAGACAGGTGACGGGTCAAGCGCATGCCGCGATGAATCGACACCTCAAGCGACGGGCAGCTCGGTCTCGATCCAATCGAGCAGCGACGAGTGGCGCGGCGCCCAACCGAGCTCGCGGCGGGCGCGCTTGCCGCGCACCCGGCTGTTGCTGCCGAGCGTGAAATAGGCTTTGGACTCGCCCCATCGTTCGGCGGCGACTTGCGCTGGCAACGCTTCGATGCCCGACAGGCCGAGCCGCCTGGCGATGGCCGCCGCGATGTCGCTGAACGAGGCCTCGCCGTTCTCGGCGAAGTAGAACGCTCCGGCCGGCGCCTTGGCCAGCGCCAGCAAGTACAGATCGACGACGTCGTCGATGTGCACGTTAGACCACACGTTCAAGCCAGGCCCGACGATCTGCACGACGCCCTTGTCGCGCGCGTTGGCGGCGAGAAACGGCACCTGCACGCTTTGCGGATTGAGCCCGCGCCCGGCGCCGTAGATGAGGCTCGGGCAGATCACGGCCGAGCGGATGTTGCGCCGCGCCGCGTCGAGCACCGTCAGGTCGAGCTCGCGGCGGGCCTGCTTGCTCGGATTCACGAGCAGCGGCGTGTCTTCGTCGAAGATGCGGTCCGACTGGCGCTGGCCGCGGGCGTCGTCACCGATCACGCTGGAGCCGCTGGTGTGCAGCAGCGGCTTGCCCGAACCCTCCAAGCCGGCGATCAGCGCGTGCACCGCCGCCGCATGGTCGGCGCTGGCGGTGTTGACCACGCCGTCGGCCACGCGCGCCTCGCGCGTCAGCACGTCGGCATCGTCCAGGGTGCCGGGCACGGGGTCGATGCCGCTTGCGCGCAGCCGCGCGGCGTTGGCCGCGCTGCGTGCCAGCCCGCGCACGTGATGCCCCGCCGCGACCAATGCCATCGCAATGGAGCCGCCGATGTAGCCGCCAGCGCCGGTGACGAAGATATTCATGAGGAAGGGACCCGGTTGGCCATGGATCGCGTAATGGACCACATCCCTGCCGCGATGCCGCTACCGGGGCTTTGTCGCGACGTCGCCCCGGCGCACCGCCGCGCCCACCGGCACGCCGAGTTCGGCCAGCGTGCGGTCGACCGCGTCGGACCAGCCACGGTTGGCGGCCGGGCTCGCCGGGCTCGGGTGCAGGATCTGCGCGACCCGGATGCGGCGTGCCAGCGCCGAGTCGACGCCATCGCCGCCGAGCACGTTGCGCAGGCAGCGCTCGGCGAAGCCGCCGACGCCGATGGCCCACTCGGGTTGCAGCGCGGCGAGCGCCGCCGCGAGGTGGCGATC
>DATDJF010000016.1:0-2010 GCA_036520715.1 Burkholderiaceae bacterium | reverse complement strand
TCGAGCACAACCGCGAGTCCACGCTGCGTCAGTACGCACTGGCGCAGCGTGCTGCCACGCTGGGATGGCCGCAGGCGAGGATTGCCATCATCGACGACGACCTCGGCCTGTCGGGCTCGAGCGCCCAGGGTCGTGGTGGCTTTGCCCGCATGGCGGCCGATGTGGCACTCGGTCACGTCGGGCTGATCCTCGGCCTGGAGGTCTCGCGTCTGGCGCGCAACAACGCCGACTGGTACCGGCTACTCGACCTGTGCTCGATGACCGACACGCTCAACGGCGACGCCGATGGCCTGTACCACCCGACGCTGTTCAACGACCGGCTGCTGCTGGGCCTGAAGGGCACCATGAGCGAGGCCGAGCTGCACGTGCTGCGCGAGCGGTTGGAAGGGGGCATTCGCAACAAGGCCGCCCGCGGCGAGCTGCGCCGTGGGCTGAACGTGGGCTTCGTCTGGGGCGATGCCGACGGCGAGGTGCTGCTGCACCCGGACGAAGCGGTGAGCGGTGCGGTGCGCGCGGTCTTCGCGCGCTTCGCGGAGTTCGGCTCGGCACGTCGGGTCTGGCTGTGGTTTCGCGGTGAGGCTCTGAGCTTTCCGACGCAGCCCCACCCCCGCGCCCCGATCGGCTGGATAGCGCCGACCTACACTGCCATTCACAAGGTGCTGAGCAACCCCGTTTACGCCGGCGCGTACACCTATGGCAAGACTCGACGCGAGCGCTTCGTCGACGAGCACGGCAACATCCAGCGGCGCAGCCGCCACTTGCCGCGCGAGCAGTGGTCGGTGCTCATCAAGGAGCACCACACGGGCTACATCGATTGGTCGACCTACGAGGCCAACCAGGTGCGGCTGGGCTCAAATGCGCGCCCCCAGGCTCATCAGGGCGCAGGCGCAGTGAGAGAGGGCGCGGCGTTGCTGCAGGGGCTTGCCACGTGTGGCCATTGCGGGCGCAAGCTGCACACGCACTACCGGGGCCGGACTCAGACGCCTGGCTACCACTGCGCGAACAAGGATCTCGTCAATGGTCGCGGCGTGTACTGCTTGAACGTCGGCGGCGTGCAGATCGACGCGGCTGTCGCCAACGCGTTCCTGGGCGCCGTGGCACCTGCAGGCTTGGCCGCTTCACTGCGCGCGGCTGAGTTGCTACAAGCCGATCACGACGGCGCCCTGGCGCAATGGCGCTTGGCAGTGGAGCGCGCCGACTATGAGGTCCAGCGCGCCGAGCGCCGCTATCGCGCGGTCGATCCCGACAACCGGCTCGTGGCACGTGGGCTCGAGACGCAATGGGAGCAGTGCCTGCGCGAGCTCGAGCAGGCCCGCAGCGAGCTCGCGCGCCGCGAGCAGCTTCGCCCACAACAGCTGACGCAAGAGCAGCGCGAACACGTGTTGGCAATGGGTCGGGATCTGCAACGACTGTGGAACGCGCCGTCGACCTCGCTGCGCGACAAGAAGGAGCTGCTGCGCACGCTCCTCGAGGAGGTCGGCGTGAGCGTGTATCGCGAGCAATACCGCGCCTTGCTGAAGCTGCGTTGGCGAGGTGGCCTGCTCACCGAGTGTGACGTCAGTCTGCCGCGCTCACGGCCGGCCGCCGTGCGTACCGATGAAGACACCATCGGGCTCGTACGCCGCCTGGCCTTGCATCACGACGACGCCATGATCGCCGGCATCCTGAACCGACAGGAGCGCACCACGGCCTACGGCCTGTCGTTCACGCAGAGCCTCGTAGGCAATCTGCGACGCAGTTGGGGCATTGCGCGCTATGAGCCTGCCGAACACCCCGTGGCCGGCGAGTTGCTGAGCATCCGGCAAGCTGCAAAGACATTGGGCATCGCCGCATCGACCCTTCACCGCTGGATCAACGACGGCTTCATCGCCGGCGAGCAGGTCACGCGGGGTGCTCCTTGGCGCATTCGCGTCAACGATGCGCTGCGTCGCCGCCTCGTTGAAGACGCTCCGTCGGGCTACGTCGCCATGATCGACGCCACCAAGCGACTGGGGGTGACGAGACAGACGG
>DATDJF010000015.1:0-14205 GCA_036520715.1 Burkholderiaceae bacterium | reverse complement strand
GGCGCGGCGGCCGCGTCGAGCGCCTGGTCCGGCTCGATGGCGGCCTCTACCCCGGCCTGGCCGGCGCTGCGGTGGGAGATGCATCGGGGCGGGTGCTCGGCGTGGCCAGCCCGGCGCTGTCGCGCCACCACGGCATCGTGCTGCCGCGCGCGACGATCGAGCGCGTCGTCGAGCAGTTGCTGACGCACGGCCGCGTGCAGCACGGTTATCTCGGCATCGCCGCACAGCCGGTGCGTGCGCTGCGCGACGGCGTCGGCGTCGACGGCCTGCTCGTCAGCTCGCTGGCCGACGACGGACCCGCCGCACGCGCTGGACTGCTGGTGGGCGACGTGATCGTTGCGCTCGCAGGGCAGGCGGTGAGCAGCCTCGAGGGGCTGCGCGAGCGCCTGCAGGTGGGCACCCAGGTCGACGTCGACATCACGCGCGGCGGTCGCGCGCACAGCCTGTCGGTGCAGGTGGCCGAACGGCCGCACACACGTTGCGGATGACGGTGCAGATGCCGCGCATCGTGATCGTCAGCGCCTCGCCGTTGCTCGCCGACGGCGTGCGCGCGGCACTTCGCGACGGCGGCTGGAGCGTAGGCATCGGCGATGCCGACGCCGATGCCGACGCCTGGGTGCTGCTCGACGACGGCATCACCGTGCGCGGCGCCGGCGGCGCCAGCGCCCAGCTGTCGGCCGGCGCGGGCGGCGAACGGCTGCGCGCGGCGGTCGCCGCGGTTCTGGCCGGGCTGTCGGTGCGCGAGACACCGTGGGCCCTCGACGCCTCCGAGCGCGAGCCGCTGACGCCGCGCGAGATCGAGGTCTTCGAGCTGCTCGGCAAGGGCTTGTCCAACCGCGACATCGGCGGCGTGCTCGGCATTTCGGCGCACACGGCCAAGTACCACGTCGCGCAGATCCTCGCCAAGGTCGGTGCTGCCACCCGTGCCGAAGCGGTGCACGAGGGCCTGCGACACGGCTGGATCGGACTGTGAAGCGCGACGACATCGTCACCGCGCACGACGACATCGATCTGCTCGATGCCTATTCGCGCGCGGTGGTGCAGACGCTGGAGCGCACGCGTGGCGGCGTGGTATCGCTGCACGTGCGCACACAGCGCGGCCGTCGCATCGGCGAGGGCGCGGGCTCGGGCTTCCTGATCACGCCCGACGGCTACCTGCTGACCAACAGCCACGTCGTCGACGCCGGCGACACGATCAACGTCGCGCTCGACGACGGCAGCGAGCACGCGGCCGAGCGCGTCGGCGGCGATGTCGACACCGACCTCGCGCTGCTGCGCATCGGCAGCCCGCGCCCGCTGCAGCACCTCGAACTCGGCGAGTCGAGGAATCTGCGCGTCGGCCAGGTGGTGATCGCGATCGGCAACCCACAGGGGCTGTCGCACACGGTGACCACCGGCGTGGTGTCGGCGCTTGGCCGGAGCCTGCGAGCCCGCAACGGCCATCTGATCGAAGGCGTGATCCAGACCGACGCCAGCCTGAACCCGGGCAACTCGGGCGGTCCGCTGCTCGACACGCGAGCACAGGTGGTCGGCGTCAACACCGCGATCATCGCCGGCGCGCAGCTGCTGTGCTTCGCGGTGCCGTCGGAGACCGCGCGCTGGGTGGTCAGCGAGCTGCTGCGCCACGGCCGCGTGCGTCGTGCCTGGCTGGGCATTGTCGCGCGCAGCGTGCCGCTGCCGCGGCGCACGATGCTGCATCATCGGCTCGACGCGGCCGGCGCGGTGGGTGTCGACGAGGTGCTCGCCGAAGGGCCAGCGGCGCGCGCCGGCCTGAAGGCGGGCGACCGCATCGTCGCCGTCGATGGTGTGTCGATCAAGGACGTCGACACGCTGCATCGTGTGCTCGGCGGCGAGCGCATCGGCCGTGGCGTGCGGGTCGACCTGTTGCGCGGCGTCGACAAGCTCGCACTCGACCTGGTGCCGTCGCTGCGCGGCTGAACAGATGGAGCCGCGCACATGCGCGCTCCACGCAAAGCGCGAGCGCATCCGGACACCGATCGGGTCGATGCCGGAAGCGGCGTCCATTGCATCTGTAATGCAACCGATCGGCAGCGCGCTGCAACACAGCTAGCGCCCGGCAAAGGCACCGTCGCACCGCGGATGCCCGGCGAGTCGTCGAGCGGTCGCCGGTGCGTCCGCACGGGCCGCCGCGTCGTAGCTGCCGTCGCCGGGCAACGAACGATGTTGTCGCGACGTTCATGCCACTCGAGAGGACACGATGCTTCCACCTTCTTCCACTGCGCTGCTCGAAAGCCGGGTTGGTTTTCATATCGAGGGGCGCGGCAGGCCCGTGGTGCTGCTGCACAGTTCGATGGGGTCGAAAGGCCAGTGGCGTGCGTTGGTCGAACGCATGCGGCGCAGCCACCGCTTGATTGCGATCGATCTGCACGGCTACGGCGCGTCGCCGATGCCGACGCCGGGCATTCCATTCACGCTGCAACACGAAGTGCGCCTGATCGACAGCGTGCTGCAGGTGGCACTGCTGCCCGGCGAGCCCTTCCACCTCGTGGGCCACTCGTACGGCGCCGCCGTGGCGCTGCAACTGGCGCGCTTCAAACCGCACCGGTTGCTCAGCCTCGCTCTGTACGAGCCGGTGGCGCTGCATCTGTTGCCGCCCGGGCATTCCGGGCGCGCCGAATTCGAGTCGATCGCGCACACGCTGCAGCGCCACGCCGATGTCGGCGATGCGTTGGCCGGCGCACGCGGTTTCATCGACTACTGGTCGGGCGCCGGCGCCTTCGCGCAACTGCCGCAACACGTGCAGAGCAGCCTCGCCGCGTTGGTGCCGAAGACCTTGCTCGACTTCGGTGCGATCGCGCGCGAGCCCTCGGCGCTCGAAAGCTACGGGCGCATCAGCGCGCCGGTGTGCCTGTTCTCGGGCACCACCGGTCCGCGGCCGCCGCGCGATGTGCTCGAGGTGCTGGCCGATGCGCTGCCGCAGGCGCGCCGCCATCGGGTGGATGCCGGCCACATGGCGCCGGTCACCCATGGCTGGCTCGTCAATCCGGTGCTCGAGTGCTTCATCCGCGGTGTCGACAGCAGCGACGCGCTGCAGGCCGGGCGCGGCGCAGCGGTGCAACGCGCCTGACGCCTTGCGCGCCGGCCGGCGTATCCTGACGCCGCACGCCGCGGTGCGCGGCGGCATGCCGAAGGGAGCCCGCCCATCACGTCAACCGGCGCCACGCTGCGGACCTGGTGGCGTTCATCGATGCAGCGGTTCGCTGCCGTCGGTGGGGCTGTGCTCGGCGTCTACGGCTTGCTGGTCGGGGCGCTGTGGTGGGGCCAGGAGCGGCTGCTGTTCATCCCCGCGCGGCTGCCGGCCGACCACCGCTTCGTTTTCGGCGCCGACGTGCACGAACGAAGCATCGACGTGCCGGGCGCGCGCCTGAGCGCGTTGCACCTGCGGTTGCCCGCGGCGCGCGGCGTGGTGTTCTTCCTGCACGGCAATGCCGGCAACCTGCAGGGCTGGTTCGATGACCTCGACTTCTACCGGCGCGCCAACTTCGACCTCTTCATGATCGACTACCGCGGCTACGGCAAGAGCAGCGGTCGCATCGAGAGCGAGGCGCAACTGCACGCCGACGTGCGCGCCGCCTGGGATGTGGTGGCGCCCGAGTACGCCGGCAGGAAGCGTGTGCTGCTCGGCCGTTCGCTCGGCAGCGGCCTGGTGGTGCCGCTGGCGCTGCAGGTGCAGCCCGAGCTGACGGTGCTGGTCTCGCCGTACTCGAGCATGCGCGCCATGGCCGCCGAGCTGTATCCGTGGGTGCCGGCGCGGCTGCTGCGCTACCCGCTGGCCACCGACGAAACGATCGCGCGGCTGCGCTCGCCGGTGCTGCTGGTGCATGGCGAGCACGACGAGCTGATCGCGCCACACCACAGCCAGACGCTGAAGCGATTGTTTCCGAAGGCGCAGCTGCACATCGTGAAGGGCGCCGGGCACAACGATCTGCAGCAGTTCGATGGCTACCATGCGGCGTTGCGCGCGGCGCTCGACGCGTTGTGATGGCCGCGGCGGCGCCATTCGCGCGTTCACGTAGCATCGCGGGTGCGTCGGCGCACCGCATGCGGGCCCGGCGACTGGAGCCCTCATGACCGCCACGATCCTGCAATCCCTGCCGGCCGGCCAACGCGTCGGCATCGCGTTTTCCGGCGGGCTCGACACCTCGGCCGCGGTGCACTGGATGCGCGCCAAGGGCGCGATCCCGTGCGCCTACACGGCCAACCTCGGCCAGCCCGACGAGACCGACTACGACGACATCCCGCGCCGGGCCTTGGCCTATGGCGCCGAGATCGCGCGCCTGGTCGACTGCCGGCCGCAGCTGGTGAGCGAAGGCATCACGGCGATCCAGTGCGGCGCGTTCCATATCTCCACCGGCGGCGCCACCTACTTCAACACCACGCCGCTGGGGCGCGCGGTCACCGGCACGGCGCTGGTGGTGGCGATGCGCGACGACGGCGTCCACATCTGGGGCGACGGCAGCACGTACAAGGGCAACGACATCGAGCGCTTCTACCGCTACGGGCTGCTCGCCAACCCGAGCCTGAAGATCTACAAGCCGTGGCTCGATCAGCGTTTCATCGACGAGCTCGGCGGCCGCAAGGAGATGAGCGAATACCTCATCGCCAACGGCTTCGACTACAAGATGAGCGTCGAGAAGGCGTACTCGACCGACAGCAACATGCTCGGTGCCACGCACGAGGCCAAGGACCTGGAGTTCCTCGACAAGGGCATCCGCATCGTCAACCCGATCATGGGCGTGGCGTTCTGGCGCGACGAGGTCGCCGTCAAGGCCGAGACGGTGAGCGTGCGTTTCGAAGAGGGCCAGCCGGTGGCGTTGAACGGCCGCACGTTCGCGTCGGCGGTGGCGTTGTTCGAGGAAGCCAACCGCATCGGCGGCCGCCATGGCCTGGGCATGTGCGACCAGATCGAGAACCGCATCATCGAGGCCAAGAGCCGCGGCATCTACGAGGCGCCTGGCATGGCGCTGCTGCACGTCGCCTACGAACGGCTGGTCACCGGCATCCACAACGAAGACACCATCGAGCAGTATCGCAACCACGGCCGGCGCCTGGGCAAGCTGCTGTACCACGGCCGCTGGTTCGACCCGCAGGCGATGATGCTGCGCGAGACCGCGCAGCGCTGGGTGGCGCGAGCCATCACCGGCGAGGTGACGTTGGAACTCCGGCGCGGCAACGACTATTCGCTGCTCGACACGCAGAGCCCGAACCTGACCTACCAGCCCGAGCGCCTGACGATGGAAAAAGGCGAGGGCGCCTTCACGCCGGCCGACCGCATCGGCCAGCTGACGATGCGCAACCTCGATATCAGCGACACGCGCGACAAGCTGGGCATCTATGCCAAGGTCGGCCTGCTCGGCGAGGGCAGTGGCCTGCCGATGCTGTCGCCACCCGAGAAGCGGTGAGCTCCGACGCCGGCGTCGCGCTGGCGCCGGGCGGCCGCCTCGACCGCCTCGACGTGTTGCGCGGCGTGGCCATCGTCTGGATGGCGGTCTTTCACCTGTGCTTCGACCTCAACCACTACGGCTTCTTCGAGCCGAAGCACCGCTTCACGGCCGATGTGTTGTGGACCACACAGCGCACCGCGATCGTCAGCCTGTTCCTGTTCTGCGCGGGCATCGGCCAGGCCATCGCGCTCGAGCAGGGCCAGAGCTGGGCGCGTTTCTGGCGGCGCTGGGCGCAGGTCGCCGGCTGCGCGGTGCTGGTGTCGATCGGCTCGGCCTGGATGTTCCCGCGCAGCTGGATTTCGTTCGGTGTGCTGCACGGCATCGCGGTGATGCTGATCGCGGTGCGCTGGCTGGCGCCGTTGCGCCTTTGGCTGTGGCCGATCGGTGCGCTGGCGATCGTGCTGCCGCTGCTGTGGCGCGACGAGGCGTTCAACGGGCCGTGGCTGCGCTGGATCGGCCTGGTCACGCGCAAGCCGGTGACCGAAGATTTCGTGCCGGTGCTGCCGTGGCTGGGCGTGATGCTGTGGGGCGTGGCGGCGGGCCAGTGGCTGCTGGCGCGCCGGCCCGGCTGCCTGCAGGGCGCGATCCCACGCCCGGCGCAGGGGCTGGCACTGCTCGGACGCTGGTCGCTCAGTTTCTACATGGTCCATCAGCCGGTGCTGATCGGCCTCGTGATGGCTGCCGCGGCGCTGCGCCGCTGATGTCGTGCTGCCGGCGGTTACGTCTGGCGGCACACCGTGACTCAATTCGCGGGCGATGCGGCCGAAAGAGCGGCCATGTCGTTCATGTCGCTGTCGCAGGCCTACCGCATCGCTCCCCGGGCGCGTGAGGTGGTGCGCACGCCTTCGCTGCAGGCCACGGCCCCGGCCGGCGAACGCGACCGGCGCAGCGGCCGCGACGGCGCACCCGGCGACGAGCGCCGTCGCGATGGCGAGCCCGACATCGACAGCGTGCGCCGCTCGCCGCTGCTGCGCGCACTGCTGCGCTCGCTGCAGCTTCCCCAGGCGGCCAGCGGGGCCGCCGACGCCGTGCTCGAGCAGGCGCTGATCGGGTTTGCGCGCGCGTTGAATCTGGCCACCGGTGACGTCGACACGGTGGCGCAGCCGATGCCCGCACGCGCGGACGATGCCGCGCAGCGGCGCGCGCGCAACGAGGAGCTGCTGCTGGCCGCGTTCGCCGAGCTGCAGCACGCCGCCGGCCGCGCCGGCGCCCCCACGCACGAGGCGTTGCAGGAGCGGCTCGGCGCCTTTCTGCATGCGCTGGCGCGCGAGCTGCGCGTCGACGACGACCGCACCGGTGAAGCCACCCACCCCGGCAGCCTGATCAGCGTGCTGGCCTGAGGCGCAGGCGCGCCGGCGCGGCACGCTACGATGGCCGCATGGCCACGCGTCAAGTGCTGTTCGGATTCCACGCGGTCACCGTGCGCCTGAAGACGGCGCCCGAGTCGGTGCGCGAGGTGCACGTGGATGCGACACGGCGCGACGCGCGGATGCGCCAGTTCGTGGCACGCGCGCAGGAGGCCGGCGTGCGCCTGATCGACAGCGACGACGAGAATCTGCAGCGCCTGTGCGGCACGCACCGCCATCAGGGCGTGGTGGCTCGCGTCGACGCGGTGTTCCAGGCGCGCACGCTGGCTGAAGTGCTCGAAGACGTGGCGGGCGCGCCGCTGCTGTTGCTGCTCGACGGCGTGACCGATCCGCACAACCTGGGCGCCTGCCTGCGGGTGGCCGATGGCGCTGGTGCCCACGCGGTGATCGCGCCGAAGGATCGTGCGGTGGCCATCAATGCCACGGTGGCCAAGGTCGCCAGCGGCGCCGCCGAGACGGTGCCCTACCTGATGGTGACCAACCTCGCGCGCACGCTGGGTGAACTGAAGGAGCGCGGCATCCGCGTGTTCGGCGCCAGCGATGCAGCGCCGCAGTCGTTGTTCGACGCCGATCTGAGCGGCCCGCTCGCGCTGGTGCTCGGCGCCGAGGGCGCCGGCCTGCGCGCGTTGACCGCCAAGACCTGCGACGCACTCGTGCGCCTGCCGATGAGGGGCGCGGTCGAGAGCCTCAACGTGTCGGTGGCCGCCGGCATCTGCCTGTACGAGGCGCTGCGCCAGCGCGGCAGCGCCTGAGGCCTCAGTCGGCGCCGGGCCGCTCCCAAGCCGACTGAGCGCCCCCTCGGGGGGCAGCGAACGAAGTGAGCGTGGGGGTCAACATCTCAGATGATGAAGAAGTCGCCCAGCACGACGCTGGTGCCGGGAATGAGGGTGGCGAACACCACGGCAGCGCCGGCGCCGTTGCCATCGGCGTCGAACGACAACGCGCCGGTGGCGGAGTTGTAGATGACGCGATCGCTCGCGTCGGCGGCCGCCGCGCCCGCGCGAAAGGCGGCAGCGGCCAGCGCCCCGACCGCGCCGACGCCGGCGAACACCGCGTCGTCCAGAACGAAGCGGTCGTCGGCCGAGACGAAGTCGGTGATGCTGTCGACGTTGGTGGTGCCGTTCAGCGTGTTGGTGAAGCGGAACTGGTCGAGCCCGGTGCCGCCGCTGAGCGTGTCGCTTCCGACGCTACCGTTGAGCAGGTCGTTACCGGCGCCGCCCGACAGCCGGTCGTTGCCGCTGCTGCCGTTCAAGGAGTTGGCCGCGGCATTGCCCGTCAGCACGTTGGCCAGCGTGTTGCCGTTGCCGTTGATTGCGCCGGTGCCGATCAACACCAGGTTCTCCTGATTGCTGCCGAGCGTGCGGTTGGTGCTGCTGCGCACGGTGTCGGTGCCGGCAGCGGCGGCCTCGGTGACCACGTCGCCGGCGTTGTCGACGACGTAGGTGTCGTTGCCGGCACCGCCGGCCATCTGGTCGATGCCGCTGCTGCCGTTGAGCGTGTTGGCGGCCGCGTTGCCGGTGAGCACGTTGGCCAGCGTGTTGCCGGTGCCGTTGATCGCCCCAGTGCCGATCAGCACCAGGTTCTCCTGGTTGCTGCCGAGCGTGCGCGTGACGCCACTGCGCACGGTGTCGGTGCCGCCGCCGGCAAGCTCGTTGACGACGTCGGAGGCGCTGTTGACCACGTAGGTGTCGTTGCCGGTGCCACCGTAGAGCAGGTCGTTGCCGGCGCCGCCGTCGAGCCAGTCGTTGCCGGCATCGCCATACAGGGTGTCGTTGCCGACGTTGCCGCGCATCGTGTCGTTGCCGGTCCAGCCCCAGACGTTGTCGCTCTGCGGCGAGAGGTTGAAGGTGTCGCTGCCGGAAAGCATCGAGCGCACCATCGCCAGGTCGTCGTCCGGCGTGGCGCTGACCATTGCGTTGTAGAACGCCACCGCGCTGAACGAGAAGCCCTCGACGGCGAACTGCTGCACGCCGCCATCGGTGACGACGACGCCGGTCAGCGTGCCGGCGGTGACCGCGCGCGTCACCGGGTTGAACACGATGCCGTTGCCGCACCAGTTGTCGTACCAACTCGGCTCGTCTCCGAAGTTCAGGCGCAGTGCATGCTCGTAGAAGTTCCCCTGCGCGCTCGTGAAGCCGTTCTGCAGCGTGACGGTGTTGGCCTGGTTCAGCCAGTCGCCTTCGAAGCCGATGCCGGTGATCTCGAGAGCGAAATTGGCGGTGATCACAGCCATCTTGCGACTCCTGGTTGGCGGGCTCTAACGCCAGTGTCACCATACTCGTCCTGCAGCGGAAAAAGTGCAATGCCGACATCCCCAGCAATGCCGATGAGCGGCAGCGACGACCCGCAGCTCGCTGCCTTGCGCGAGCGCCTGCGCGAGGTGCAGCGCCTGTTCGTGCTGAGCGGCGCCGGCATGTCCGCCGAGAGCGGCGTCCCGACCTTTCGCGACGCGCTGACGGGCCTGTGGTCGCGCTTCGACCCGGCGCAGCTGGCGAGCGAGGAGGGCTTCCGCGCCGACCCCGCGCTGGTGTGGGACTGGTACGCCGAGCGCCGGCTCGCGCTGCGTGGCGTGCAGCCGAACGCCGGCCATCTCGCCCTCGCCGACTTCGCCCGCCGTCGGCCCGGCGTGCTGACGATCGCCAGCCAGAACGTCGACGACCTGCACCAGCGCGCCGGCAACGCCGACACCATCCGCCTGCACGGCGAGCTGCTGGCCGATCGCTGGCTCGAGCGTTGCACACGCTCGCCGGCGTGCGCCATCGACGAGGCCGAGCCGGGCCGACCGCCACGCTGCGGCCGCTGCGGCAACCTCGTGCGTCCGGCGGTGGTGTGGTTCGGCGAGATGCTGCCGGTCGCCGCGCTCGATGCCGCTGAGCAGGCGGCGCGCTCGTGCGAGGTGGCGTTGATCGTCGGCACCTCGGGTGCCGTGTGGCCAGCGGCAGGCTTGGCAGCGCTGGCGCGCCACAGCGGCGCCTTCGTGGTCATGATCAACCCGCACGACAGCGAGATCGACGACCAGGCCCACGTGGTGCTGCGGTCCACCGCTGCGCAAGCGCTGCCGCGACTGCTCGCGGGCAGCTAGAGAGGTCGCGCTGAGTTGCTGAACCGGCGTTGCCGGTTCATGTGGTTTCATCCCTCCTGAGTGGGATGCGCGGCGCCCTCGCGCGGCCTATCGTTGCGCGCATGGTCCCACCGGGGCCGCAGCAACGAGCCGCAGTCGATGGACACCTGGAACCTGCGCTACCGCCACGAACCGCCGCGTCTGCATGCCCATTGGGTGCTGCTGATTGCCGCGCTCGCGTCGCTGGCCATGCTGGTGCTGGCCTGCATGCTGGCCGATCCCGGCGCCGTCTCGCCGCGCTGAAGCCGCCCGCTCGGGCTCGGTCGCGCCGCGAGGCGCCGTGGAAGTTCGCTACCATCGCGCCGGTTCGGCAACGACGGCGGGTGTGCGCATGGCGATGGATGTGGTGGACTACGAGATCAAGGGCTCGGAGATGCAGTTCGTCGAGGTCGAGCTCGATCCCGGCGAGGCCGCCATCGGCGAAGCGGGCAGCATGTTCTTCATGGACACCGGCATCACGATGGACGCCGTGTTCGGCGATGGCTCCGGCGGCAACCAGGGCGGCTTGTTCGGCAAGCTGCTCGGAGCCGGCAAGCGGCTGCTGACCGGCGAGTCGCTGTTCACGACCGTCTACACCAACCAGGCTGGCGCCAAGCAGCGCGTCGCGTTCGGCGCTCCGTACCCCGGCAAGATCCTGCCGATGCCGTTGCGCGACCTCGGCGGCACGCTGCTGTGCCAGAAGGACGCGTTCCTGTGCGCAGCGCGCGGCGTGTCGCTGGGCATCGCCTTCCAGCGCAAGCTCGGGGTCGGCTTCTTCGGCGGCGAAGGCTTCATCATGCAAAAGCTCGAGGGCGATGGCCTGGCCTTCGTGCATGCCTGCGGCACCGTGGTCAAGCGCGAGCTGGCGAGCGGCCAGTCGCTGATGGTCGACACCGGCTGCGTGGTCGCCTACACGCCGAGCGTGAATTTCGAGATCCAGTACGTCGGCAAGATCAAGACCGCGCTGTTCGGCGGCGAAGGCTTGTTCCTCGCCAGGATGACGGGGCCGGGCACGATCTGGCTGCAAAGCCTGCCGTTCTCGCGCCTGGCCAGCCGCGTGTTCGCGGCGGCACCGCAGCGCGGCGGCAGCCGCGACGAGGGCTCGCTGTTGCCGGGCTTTGCCGCCGGGGGGTTGCTGGGAGGCGTGCTCGGCGGCGACGATGAGTGAGCGCCGCGCCCTCATGCTCGCAAGCGTCGCCGGCGTCGTGGTGCTGGGCTGGGCGCCGGCGTTCGCCGCCAGCCTCTGGCTGGACGAGCTCACCTCGGTCGAGCTGCGTGCGCTGATCGCGCAGGGCACCACCACCGTGCTGCTGCCGATCGGCGGCACCGAGCAGAACGGCGCCCACCTGGCGCTGGGCAAGCACAACGTGCGCGTGCGGGAGCTGGCGGGGCGGGTCGCCGCGCAGCTCGGCCAGACGGTGGTGGCACCCGTCGTGGCCTATGTTCCCGAAGGCAACATCGACCCGCCATCGCAACACATGCGCTACACCGGCACGGTGTCGGTGCCGACGGCGGCTTTCGAGTCGGTGCTCGAGGGCGCGGCTCGCAGCTTTCATCGTCACGGCTTTCGCCATGTCGTGCTGCTGGGCGACCACGGCGGCTACCAGGCCAGCCTGCAGCGCGTTGCCGACAAGCTCAACCGCGCCTGGGGCGGCCCGCCGTCGGTGATCGCACTGCGCGAGTACTATGCCGCCGCGCAGGCTTTCGACGCCGTGCTGGCTGCACGAGGTTACACGCCGCAGGAGATCGGGCGGCATGCTGGCCTGGCAGATACTGCGCTGGCCTGGGCCGTCGATGCGTCGCTGGTGCGGCCGCAGGCGCTGCAGCCGGTCGACGGCGTCAGCGGCGATCCGCGCCGCGCCACCGCCGAGCTCGGCCGCGAAGGCATCGACCACATCGTGGCCGCTTCGGTGGCCGCGATCCGCGCCCGCATCGCGGGCATGCCCGACAAGCATTGAATGAAGCGCATCATGGAGCGGGGAACGAGTGTGAACAGACGCGGCAAGCTGGCAACGGCAACTCTGGCGGCGGGCGCCGTGCTCATCGTCGGCGTCTGGCTGGCGGCGCAGCGCGCGCAGGCCCAGGCAGCGGCCAGTGCGCCGGCCGCGCTACCGGCGCCGAGCGCAGGTGCCCCGCCGATCAGCACGGTGCCAGGCATGCCGCCGGTGCCCGACGCGCGCAACCTCTACAGCGAAACCGCGGCCGGCAAGTTCAACCCGGCGGTGCAGGGCGACCTCGAGCGCATCTACGTGCCCAACCTGCGCTCGCACGACGTGATGGTGATCGATCCGGCCACGATGAAGGTGATCGACCGTTTCAAGGTCGGACGCTCGCCGCAGCACATCGTGCCGTCGTGGGACCTGCGCACGCTGTGGGTCACCAACAATGCCGAGGGCCGCACCGACGGCAGCCTGACGCCGATCGACCCCCGCAGCGGCAAGCCCGGCAACTCTGTGCCGGTGGACGACCCGTACAACATGTACTTCTCACCTGATGGCAAGTCGGCCATCGTGGTGGCCGAGGCGCACAAGCGGCTGGACTTCCGCGACCCGCACACGATGGCGCTGCAGTACTCGATCGCGGTGCCGGGCTGCCCGGGGGTCAACCACGCCGACTTCTCGATCGACGGCCGCTTCGCGATCTTCACCTGTGAGTTTTCCGGCGCGCTGGCGAAGGTCGATCTGGCCGAGCGCAAGGTGCTGGGCTACCTGAAGCTGCAGATGCCTGCCACGCGCTACAAGGAGGTCGCGGGCGGATCGCGTTCGAAGCCGGGCCAGGTGTGGGAGCCGGGCGACACCGAGGTGTGCACCGCCAAGCGCGGCATGCCGCAGGACATCCGCAGTTCGCCCGACGGCAAGCGCTTCTACATCGCCGACATGCACGCCGACGGCGTGCACATCGTCGATGGTGAAAGCCTCACGCAAGTCGGCTTCATCGCCACCGGCCTCGGCGCGCACGGCCTGTACCCCAGCCGCGACGGCAAGCAGCTTTACGTGGCCAATCGCGGCTCGCACAAGGTCCACGGCCCCAAGCTCGGCAACGGCGGCGTCACGGTGATCGATTTCGCCACCGAGAAGATCGTGGCGCGCTGGGCGGTGCCTGGCGGCGGCAGCCCCGACATGGGCAACATCAGCTCCGACGGGCGCTGGCTGTGGCTCGCCGCGCGCTACGACGACGTGGTCTATCGCTTCGACACCAGCAACGGCGAGGTGCGGCAGATCAAGGTCGGCGCCGAGCCGCACGGCCTGACGGTTTGGCCGCAGCCGGGACGTTACTCTTTGGGGCACACCGGAAACTTGCGATGAGCGCCGCACGGCCGATCCGAAGGCGCTCGCTCCCCCTCGGGGGGACGGCGCGCAGCGCCAAGGGGGCCATATGAGAGCTGCCAGATGAGGGAGTTGCTCGACGCGTTCTGGCGTGCGGCGGGGTACTGCCTGCACCCGCGCGTGATCGGGCTGTCGCTGTTGCCGTTGCTGATCGGCGCGGCGTTGTCGTGGCTCGTCTACTGGCTCTACTGGGACGTTGCCATCGTCGCCGTGCAGGGCGGCCTGCAGAGCTGGCCGGTGGTCGGCGCCGTGGTGCAGTGGATCGAAGGCTGGGCGGGCAGCGGCGTGCGCGCCGTGCTGGCGCCGCTGGTCGTGGTGATGCTGTCGCTGCCGGTCGTGGTGGTGGTGTCGGTGCTGCTGGTGGGCCTGCTGATGGTGCCGGCCATCGTGAACCTGGTGGCCGCACGCCGTTTTCCCCAGCTCGAACGCCGTCACGGCTCGGGCGTGCTGTCGAGCGTATGGATCTCGTTGAGCAGCACGGTGGTCGCGCTGGTGTTGCTGCTGCTGTCGGTGCCGCTGTGGCTGGTGCCGCCGCTGATCCTGCTGCTGCCGCCGTTGATCTGGGGCTGGCTCACCTACCGCGTGATGAGCCACGATGCGCTGGCCGAGCACGCCGACGCCGGCGAGCGCCGCGAACTGATGCGCGAGCGTCGGCTGCCGCTGCTGGCCATCGGCGTGGTGGCCGGCTATCTGGGCGCCGCGCCGTCGTTGTTGTGGGCCCTGAGCGCGCTCACGATCGTGCTGGCGCCGATGCTGATTCCGCTGTCGGTGTGGCTGTACACGCTGGTGTTCGCCTTCAGTGCACTGTGGTTCGTGCACTACTGCCTGGCCGAGCTGCAACGCCTGCGCAGTGCGGCCGAAGTGCCGGCACCCGCGCCGGTGCTGGCAGGCCCCGCCGCTGCCAGCCCTGACCTGCAGGCCCTGCCGCCGCCATGAACTTCGGCCTG
>DATDJF010000014.1:0-7851 GCA_036520715.1 Burkholderiaceae bacterium | reverse complement strand
AGAAGTCGGCCCGCATCGTTGGCGACGTGATCGGCAAGTACCACCCGCACGGCGACCAGTCGGTCTACGACACGATCGTGCGCATGGCGCAGGACTTTTCGCTGCGCCACATGCTGGTCGACGGCCAGGGCAACTTCGGCTCGGTCGACGGCGACAACGCGGCCGCGATGCGTTACACGGAAATCCGGCTGGCCAAGATCGCGCACGAGATGTTGGTCGACATCGACAAGGAGACGGTCGACTTCGGCCCCAACTACGACGGCTCGGAAAAAGAGCCGCTGGTGCTGCCCTCGCGGCTGCCCAATCTGCTGGTCAACGGGTCGGCCGGCATCGCGGTGGGCATGGCCACCAACATCCCGCCGCACAACCTCAACGAGATCGTCGATGCCTGCCTGCACCTGCTGAAGAACCCGGCGGCCGGCATCGAAGAATTGATGGAGATCATCCCGGCGCCAGATTTCCCCACAGCCGGGATCATTTATGGCCTGGCCGGCGTGCGCGAGGGTTACCGCACCGGGCGCGGCAAGGTGGTGATGCGGGCGAAGTGCCACTTCGAAGACATCGACCGCGGGCAGCGCCAGGCGATCATCGTCGACGAGATCCCGTACCAGGTGAACAAGAAGACGCTGCTCGAGCGCATCGCCGAGCTCGTCAACGAGAAGCGCCTCGAGGGCATCAGCCACATCCAGGACGAGAGCGACAAGTCCGGCATGCGCGTGGTGATCGAGCTCAAGCGCGGTGAAGTGCCCGAGGTGGTGCTCAACAACCTGTACAAGCAGACGCAGCTGCAGGACACCTTCGGCATCAACATGGTCGCGTTGATCGACGGCCAGCCGAAGCTGTGCAACCTGCGCCAGCTGGTGGAGATCTTCCTCGACCATCGGCGCGAGGTGGTGACTCGGCGCACCGCCTACGAGCTGCGCAAGGCGCGCGAGCGCGGCCATCTGCTCGAGGGCCTGGCGGTGGCGCTGGCCAACATCGACGAGTTCATCCAGACGATCAAGACGTCGCCCACGCCGCCGGTGGCCAAGGCCGCGCTGATGAGCAAGGGTTGGGACAGCTCGCTGGTGCGCGAGATGCTCGCGCGCGCGCAAGACCAGACCCCCGGCGGCCGCGACGCCTATCGCCCGGCCGGGCTGCCTGTGCACTATGGCCTGCAGTTCGACGGCCTGTACCGGCTGTCCGACGACCAGGCTGCCGAGATCCTGCAGATGCGGCTGCAGCGCCTCACCGGCCTCGAGCAGGACAAGATCATCGGCGAGTACAAGGAGGTGATGGAGCGCATCTCCGACCTGCTCGACATCCTGGTCAAGCCCGAGCGCGTGGTGCGCATCATCGGCGACGAGCTGCTCGCGCTGCGCGAGGAATTCGGCCAGACCAAACTCGGCGCCCGGCGCAGCGTGATCGAGCGCAACGTGCAGGAGCTGCTCACCGAAGACCTGATCACGCCGCAGGACATGGTGGTCACGCTCAGCCACACCGGCTACGTCAAGAGCCAGGCGCTGTCGGACTACCGCGCGCAGCGGCGCGGCGGGCGCGGCAAGCAGGCGGCGATGACCAAGGAAGACGACTGGATCGACCAGCTCTTCATCGCCAACACGCACGACTGGATCCTGTGCTTCAGCAACCGCGGCCGTGTCTACTGGCTCAAGGTGTGGGAAGTGCCGCAAGGCTCGCGCAACAGCCGCGGCAAGCCGATCGTCAACATGTTCCCGCTGACACCCGACGAGAAGATCACCGTCGTGCTGCCGTTGACCGGCGAGTTCCGCAGCTTCCCCGCCGACCACTACGTGTTCATGGCCACTGCGCTCGGCACGGTGAAGAAGACCGCGCTCGACGACTTCAGCAACCCGCGCAAGGCCGGCATCATCGCGGTCGACCTCGACCCCGGCGACTACCTGATCGGCGCCGCGCTGACCGACGGCAAGCACGACGTGATGCTGTTCTCCGACGGCGGCAAGGCGGTGCGCTTCGACGAAGACGACGTGCGCCCGATGGGCCGCACGGCGCGCGGCGTGCGCGGCATGATGCTCGACGACGGCCAGCGAGTCATCGCGATGCTGGTGGCCGATCGCGACGAGTCGCTCAACGTGGACGGCGGCACCGCACGCACGAGCGTGCTGTGCGCCACCGAAAACGGCTTCGGCAAGCGCACACCGATCGCCGAGTACACGCGCCACGGCCGCGGCACCAAGGGCATGATCGCCATCCAGCAAAGCGAGCGCAACGGCCGCGTGGTGGCCGCGACGCTGGTGCGGCCGGACGACGAGATCATGCTGATCACCGACCGCGGCGTGCTGGTGCGCACGCGGGTCGCCGAGATCCGCGAGCTCGGCCGCGCCACCCAGGGCGTGACCTTGATCGCGCTCGACGACGGCTCCAAGCTGTCGGGCCTGCAGCGCATCGTCGAAAACGACGCCAACGGCGACGGCGACGAGCCGGAAACAATCAACGGCAGCGACCCGCCCGCCTAGATCGGCCGCACAACCGAGGCATCGGTACGCCGCGTCGGCCGCGCGGCGTGCAAGAATTCGATACATCCCATGGCCGAGGCCGCGACCAACCCTCAACTGCAGTCATTGCGCGATCGCATCGACGCGATCGACCGCGAGTTGCTGGGCGCGCTGAACCGCCGCGCGACGCTGGCCCAGGAGGTGGGCGAGCTCAAGAAGCGCGAGGGCTCGGTGGTGTTTCGCCCCGAGCGCGAAGCCCAGGTGATCGACGGTCTCAAGGCCGCCAACCAAGGCCCGCTGTCGGGGGACAGCATCGCCCCGATCTGGCGCGAGATCATGTCGGCATGCCGCGCGCTGGAGACGCCCACCCGCGTGGCCTACCTCGGGCCGGCGGGCACCTTCAGCGAAGAGGCCGCGCTCGGCTACTTCGGCAGCTCGATCGTGCGCGTGCCCTGCGTCAACTTCGACGAAGTGGTGCGCGCCACCAGCGCAGGCGCCGCCGACTTCGGCGTGGTGCCGGTGGAGAACAACACCGAGGGCGTGGTCGCGCGATCGCTCGACCTGTTCCTGACGATGCCGCTGTTCATCATCGGCGAGACCAGCCTGATCGTGCGCCACAACCTGCTGCGCAAGCAGACCTCGCGCGATGGCATCGAGGCCGTGCTGGCGCACCCGCAGGCGCTGGCGCAATGCCACGGCTGGCTCAGCCTGAACCTGCCCGACGCCGAGCGCCGCCCGGTGACCAGCAATGCCGAAGGCGCGCGCCTGGCCGCGCAGAACCCGGCACTGGCCGCCATCGCCGGCATCCGCGCCGCCGCCGAGTTCGGCCTGCACGTGCTGGCGCAGGCGATCCAGGACGAGGCCCACAACCGCACGCGCTTTGCGATCCTCACCCACCCCGAGCGCCACCCGGCACCCAAGCCGTCGGGGCACGATTGCACCAGCCTGGTGGTTTCGGTGCCCAACCAGCCCGGCGCCGTGCACGACATGCTGGTGCCGCTGAAAAGGCACGGCGTCTCGATGAGCCGCTTCGAATCGCGGCCGGCGCGCTCCGGCCAGTGGGAGTACTACTTCTACATCGACCTCGAAGGCCATAGCGACGACCCCAAGGTCGGCGTCGCGCTGCGCGAACTGCGCGAGGCCTGCGCGTTCTTCAAGGTCCTCGGGGCCTACCCGATCGACGTGCACTGATCATGTTCAACCAACTCGGCCTGATCGGATGCGGCCTGATGGGCGGTTCGTTCGCGCTCGCGCTCAAGCGCGGCGGGTTGGTCAAGCGCGTCGTCGGCTACAGCAAGTCGCCTTCGACCACCGAGCGCGCCAAGCGCATGGGCGTGATCGACGTGGCCGCCGAGTCGGCGCTGCTGGCGGTCAGCGGCGCTGACATCGTGCTGCTGGCGGTGCCGGTGTCGGCCACCGAGGTCACGTTCAAGGCCATCCGCCATCTGGTGGAGCCCGGCGTGTTGTTCATGGATGTCGGCTCGACCAAGCGCGACGTGGTCGATGCCGCGCGGCGCGTGCTCAAGGAACGTGTGCCGTCATTCGTGCCGGCCCACCCGATCACCGGCAAGGAGACGGCCGGCGTGCACAACGCCGACGCCGCGCTGTACGCGGGGCGCCAGGTGATCCTGACCCCGCTGCCGCAGACCTTGCCCGAGCTGGTGCAGAAGGCCACCGACGTGTGGGCCGCGATCGGCGCGCAGGTGCTGCGCATGACGCCCGAGAACCACGACGCGGCGTTCGCCTCGGTGAGCCATCTGCCGCACCTGCTGGCCTTTGCGTATTTCAGCGCGGTCGTCAACCAGCCGGCGGGGCGCGACTTCCTGTCGCTGGCCGGACCCGGGTTTCGCGATTTCACCCGCATCGCGGCCAGCGATCCGACGATCTGGCGCGACATCCTGATGGCCAACCGCGAAGAGATCCTCAAGCAGTCGGCACGCTTCCGGCACACGCTCGACGCCATGGAGCACGTCATTAAGAGCGGCAACACCGACGCGCTGGAAGACCTGATCAAGGCGGCCTCCGAGGCACGCGCCGGCTGGCAGCTCGGGAGCCCACGCGGCGGCAGCGGCAAGAGCTGAAGCTGGCACAGCGGCATTCGTCGGCCCGTCGCCATGTACGACATCGCGCAGCTCGATCTGCCGCCATTGCGCCGCGTGGCCGGCACGGTGCGGCTGCCCGGGTCCAAGAGCATCTCGAACCGCGTGCTGCTGCTGGCCGGCTTGAGCGAAGGCCGCACCGAGATCCACGACCTGCTCGACTCCGACGACACCCGCGTGATGCTCGAAGCGCTGCGCCGCCTCGGGTGCGGCATGCAGGCGAGCGGGACGGTGACCACCGTGGCCGGCATCGGCGGCACGTTGGGCCAACTGCACAAGCCGCTGGCGCTGTTCCTCGGCAACGCCGGCACCGCGATGCGGCCGCTGGCTGCCGCGCTGGCACTGCTGGTCACGCGCGACGGCGGCGACATCGAGTTGAGCGGCGTCGCCCGCATGCACGAGCGGCCGATCGGCGACCTGGTCGATGCGCTGCGCCAGCTCGGTGTCCAGATCGACTACCTGCGGCACGAAGGCTATCCCCCCTTGCGGCTGCGCGGCAGCGCCGGCGGCACGTTTTTGCGGCTCGAGCAGCCGATCCGCGTGCGCGGCGACGTCTCGAGCCAGTTTCTCACCGCGCTGCTGCTGGCGCTGCCCTTGGTGAGCGGCCCCGGCGCGGGGCAGCCGATCGTCGTCGAGGTCGAAGGCGAGTTGATCTCCAAGCCGTACGTCGAGATCACGCTGGCGCTGCTGCAGCGCTTCGGCATCGTCGTGCAGCACGATGAGCTGCAACGCTTCACCATTCCGGCGGGCAGCCGCTACCGGGCGCCCGAGCGCATCCACGTCGAGGGCGACGCCTCGTCGGCCTCGTACTTCATCGCCGCCGGCGCGATCGCCGCGGTCGAAGCGCCGCTGCGCATCGAGGGCGTCGGGCTCGACTCGATCCAGGGTGACATCCGCTTCCTCGACGCGGCGCGGGCGATGGGCGCGCGCGTCAGCGGAGGGCCCGGCTGGATCGAGGTGAGGCGTGGCGCCTGGCCGCTGAAGGCGGTGACGCTGGATTGCAACCACATGCCCGACGCCGCGATGACGCTGGCCACGATGGCGCTGTTTGCCGACGGCCGCACGCGGCTCACCCACATCGGAAGCTGGCGCGTCAAGGAGACCGACCGCATCGCCGCGATGGCCGCCGAGCTGCGCAAGCTCGGTGCCACGGTCACCGACGGCGCCGACTTCATCGAGGTCGAACCGCCCGCCTCACCCGCCCACTGGCGCCGCGCGACGCTGCGCACCTACGACGATCACCGGATGGCGATGTGCCTGTCGCTGGCGGCGTTCAACCCGTTGGCCGGCGCCGGCGTGCCGGTGCGTGTGCTCGACCCGCGCTGCGTGGCCAAGACGTTCCCGGAGTACTTCGAGACCTTGTTCGACGTCGTGCAGACCGATGCCGACGACATCCCGGTGATCACGGTCGACGGCCCCACCGCCTCGGGCAAGGGCACGTTGGCCGCCACGGTGGCATCTCGCCTGGGCTGGCACCAGCTCGACTCGGGAGCGCTGTACCGGGCCACCGCGCTGGCAGCGATGAAGCACAACGTCGAAGTCGACGACGCCGCCGCGCTGGCGCGCCTGGCAGCCGCCTTGCCGCTGCGCTTCGCGGCCGACAAGGTCTGGCTCGACGGCATCGATGTCACCGTGGCCTTGCGCCACGAGGCGGTGGGCGCGCTGGCCTCGCACGTATCGGCCTTGCCCGAGGTGCGTCGCGCGCTGCACGACCTGCAGCTGTCTTTTCGCCGCGTGCCCGGCCTGGTGGCCGACGGGCGCGACATGGGCACCGTGCTCTTCCCCGGTGCGCCGCTCAAGGTGTTTCTCACCGCGAGCGCCGCGATGCGCGCCGAGAGGCGGCATAAGCAATTGATATCAAAGGGCATTTCGGCTAAACTCCCCGACCTTCGCGCCGACCTCGAGGCGCGCGACAAGCGCGACATGCAACGCGCCGTCTCGCCCCTGAAGCCTGCGCAAGACGCGCTCTTGCTCGACAACTCGTCGCTCACGATCGAACAATCGGCCGATCGGGTGCTGCAGTGGTGGGGCGAGCGTTACGCCTTCGATTGAGTCGCCGGGCTTGAAGCTGGAGTTCGGCGCCTCCATCGGGGGACAGGCCCGCCAGGGGCTGCCGGGTCGCGCAAAGCGGCAGGCACCTCGAGCGGTTTCGAAACCCTAACCGCAACTTCGGTTGCCTGGCCGGCCCATACCAACGTCGTCCCTGCCCGGCCGCAAGGAAATCCCACATGCCACAAGCTCAAACCGCCACAACGGGCGGCGAATCGTTTGCCGCCCTGTTCGAAGAATCGCTCAAGCGCAGCGAGATGCGCGCCGGCGAGGTCATCACCGCCGAGGTGGTGCGCATCGACTTCAACTACGTGGTGGTCAACGCCGGCCTCAAGAGCGAGGCCTACGTTCCGATCGATGAATTCAAGAACGACCAGGGCGAGGTCGAGGTCGCCGTCGGCGACTACGTCTCGGTGGCCATCGACGCCATCGAAAACGGCTACGGCGACACCATCCTGTCGCGCGACAAGGCCAAACGCCTGGCCTCCTGGCTGGCGCTGGAGACTTCGCTCGAATCCGGTGACTTCGTCAGCGGCACCGTCTCCGGCAAGGTCAAGGGCGGCCTCACCGTGCTGGTCAACGGCATCCGCGCCTTCCTGCCGGGCTCGCTGATCGACACCCGTCCGGTCAAGGACCTCACGCCTTTCGAAGGCAAGACGCTCGAGTTCAAGGTCATCAAGCTCGACCGCAAGCGCAACAACGTGGTGCTGAGCCGCCGCGCGGTGGTCGAGGCGAGCATGGGCGAAGAGCGCGCCAAGCTGCTCGGGACGTTGACCGAAGGCGCCATCGTGCATGGCGTGGTCAAGAACATCACCGAGTACGGCGCGTTCGTCGACCTGGGCGGCATCGACGGCCTGCTGCACATCACCGACATGGCGTGGCGCCGCGTGCGCCACCCCAGCGAGGTGGTGCAGGTCGGCCAGGAACTGACCGCCAAGGTGCTCAAGTTCGACGCCGAGAAGAATCGTGTCTCGCTCGGCCTCAAGCAACTGGGCGACGACCCGTGGCACGGCGTGTCGCGCCGCTACCCGTCGGGCACGCGCCTGTTCGGCAAGGTCACCAACATCGCCGACTACGGCGCCTTCGTCGAGATCGAGCCGG
The DNA here is from genome assembly GCA_036520715.1 of Burkholderiaceae bacterium. GTDB lineage: Bacteria > Pseudomonadota > Gammaproteobacteria > Burkholderiales > Burkholderiaceae_C > JAEUPI01. The sequence continues at coordinate 149 of DATDJF010000014.1, read as the reverse complement.
GCATCGAAGGCCTGGTGCACGTCTCGGAGATGGACTGGACCAACAAGAACGTCGCGCCCAGCAAGGTGGTGTCGCTGGGCGACGAGGTCGAGGTGATGGTGCTCGAGATCGACGAAGACAAGCGCCGCATCAGCCTGGGCATGAAGCAG
>DATDJF010000013.1:0-2485 GCA_036520715.1 Burkholderiaceae bacterium | reverse complement strand
CAACCGGCCCGACGCCAGCCGGCTCGGCGAGCCGTTCCAGCCGGTGCGCGTGATCCTGTTCACCTGGCCATCGGACGGCAAGGCGCTGCCCTGGGTGAGCTACAAGAGCGACCGCTCCGACGCGCGCAGCGCGGCCGGCGCCGTGGGGCGCGCGATGCTCAAGCTGCGCGACTTCCTGCGCCAGCTCGGGCGCGACGTGCGCGCCGCCAAGGCCACCGAGCGCACCACGCGCGAGCAGCTCCTGAAACAGGGCATCACGCGCGAGAGCGAGGTGTTGCGTGCGCTGGCGCAGGTCGAGGGCACCGAGTTGTGCGGCCAGAAGATCCACCTGCTGGCGCACTCGATGGGCAACTTCGTGTTGCAGCAGGCGCTCGAGCGCGTGTGGGATTTCAGCCCGGGCAGCACCTTGCCGCGCATGTTCGAGCACATCTTCATGGCGGCGGCCGATGTCGACGACACCGTGCTCGAGCACGGCCAGCCGATGGAGCTGGTGCACCAGATCGGCAACACGGTGGCGATCTACCACAACGGCAACGACATGGCGCTGCGTGTCAGCGACTACACCAAGGGCAACCCCGACCGCCTGGGCCAACGCGGCGCGGCGCGGCCGCAGGCCCTGCACCAGAAGATCTACCAGGTCGACTGTTCGGCGGTGGTGTCGGGCCTCACCCAGCACAGCTACTACACCAACGGCATCATCGCGATCGACATTCGCAAGGCGCTGCAGGGCCAGCGGCCCGACAGCGCGGCACGGGGATTGCGCCAGCACGGGCCGGCGCCCAACATGTTCGCGTTCCCGCGGCGGCCCTGAAGGCCGTTGCCGCTCGGCGGTCGCCGCGTCAGCCGCCGCCGGCGGGGCGCGGTGGCCCGAAGCCGCCGCCACCCGGCGTCTCGATCACGAACACGTCGCCCGGCTGCATGTCGGCCGAGCCGATGTGCTGCAGTGTCTCGACGGTGCCGCCGACTCGCTCGACACGGTTGATGCCCAACGCGCCCGCTGCGCCGCCGGCCAGCCCGAACGCCGGCACGCGGCGGCCGTTGCTGAGGATCGAGGCCGTCATCGCCTCGAGAAAGCGCACGCGCCGCACGCCGCCGTCACCGCCACGGTGCCGGCCCGCGCCGCCCGAGCCGCTGCGGATCGCGTAGCTGTCCAGCCGCACCGGGAAGCGGAACTCGAGCACCTCCGGGTCGGTGAGGCGCGAGTTCGTCATGTGGGTCTGCACGACGCTGGCGCCGTCGAAATCGGGCCCGGCGCCGGAGCCGCCGGAGATCGTCTCGTAGTACTGGTGCGCCTGGTTGCCGAAGGTGAAGTTGTTCATCGTGCACTGGCCGGCCGCCATCACGCCCAAGGCGCCGAACAACGCGTTGGTCACGCACTGCGAGGTCTCGACGTTGCCGGCCACCACCGCCGACGGCGGATCGGGGTTCAGCATGCAGCCTTCGGGCACGATCACCCGCAGCGGCTTCAGGCAGCCGGCGTTGAGCGGGATGTCGTCGTCGACCAGCGTGCGGAACACGTACAGCACCGCGGCCATCGTCACCGCCTTGGGGGCGTTGAAGTTGTTGGCCAGCTGCGCGCTGGTGCCGGTGAAGTCGATCGTCGCCTCGCGCTGCTGCGCGTGCACGGTGACCTGCACCTGGATGCGCGCACCGTTGTCGAGGTCGAGCGTGAAGCTGCCGTCCTTCAGCGCGGTGATGACTCGCCGCACCGACTCTTCCGCGTTGTCCTGCACGTGCCGCATGTAGGCGGCCACCGTGTCGCGGCCGAACTGCGCGACCATCGAGCGCAGCTCCTGCACGCCCTTCTCGTTGGCCGCGATCTGCGCGCGCAGGTCGGCGATGGTCTGGTCGGGGTTACGCGCAGGCCAGCGCGTGGTGTTGAGCTGCGCCCGCAGCTCGCTCTCGCGCAGGCGGCCATCGCGCACCAGCAGGAAGTTGTCGAACAGCACGCCCTCCTCGTCGATGGTCTTGGAGAACGGCGGCATCGAGCCCGGCGTGCTGCCGCCGATGTCGGCATGGTGGCCGCGCGAGGCGACGTAGAAGCTGGGCTTGGCATCACCTCGCTCCAGATAGACGGGCGTCACCACCGTCACGTCGGGCAGGTGCGTGCCGCCGTGGTACGGATCGTTGAGCACGTAGACGTCGCCCTCGCGCATGGCCGGGTTGCGTGCGATCACCGTCTTGATGCTCTCGCTCATCGAGCCCAGGTGCACCGGCATGTGCGGCGCATTGGCGATCAACTGGCCCAACGCATCGAACAGCGCGCACGAGAAATCGAGCCGCTCCTTGATGTTCACCGAGTAGGCCGTGTTCTGCAGCCGCAAGCCCATCTGCTCGGCGATGTTCATGAACAGGTTGTTGAAGACCTCGAGCATCACCGGGTCAGCCTGCGTGCCCACCGCGTGCAACGACGCGCGCGCCGCGACGCGGCTGAGCTCCAGGCCGCCGCCCGGCGCGAACACGGCCTGCCAGCCGGGCTCGACCA
>DATDJF010000012.1:0-3818 GCA_036520715.1 Burkholderiaceae bacterium | reverse complement strand
TGGAGTTGCGCAGCCTGTTGTTCGGGCACTCGTTGTGCTCGCTGCCGTTTGCGCTGTACGGCGGCGTGGCCGCCAGCGACCCGGCTGCGGTGCTGGCATTGCACGAAGCCGCCGTGACGCTGGGGCGGGAGCTGGGCGTGCAGCATCTGGAGCTGCGAAACCGAGTGCCACGCGAGCCCGAGTGGCCACGGCAGGACCTGTACGTGACGTTTCGCCGCGACATCGCGCCGGAGGTCGAGGCCAACCTGCTGGCGATCCCGCGCAAGCAGCGCGCGATGGTGCGCAAGGGCATCATGCGCCAGTTGCGCACCGAGATCGACACGCGGGCCGACCGCTTTTTCGATCTGTACGCCGACAACCAGCACCGCCATGGCACGCCGCCGCAGTCGCGCCGCTACTTCGACGCGCTGCTCGAGGCGTTCGGCGACGACTGCGAGATCGCAATCGTGCATTCCGCGCAGGGCAAGCCGGTGTCGGGGGTGCTGTCGTTCTATTTTCGCGACGAGGTGCTGCCGTACTACGCCGGAGACCTGACCGACGCGCGCGAGCTGGCGGCCAACGACTTCAAGTACTGGGACCTGATGCGCCGAGCCTGCGAGCGCAAGCTCAAGGTCTTCGACTATGGGCGCTCCAAGCGCGGCACCGGCTCTTTCGACTTCAAGAAGAACTGGGGCTTCGAGCCGCAGCCGCTGTACTACGAGCACCATCTCTACAAGGGCGATGCGATTCCTCAGAACAACCCGAGCAACCGCAAGTACCAGGCAGCGATCGCGCTGTGGCGGCGGCTGCCTCGTGGCGCGGTCAATGCGCTGGGTCCGGTGCTGGCGCGCCATCTAGGGTGAACATGAGGCCAGCCAGCGCGCGCCGTCGCGGCCGACACCGGCCGCCGGCGCCCGGCTCGGATGTCAATCCCCGATCGAGGCGTCGAGAATTCCACGCCGTGGGAGGCCCCCTGTGCCCGTGGGGGCGAAGGGGATCGCTGCCTCCACCACAATGCTCGGTGCCGTCGGCGCAGCGCCGCGCCGTTGCGCGCCGGCCTCGTTGAGCAGCGGCCAAACACCCTCGCGCTAGGAAACCGATATGTGCGGCATCGTGGGCATCTGGGATTCGCAAGGCACGCGGTCGATCGAGCGCGGCCTGCTGTTGCGCATGAACGAGGTGCAGCACCATCGCGGTCCCGACGAGACGGGCGTGCATCTCGCTCCCGGCGTGGCCCTCGGCCACAAGCGGCTGTCGATCATCGATCTGGCCACCGGCCAGCAGCCGCTGTTCAACGAGGACGGCTCGGTGGTCGTGGTCTACAACGGCGAGATCTACAACTACGGCGAGCTGATTCCGGAGCTCACGCGGCTCGGCCACACGTTTCGCACGCGCAGCGACACCGAAGTCATCGTGCATGCCTGGGAGGCCTGGGGCGAGGATTGCGTCAAGCGCTTCCGCGGCATGTTTGCGTTCGTGCTGTGGGACCAGCGGCAACAGACGCTGTTCATGGCGCGCGACCGGCTGGGAGTGAAGCCGCTGTTCTACGCCACGTTGCCCGACGGCATGGTGGTGTTCGCCTCGGAGCTGAAGGCGCTGATGGTGCACGGCAATCTGAGCCGGCAGATCGATCCGCGCGCGGTGGAAGATTACTTCGCGCTCGGCTACGTACCCGAGCCGCGCACGGTGTTCAGCGCCGCGCACAAGCTGGCGCCGGGTCATTCGCTGTGCTGGCGGCGCGGTGCGCCGCCGACGCAGCCGCGTTCCTATTGGGACGTGCGGTTCCACGTCGGCGCGCCGATCTCGGCAGCCGATGCGCAGGCCGAGCTGATCGAACGCCTGAAGGAGAGCGTGCGCCTGCGCATGATCTCCGAGGTGCCGCTGGGCGCCTTCCTGTCGGGCGGCGTGGACTCCAGCGCCGTGGTGTCGGTGATGGCGGGCCTGTCGCCCGATCCGGTGAACACCTGTTCGATCGCCTTCGACGATCCGGCCTACGACGAGTCGCGCTACGCCGACGAAGTGGCGCAGCGCTACGGCACGCGGCATTTCGTCGACCGCGTGGAGAGCGACGACTTCGATCTGGTCGACACCCTGGCCGCGCTGTACGACGAGCCCTACGCCGACAGCTCGGCCATCCCCACCTATCGTGTGTGCCAGCTGGCACGCAAGCACGTGACCGTGGCGCTGTCGGGCGACGGCGGTGACGAGAGCTTCGGCGGCTATCGCCGCTACCGGATGCACCTGGGTGAAGAACGTGTGCGTGCGCTGATGCCGCTGGCGCTGCGCCGCGCCGTGTTCGGCACGCTGGGCCACCTGTACCCGAAGGCCGATCGCGCGCCACGCTTCCTGCGCGCGAAATCCACCTTCCAGGCGCTGGCGCGCGACTCCGCGTCGGCGTACTTCCACAGCATGTCGATCTTTCGCGACGACATGCGGGCGGCGCTCTTCAGTGCCAAGCTGAAGAGCGAGCTCGCCGGCTATCGCGCGGTCGACACGTTCCATGAGCACGCCGCGCGGGCGCAGACCGACGATCCGTTGTCGCTGATCCAGTACCTCGATCTCAAGACCTACCTGGTCGGCGACATCAACACCAAGGTCGATCGCGCTTCGATGGCGCATGCGCTCGAGGTGCGCGAACCGTTGATGGACCACCCGCTGGTCGAATGGCTGGCAGGCCTGCCGCGCGAGTTCAAGGTCAAGGGCGGCGAAGGCAAGTGGCTGTTGAAGAAGACCATGGAGCCTCACCTCAGCCGGGAGGTGCTGTACCGGCCCAAGATGGGCTTCGCGGTGCCGCTGGCACGCTGGTTCCGCGGTCCGTTGCGCGAGCGCACGCGCAGCGCGCTGCTCGACGGGCGGCTACAGCAGACAGGTTACTTCGAGTCGGGTTACATCGAGCGCCTGGTGCGCGACCATGCGTCGGGGCACCGCGACTACAGCGCGCCGCTGTGGACGCTGTTCATGTTCGAGGCCTTCCTGCGGCGCATCGACGACAACGCGCCGATCGTCACGCCGCCGATCGCGCAGCCGCGCTCCACGGCGCGCCAGGCGGTGCCGGCCTAGAGTCGGCCTCGGGCCATGCGCATCCTGCACGTGCTGGATCACTCGTTGCCGCTGCACAGCGGCTACACCTTTCGCACGGCGGCGATCCTGCGCGAGCAGCGCGCCCTCGGCTGGGACACCGAGCATCTGACGACGCCGCGCCAGCGCGGCGGTGCGGCCCCCTTCGAGCAGGCCGACGGCTGGACGTTCCAGCGCACGCCCTTCGAGCCCGGCGCACTGTCGCGCCTGCCGGCGATCGGCTCCTATCTCGACGAGATGCGCGCCAGCACGGCGCGCATTCACCAGTTGGTGCGTTCGCGCCGGCCCGACATCATCCACGCCCATTCGCCGGTGCTCAATGCGTTGCCGGCGTTGCGCGTGGGCCGGCGCCACGGCATCCCGGTGGTCTACGAGATGCGCGCGTCCTGGGAGGACGCCGCGGTCGACCATGGCCGCACCCGCGAAGGCAGCCTGCGCTACCGCCTGTCGCGTGCGCTGGAATCCCATGCGCTGCGGCGCGCCGATGCGGTGACCACCATCTGCGAAGGCCTGCGGGCCGACATCGTGTCGCGCGGCATCGCGAACGACCGGGTCACGGTGATCCCCAATGCGGTGGATCCACAGGCGTTTGCCTTCGGCACTCCCGCTGACGAGGCGCTGCGGCAGCAACTCGGGCTGCACGGGGCCACCGTGATCGGCTTCGCCGGCTCGTTCTATGCCTACGAAGGGCTCGATCTGCTGCTGCAGGCGGCGGCGCGGCTGCTGGCGCGACACGCCGAGCTGCGTGTGCTGCTGGTGGG
>DATDJF010000011.1:0-6315 GCA_036520715.1 Burkholderiaceae bacterium | reverse complement strand
GTGCGCTGGCGGCCTGCGCGCTGCGCGCGCCTGCGCCCGCAGAGGTGCGCGTTCCCAGGCTGGCGAGGAACGGCACCGCCATGAACACCGCCACCACGACCACGATCCACAGCAGCGGATTTTCCTTCCAGGTGCGCGCGGGCAACTGCGGCTCGGCGCCCTCCTCGGGCCGCGGCGGCGCGAAGGTTTCGTAGACCTGGACCGGCTCGGTGTGGCGATAGTCTTCAGGCATCGCTAGCGCCCGGCGATCTCGAGATCGCGCACCACCTGCTCCATGGTCTTGTCGATCAGCAGGCAGTGCTGATCGTCGAAATAGAGCTCGGCCTGCGTGTCGCCCTTGGACTGCACGCAGCGCACCAGCCCGGGGTTGATCGCGACGTGGCTGTGGCCGCCATCCATGGGGAGGATCACGAAATGCACTGTCATTGCATGCTCCGACCGCGTAATGCTAAGGCCAGATCGCGCCGAAGCGCTCAGTCGATGCCGAGCACCACGTTGCCGACCGCGCGGCCGCTCTCGACGAGCTGGTGCGCCCGCGCGCACTCGGCCAACGGCAGCCGCTCGGCGATCTGGTGCTGCAGGCCACCGTGCACCAGCATCGCGTTGAGCGTGGCGATCGCGCGGGCACGGTCGGCCGGGCTCAGGTTGTAGACGATGAAGCAGCGCAAGGTGGCGTTGCGCACGATCGCCGGGAAGAACGGCAGCACGATCTCGCCGGCGCCGCTGCCGTAGATCGCGACGTCGCCGCCGGGCGCCAGCAGGTTGAGGTCGCTCGCCAGATTGGCCGCGGCGTCGACCTCGATGATGCGGTCGAAGCCGCTCTTGCCGGTGAGCGCAGCGGCACGTGCCGCCACATCCTCCTGCTTGTAGTCGATGGTCGCCTCGGCGCCGGCGGCCCGCGCGAGCTGCGCCTTGGCCGCGCTGCTGACGGTGGCCACCACCTGCGCGGCGCCGAGCCGGCGCGCGAACTGCACCGCGTAGTGGCCCACTGCGCCGGCGCCGCCGGTGACCAGCACGCGCTTGCCGGCGACGCCGTCGCCGATGAGCACCGCGTGCAGTGCGGTCAGCGCCGGAATGCCCAGGCACGCGGCCGCCTCGCCGGCCACGCCGTCTGGCAGCGGCACCGCCTGTGCTGCCGGCAGCACGATGTGTTGCGCCGCCGTGCCGTACGCGCGCTGCCAGGCGCCGTTCCACAGCCACACCCGCTGGCCGACCCGCGAGCCCGGCACGCCGGCGCCGACCGCATCGATTTCGCCGGCGCCGTCGCTGTGCGGCACGATCTGCGGGAACGCCAGCGTCTTGGTGCGCAAGCCCGCGCGCGACTTGACGTCGCTCGGGTTCACGCCCGACCAGCGCACGCGCACGCGCACCTCGCCCGGCCCCGGCTCGGGGGTGGGCAGGTCGATCAGCTTCAACACTTCGGCCGCGGGGCCGGTCTGCGTGTAGGCAATGGCTTTCATGGGGCGCGAGTATGGCCCCGCGCTGCCCGGCGCACGCGCCGCCGGGGCATCCACCGCCCTCGCAGGCACTGGCCGTACCCGGCATGGCGGCGCACAATGCGCGCCGCGGCAACCCGCCGCCACGACAAGCAGGAGGGCAGGCCATGGATGGAGCCATCACAACGAGCACCGGGCCCAACGAGCCGCGCGCCGTGGACGGCGGTCATGGCGTCTCGTGGTGGACCGATGCCTGGGCGATGTTCACCAAGAACGCCGTGATGTGGGTCGTGCTGGGGCTGATCCTGTTGATCATCATGCTGGTGCTGGCGTTCATTCCCGTCATCGGCCAGCTGGCGTCGCCGCTGCTGCTGCCGGTGTTCGTGGGCAGCTGGATGATCACTGCGAAAAAGTTCGAGGAAGGCGGCACCCTGGAAGCGGGCGACCTGTTCGTGGCCTTCAAGGGCGAGCGCCTGGTGCCGCTGATCGTCGTCGGTGCGCTGTTCCTCGGGATGATGGTGGTGACCTTCCTGGTGATGGGTGCCCTCGGCCTCGGCGGCGCCTTGGGCATGGCGGCCGGTGGCGCCGCCGGCAGCGCTTCGAGCGTGATCGCCGGCGTGGGCGTCAGCCTGCTGGCGGTGCTGGTCGGGCTCGTGATGATCACGCTGGTGACGATGGCGCTGTGGTTCGCGCCGCCGCTGGTGGCGCTGCGCGGCGTGGCCCCGGTCGATGCGATGCGGCTGAGCTTCGCCGCCAGCCTGAAGAACATCGTGCCGTTCCTGCTGTGGGGCCTGCTCTACATCGTGGCGTCGATCATCGCGTCGATCCCGCTGGCGCTGGGCTGGCTGGTGCTGCTGCCGGTGATGCTGCTGTCGGCCTACCTGTCGTACAAGGACGTGTTCGCGAGCTAGTGCTCGGCCTCAGTTGTTCGACGGCGGCTTCCAGCCGCCGCCGAGGGCGCGGAACACGTTGGCCTGCGCGCTGGTGAGCGCGCGTGCGGCGTCGGCGTTCTGCGCCTGCGCGGTGAGCGCCAGCCGGTCGGCGTTGATCACGTCCAGGCGGCTCGATTCGCCGCCGTCGTAGCGCAGCCGCGTCAGCGCGGCTGCGCGTTGCAGCGCCTGCGCGCGCCGCTGGCCGCTTTGCAGCGTGCTACTGGCCTCGCCATAGGCGCCCAGCGCATCGCGCACCTCCTTGAACGCCACCACCACGCTGTCGCGGTAGTCGAGCTCGATCTGCCGTTGCAGAGCCTTGGTGGCGTCGTACTGCGCGCCGATGCGCCCGCCGTCCCAGATCGGCTGCGTCAGCGCGGCCCCGATGTTCCACGCGATCGACGGGCCGTCGAACAGGTTGGACAGCTGCGAGCTGTTGACACCGTAGGCCGCGGTCAACGTGATGCCCGGAAAGTACGCCGCACGCGCGGCGTCGATGCGCGCCCCGGCCGCACGCAGCCGCGCTTCGGCCGCCTGCACGTCGGGGCGGCGCAGCAGCAGGTCCGACGGCAAGCCCTCGGGCACGCCGCTGGCGCGCAAGGTCGGCGTCTCGGCACGTGCCACGCCCTGCTCGACCAGCGCCTTCGGCGAGCGGCCGAGCACGAGTGCCAGCGCACGCTCGGCGTCGCCGCGCGCGCGGTCGAGCTTGGGCAGCTGCGCCTCGTTGTCGATCAGCTCGGCATCGAGCTGCTGCATGTCGAGCTCGGAGATGTCGCCGGCGTCGAAGCGCAGGCGTTGCAGTCTCACGCTGTCGCGTTGCTGCTGCACCGTCTGCCCGTACAGCACCACCTGCGAGTCGAGCGACTGCAACGTCGCGTACGACTGCACCACCTGCGCGGCCAGCGCCGTGCGCAGCGTGTCGCGCGCGTACTCGGTGGCCAGCAGCTCGTCGCGCGCCGCCGCGCTCAGGTTGGCGGCGCGTGCCCACAGATCCAGCTCGTAGGCCACGCTCAGGTTGGCGCGAAAGTCGTTGAACGTCAGCTCGCCGCCGCCCACCGTCAACGGCGCATTGGGCCCGAAGCGCTGGCGCGTCGCCGACACGTTGGCGTCGACGCTTGGCTGCTGGTTGGCGCGCGCCGCTCGCAACGCCGCACGCGACTCGTCGATGCGCGCCATCGCGCGCGCGAGGTCGCGGTTGTTGGCCAGCGCCTCGTCGACCAGCGCGTCGAGCCTGGCGTCGCCGAAGTTCTTCCACCAATCGGTGGGCACCTCGGGCAGCGCAGCGCCTGCCGGCAGCTCGAGCGCCGGCGTTTCGTGCTTCTCGGCCGGCGGCACGGCGCAGCCGGCCAACACGGCCGCGATCAGCGCGAGGGTGGTGAGTGCATGCAGGCGCGTCACGCCGGTTCTCCTTTCACGTCGGCCGCCGGGCCGGTGGGGCCGCTGCGGTGCGGGTGCTGCAGCGCGCCGCTCGCGGCGGCGTGCGCCAGCGCACGCTGGGCTTCGGCCTGCATCTCCTCGGTGCTGCGTTGCTCGCGCAAGCGGCGCGTGGTGATGATCTTGAAGAACATCGGCACGAAGAAGATCGCCAGGAAGGTGGCGGCCAGCATGCCGCCCATCACGCCGGTGCCCACCGAGCGCCGAGCCGCGGCGCCGGCCCCGGACGAATACGCCAGCGGCAGCACACCGAGGATGAACGCCAGCGAGGTCATGATGATCGGCCGGAAGCGCAGCCGTGCCGCCTCCAGCGCGGCGGCCGATGCGCTGATGCCCTCGTGGTGCTTGAGCGATGCGTACTCGACGATCAGGATCGCGTTCTTCGCCGCCAGGCCCAGCAGCGTGACCAGGCCGATCTGGAAGTACACGTCATTCGTCATGTCGCGCATCCACACCGCGGCCAGCGCGCCGAAGGTGCCGAACGGCAGCGCCAGCAGCACGCTCAACGGCAGCGACCACTTCTCGTATTGCGCCGACAGGATCAGGAACACCATCAGCGCACCGAGCAACAGCGCCAGGCCCGAAGTGCCCGTGCTGCGCTTCTCCTGGTACGACGCACCGCCCCAGTCGAAGCTGAAGTCCGGCGGCAGCACCTGGCGCGCGATGCGCTCGGCCTCGGCGATGGCCTGGCCCGAGCTCACGCCCGGCGCGGCCTGGCCGAACATCTTCACCGCCGGCAGGTTGTTGAAACGGTCGAGCATCTCGGGGCCTGATGAAAACTTCACCGTGGCCAGCGCCGACACCGGCACCATGTCGCCGGAGTTGGAGCGCACCCACATGCGGCCCACGTCGTCCGGGCTCTTGCGAAAGCCGCTCTCGGCCGACATCAGCACCTGCCAGGTGCGGCCGTACTTGTTGAAGTCGTTGACGTAGTAGCTGCCGAGCGTGGCCGACAGCGTGTTGAACAGCTCGTCCACCGGCACGCCGAGTGCCTTGGCGCGCTCGCGATCGACGTCCACGTACAGCTGCGGCGTGCTGGCGCGCCACAGCGTCTGCACGCCGGCCAACACCTTGCTCTGTGACGCCGCCCCCATGAACTGCTGCGACACCTCGGCCAGCCGCTTGGCGCCGCCCTCGCCGCGGTTCTGCAGGTACAGCTCGAAGCCACCCGCGACGCCGAGGCCGAAGATCGGCGGCGGGTTGAACGCCAGCACCAGCGCCTCCTTGATGTGGCCGGTCTTCATGAACAGCTCGCCCACCAGCGCCTGCACCGGCACCGGCCGTTCGTTCCAGTGCTTCTGCGTGACGAAGATCGTCGCCGCGTTGTTGCGATAGCCGCCGCCGAGGAAGTCGAACCCGGTGAAGGCGATCGCGTCGAGGTTGTAGGGGTTGCTCTTGATGATCTTGATGATCTCGCCCACCACCTCGTCGGTGCGCTGCAGCGAGGCGCCGTCGGGCAGGATCACCGCCGAGATGTAGAAGCCCTGGTCTTCGTCGGGCACCAGCGAGCCCGGCGTGATGCGCCACAGCCCGACGGCCAGCGCCACCATGCCGGCGAACAGCAGCAGGCCGATGCCGGCACGCCGCACCATGAAGCCGACGCCACCCACGTAGCGGTGGGTGACACTGGTGAAGAAGCGGTTGAAGGCCTGGAAGAAGCGCCCGGGCTGCTTGTGCTCGCGTTTGAGCAGCAGCACGCACAGGCTCGGCGTGAGCGTGAGCGCGGTGATGCCCGAGATGACCACCGAGATCGAGATCGTCACCGCGAACTGCCGGTACAGCTCGCCGGTGAGCCCGCCGAGGAAGGCGATCGGCACGAACACCGCGCACAAGACCAGCACGATCGCGATCACCGGGCCCGAGACCTCGCGCATCGCCTTGATCGCCGCCTCGCGCGCGGCCATCTTTTCCTCGTGCATGATGCGCTCGACGTTCTCGAGCACGACGATGGCGTCGTCGACCACGATGCCGATCGACAGCACCATGCCGAACAGCGTGAGCGTGTTGATCGAATAGCCGAGCAGCAACAGCCCGGCCAGCGTACCGATCAGCGACACCGGCACCGCGACCAGCGGAATGAACGTGGCGCGCCAGTTCTGCAGGAACAGGTACACCACCAGGATCACCAGGATCATCGCCTCGGCCAGCGTGATCGCCACTTCCTCGATCGACACCTTGACGAAGCGCGTGGTGTCGTACACCACCGAGTGGACGATGCCCTTGGGGAAGCCCTTGCTCAGGTTGTCGACCGTGCGGTCGACCTCCTTGGCCACGTTGAGCGCGTTGGCGCCGGGCTGCAGGAAGATGCCCACCAGCGTGGCCGCCTTGCCGTTGACGCGGCCGATGAAGTCGTAGTCCTTCGAGCCGAGCTCGACGCGGGCCACGTCTTTCAGGCGCAGCGTGCTGCCGTCGGGGTTGCCGCGCACGATGATCTCTTCGAACTGCTTCGGATCGGACAGCCGGCCCTGCGTGGTGATGGTGTAGACCATCTCCTGCGGCCCGCCGGTGGGGCTCTG
>DATDJF010000010.1:0-14232 GCA_036520715.1 Burkholderiaceae bacterium | reverse complement strand
AAGTGGATCGCCGGTGCCGCCGGGTCGATCGCGGCGCCGAGTTGCAGCGCCTCGTAGGTGCTTTGCGCTGCCACCCGCTGCGGGTAGGGTGCCGTGGCTTCGAACGCGCGCACGTCGGCCATCGATGCGAAACGAGGCAGTTCGGCACCGATCAACTTGTCGAGTACGTGGGCGTTGGGCGACGCGGGCATCTGGGCTCCTCGGTTTGGCACGACGCCTCGTCCAACCGCCGGCGTCGCGGACAGTTTATGAAGCCCGCTGCGGCGGCGCTGCCCGGTCAAACGCTTGGTCGTGCCGCGCCCGCTGCTGCCTTGTGCAACAAAGGGGCATTCACGGCGCACGATGGGGCACGGAGAATCACCGCATGACAAGACGATTCCTGGCGATGTTCGCCGCTGCGTTGTGGCTGGGCGGTGCGGCATGCGCACTCGCGCAGCCGGCCGCAGCTCCCGCAGCTTCGGCGCCTGCGCGCTACACCTTCACCTGGCCGCTCGACGCCGACAACCCCAAGCCGCGCGGCGGCTCCACGCGCGGCGCGCCGGTGACGCTCGACAGCGAGCCTTCCGCTGCCTGGCGAGCGCTGCAACAGCCCGGCCTGAGCGCACAGGAGCGCGACCGCCGGGCGATCCTGGCGATGGCGGGCAGCTACCGAGTCACTTTCGACTTCCTCGAGGTGGTCGGCTTCGGCGCCGAGCGGCCGGCCGTGCCTTATCAGTCGTGGGCGACCGAAAAGGTCTACGTCGACCAGGACCGGCCAGGCTTCGTGAGCCTCGTGCACATCCTGGAGATGCGCTTCGTCGGCAAGGAGGGTGCGGTGAGCGAGCCGATGATCACCAAGCACTGGCGGCAGGACTGGAGCTACGAGCCCGAGGCCATCGTCGAGTACAGGGGTCGCGACCGCTGGCAGCGCCGCAGCCTGAACGATGCCGAGCGCCGGGGCGTCTGGCTGCAGACGGTCTACCAGGTCGACGAGTCGCCGCGGTATGCCAGCACCGGGCGCTGGCAGCACACGGCGAGCTTCTCCACCTGGCTCAGCGCCGACACCTGGCGCCCGTTGCCGCGCCGCGAGTGGAGCGTGCGCAAGGACTACCAGGTGCTCACCGGGACCAACCGGCACACCGTGGTGCCCACCGGCTGGGTGCAGGAAGAAAACAACCTCAAGACGGTGCTCACCGACAGGCGCGAGCCCGATGCGGCCAAACCTCACGTCGGCCGTGAATACGGCGTGGTGCGCTACGAGCGTCTGCGCGACGCGGACTTCGCCGGCGCCGACCGCTACTACGCGCGCACGCGCGCATTCTGGGATCAGGTGCGCGAGAGCTGGGCGGTGGCGTTCGGCCAGCAGGGCACCGTGACGCTGCGCGGTGCGATCGACCAGCTCGGGCTGTTCCAGCCGCTGTTCGAGCGGGCCGGCCAGATCGAGGAGGACGGCAAATCCGACGACCGCTCGAACGCCGCGTTGATACGCTCGGTGCTCGCCGACGCCGGGGCGCTGCGCTGATCAGATCGCTCCGCCGGCCACGCCGGCTGGCGAGCGCTCAGGCCGTGTCGCCGGTTTCCGCCACCGGCTCGATGCCCTGGGCCAGGCAGCCCTTGGGCCCCTCGACCAACTCGTAGCGCACGCGGCGGCCTTGCTCGAGCGTGCGGTAGCCGTCCATGCGGATGGCTGAAAAGTGCGCGAAAACGTCGGGTCCGCCGCCTTCGGGCTCGATGAACCCGAATCCCTTGGCGTTGTTGAACCACTTGACTGTGCCAATTGGCATGTCAGCCTCCCTCACGATCGATCTTTGATATTGGCCACGGGCGCCACCCAAAATTTTGCGGGCGTTCCCAAACGTGTCAAGACGGTGCGACCCGCAGGCGCTATCGCTCAGGCGTCGCCCTGGCGAAACGAAAGCGGCGAAACAAGGCGTCCGGCTGTCGCTATTTTCACGGCTTGACAAGGAGCGCGCCGCCACAACATCGGGGCTTGACCACGCCGCGAAAGGCAAGTCGATAGAATGAGTCATGCCTCCCGAGACCCCGAAACTGCCACCCAAAGCGCCGACCGTGTCGCGGCCGGACGGGCAGGGTGCGGTCGTGGTCGAGCGCAAGACGGCGAAGACCAAGCCGCCGCGCATGTTCCAGGTGGTGATGCTGAACGACGACTACACGCCGATGGAGTTCGTCGTCATGGTGCTGCAGCAAACCTTCAAGCGTGACCTCGAGACGGCCACGCAAATCATGCTCAAAATCCACCACGAGGGCCGTGGCGTCTGCGGGGTCTACTCCAAGGACGTGGCGGCCACCAAAGTTGAACTTGTCTTGGCGGCGGCGCGCCGCGCAGGACACCCGCTGCAGTGCATTATGGAGGCTGCATGATTGCGCAAGAGTTGGAAGTCAGTCTGCACATGGCCTTCGTGGAGGCCAGGCAGCAGCGGCACGAGTTCATCACGGTGGAGCACCTGCTGCTCGCGCTGCTCGATAACCCGTCGGCCGCCGAAGTGCTGCGCGCCTGCGCCGCCAACATCGAGGACCTTCGCAAGAGCCTGACCACCTTCATCAAGGAAAACACGCCCACGGTGGGCGGCACCGAAGAGGTCGACACGCAGCCGACGCTGGGCTTCCAGCGCGTGATCCAGCGCGCGATCATGCACGTGCAGTCCACCGGCTCGGGCAAGAAAGAGGTCACCGGCGCCAACGTGCTGGTGGCGATCTTCGGCGAGAAGGACTCGCACGCCGTGTACTACCTGCACCAGCAGGGCGTGACGCGCCTGGACGTGGTGAACTACATCGCGCACGGCATCAAGAAGAGCGATCCGCCCGAAACGCCCAAGAGCAACGAGGGCGGCGCCGAAAGCGAGAAGGAAGAGACCAGCGACAGCAAGGGCTCGCCGCTCGACCAGTTCACGCAGAACCTCAACCAGTTGGCACGCGACGGCAAGATCGACCCGCTGATCGGCCGCGAGGCCGAGGTCGAGCGCGTGATCCAGGTGCTGTGCCGCCGCCGCAAGAACAACCCGCTGCTGGTGGGCGAGGCCGGTGTCGGCAAGACGGCCATCGCCGAGGGCCTGGCCTGGCGCATCACGCAAAACGACGTGCCCGAGGTGCTCGGCCAGTCCACCGTCTACGCGCTCGACATGGGCGCGCTGCTGGCGGGCACCAAGTACCGCGGCGACTTCGAGCAGCGCCTGAAGGGCGTGCTGAAGTCGCTGAAGGACCAGCCGCACGCGATCCTCTTCATCGACGAGATCCACACGCTGATCGGCGCCGGCGCCGCGTCGGGCGGCACGCTCGATGCGAGCAACCTGCTCAAGCCCGCGCTCTCGACCGGCGCGATGAAGTGCATCGGCGCCACCACGTTCACCGAATACCGCGGCATCTTCGAGAAGGACGCGGCGCTGTCGCGGCGTTTCCAGAAGATCGACGTGGTCGAGCCCACGATCGAGCAGACCATCGAAATCCTCAAGGGCCTGAAGACTCGCTTCGAAGACCACCACAGCGTCAAGTACGCGCTGGGTGCTCTGCAGGCGGCCGCCGAACTGTCGGCCAAGTACATCAACGACCGCCACTTGCCCGACAAGGCCATCGACGTCATCGACGAGGCCGGCGCGGCGCAACGCATCCTGCCGGTGGCCAAGCGCAAGAAGACGATCACCAAGTCCGAGGTCGAGGAGATCGTCGCCAAGATCGCGCGCATCCCGCCGGCCAGCGTCAGCAGCGACGACCGCAGCAAGCTGAGGAACCTCGACCGTGACCTGAAGAGCGTGGTGTTCGGCCAAGATCAAGCCCTCGAGGCTCTCGCAGCGGCCATCAAGATGGCACGCTCGGGGTTGGGCAAGCCCGAAAAGCCGATCGGCTCGTTTCTGTTCTCCGGACCCACCGGCGTTGGCAAGACCGAGGCGGCGCGCCAGCTCGCCTACATCCTGGGCATCGAGCTGATTCGCTTCGACATGAGCGAGTACATGGAGCGCCATGCGGTGAGCCGGCTGATCGGCGCGCCGCCGGGCTATGTGGGTTTCGACCAGGGTGGCCTCTTGACCGAGGCCATCAGCAAGAAGCCGCACGCGGTGTTGCTGATGGACGAGATCGAGAAGGCGCACCCTGATGTCTTCAACGTGCTGCTGCAGGTGATGGACCACGGCACGCTGACCGACAACAACGGGCGCAAGGCCGACTTCCGCAACGTGATCATCGTGATGACCACCAACGCGGGCGCCGAGACCATGGGGAAGGCGACGATCGGCTTCACCACCAAGCGCGAGCAGGGCGACGAGATGGCCGACCTGAAGCGCCTGTTCTCGCCCGAGTTCCGCAACCGCCTGGACGCCACGGTGAGCTTCCGCGCGCTCGACCAGGAGGTCATCCTGCGCGTGGTCGACAAGTTCCTGCTGCAGCTCGAAGGCCAGCTGGCCGAGAAGAAGGTCGAGGTCGCGTTCACCGATGCGCTGCGCAAGCACCTGGCGGTGAAGGGCTTCGATCCGATGATGGGTGCGCGTCCGATGCAGCGGCTGATTCAAGACACCATCCGCCGCGCGCTGGCCGACGAACTGCTGTTCGGCCGCCTGGTCGACGGCGGCCGCCTCACGGTGGACGTCGATGACAAGGGCGAGGTGCTGCTCGACATCCAGCCGCCGCGCAAGAGCGACAAGCCGAAGACCGAAACCACCCAGGTGTAGGGCGCTTCGCGCCAACAGGAAAGACGGGTCGCGATGCGACCCGTCTCCGTTTAGGCTGGGAGCGCTGTCGGATCCTGTCGAAAGTAGCCGGCGAACAGGCGGTACAGCTCGGGGTGTTCTGCTCGCATGTCGTTCGACGCGACGAAGAACGCCTCCACCGCGACCGCGAAAAACTCGCCGATGTCGGTGGCGCCGTAAGGGTCGAGCACGGTGTCGAGGCCGTCGTCGACCCACTGGCAGAACGTCTCGTACTCGGCTTCGAGCACGCTTGCCCACTGCTTGCGTTGCCCGGCGCTGGCCAGCGGCGGTGTGCCGTCGGCGCCGCCCTCGGCCATGTCGAGCACGTGGGCGAACTCGTGGATCACCACGTTGTAGGCCCAGTCGGCCGACTCGCCGGCGTCGCGCACGTCGGTCCACGACAGCATCAGCGGGCCGCCTTCCATGGCCTCGCCGGCCAGCACCTCGTCGTAGCGGTGAACCACGCCGTCGTCGTCGACCACCTCGCGCGGTGCCACCACCTCGGCGGGGTGCACGACGATGCCGACGAAGCTGCGATACGGCGCGAGGCCCAGCCGCAGCACCGGCAGGCAGGCTTGCACCGCGATGCGCAGGGCCATCGCATCGGTCACCTCGAGGCCGCCGGCGCCGGCGAACTCCTTCTCGTCGAGGAACAGGCTGCTCAGGCGGCGCAGCTCGGCCAGGTCGGCAGCGCTCCAGCGCGCCAGAAACGGCAGCGACGCGAGGGTGTCTAACCACAACGCATCGGAGATCGCGCGGCGCTGCACGATGCGCTGCTCGCGCCGCGCGCGCAGCTGCGCGAGCCAGCCGCTGATCACAGGCGCTCCGCGTCGAGTGCGATCGCGGGAGTCGTCTGCAGGCCCTGCGGCGTGAGCCGGATCACGTTGCCGCGCGGCGCGTCGCCATCGAAGTCCCAGTCCGACAGCACGTGGCGCACCGCGGTGGGTGCCAGCGTCACCCGGCCCGGCCGGTGTGTGTGGCCGTGGATGAGCGTGTCGCTGCCAGCGGCGTCGAGCAGCTGCAGCGCGGCGGCGGCGTCGACGTCGGCCCACAACGCCGGCGAACGCTGCGCCTGGTGCGCGGTGCTGGCATCGCGCATCGTGCGTGCGCGCTCGCGCCGCTCAGCCAGCGACAACTGCATCACCCCGGCGCGCCATGCCGGGCTGTGCACCATCGCCCGAAAACGCTGGTACTCGACGTCCTCGAGGCACAACGCGTCGCCGTGGCTCAGCACGGTGCGGCGGCCGAATGCGTGCAGCACGGTGGCATCGGGCAGCGACCGCATGGCACAGTGCGCGAGCATCGTCTCGCCGAGCATGAAGTCGCGGTTGCCGGGCATGAAGGCGACGGTGCGCAATGCGCTGGCTTCGCGCAGCACCTCGGCGCACTGGTGCTCGAACGGATCGTCCCGCGAGTCGTCGCCGACCCAGGCCTCGAACAGGTCGCCCAGAATGAAGATGGCGTCGGCATCGCCGCCGAGCATCTGCGTGCGCCAGGCATCGAACGTGAGCGGCGTCTCGGGCTGCAGGTGGACATCCGACAGCAGCTCGATCACCTGCCAGTGCGGCGGGGCGTCGAAGCGGTGCAGCGCCAGCGGTGCGGTGGCAGTTGCCATGGCCACTCGCCGATGAGCTTGTCGCTCAGGCGACTTCGGTCGCCTTGATGATCGTCACGTCCTCGAGCGGCACGTCGTCGTGACTGCCTTTGTGGCCGGTGGCCACGCCTTCGATCTTGTCGACCACGTCGGTGCCCGACGCCACCTTGCCGAAAACCGCATAGCCCCAGCCCTGCGGCGACTCGGACTTGAAGTTGAGGAAGTCGTTGTCGACCGTGTTGATGAAGAACTGTGCGCTGGCCGAATGCGGCGCCGACGTGCGGGCCATCGCCAGTGTGTACTTGGCGTTCTTCAGGCCGTTGTTGGCCTCGTTGGTGATCGGCGCGCGCGTGGGCCTTTGCTTCATGCCGGGCTCGAAGCCGCCGCCTTGCACCATGAAGCCCTTGATCACGCGATGGAACACCGTGCCGTCGTAGTGGCCGGCCCGCACGTAGGCGAGGAAGTTCTCGGTGCTGGCGGGCGCCTTGGCGTCGTCGAGCTCGATGCGGATCGTGCCCGCGCTGGTGGTCAGATCGACCGTCTTGGTCATTTGCTGCTCTCCAAAGTGGCCTTGCGGATGATGATCGGCGTGACCGGCACGTTGGCATGGGGGCCCGATGTCGCTGTCGGTACCATCTTGATCTTGTCGACGACATCCATCCCCTCGACCACCTTGCCGAAGACGGCGTAGCCGTTGCCGTCGCGCGAATTGGCCTGGTCCAGGAAGGCGTTGTCCTTGACGTTGATGAAAAACTGCGAGGTCGCCGAGTCGGGGACCGCCGTGCGCGCCATCGCGACCGTGCCGCGCACGTTGGTCAGGCCGTTGCGGCTTTCCAGCGGGATCGGTGCGCGTGTCGCCTTTTCGCTCATGTCGGGCTTCATGCCACCGCCCTGGATCATGAAGTTCTCGATCACGCGGTGAAAGATGGTGCCGTCGTAGTGGTCGTCCTTCACGTACTGCACGAAGTTGGCCACCGTCTTGGGCGCCTTGTCGGCTTCGAGCTGGATCAGGATGTCGCCTGCGGTGGTGGCGAGCTTCACCTTCTGCGCCAGTGCGGCAGGGCTGGCGAGCGCGGCGAGCAGCAGGGCCAGCAGCCATCGTGCGTGGATCGTCATCGTCTTGTCGTCCTCGTGTCGTTCAGCGGGTTGGATGAAAGGGCCGGGCCACCATCACGGCCTGGCCGGCCGGCTGGCGGCGGCCAGATCGCGGGTGAGCTTGAGCTTGCGCTGCAGCGCCTCGTCGGAGCGGCCGGCCGCGCCGGCCCGCTCGAACTCGCGCTGCGCCAGCCGGATGAACACGTCGCCGAGGTTCTCGTGCGCCACCGCGTAGTCGGGATCGTGGCGAATCGCCGTCTCGAGCAGCCCGCGCGCACTGTCGATGCGCCCCTGGGCCGCCAGCAGCACCGCGAGGTTGTTGTACGGCTCGGGCAGGTCGGGAAAGTCCTCGATCAGCTTGTTCAGCGCGTCGATCGCATCGTTGGTGCGCTGCAACTCGGTGAGCATCACCGCGCGCTGAAAGCGCAGCGCAGCATCGCGCGGCTTCTCGGCAATCGCCTTGTCGACGCGCTGCATCGCCAACGCGGTGTCGCCGCTGCGAAACAGCTTGTCGATTTCGCGCGCTTCCTGCGCCGCGGCTGCTGTCGCGGCCAGCGCAAGCGCAACGGCAATGAAGAGGCGCCAAAGGGATTCCACGAGGGCGATTGGTTGCAGTTGCAGCACCGCGGCGCCGCTATACTGGACTCGATTGTATCGAGACGAGCGCGTCCGCTGATCGGGGCCCATGAGCCTGAACGTCTACAACACACTGACGCGCCGCGTCGAACCCTTCGAGCCGCTCGAGCCGGGCCACGTGCGCATGTACGTGTGCGGCATGACCATCTACGACCTGTGCCACATGGGCCATGCGCGCATGATGATGGCGTTCGACGTCGTCTACCGCTGGCTGCTGGCGCTCGGCTACCGCGTCACGTACGTGCGCAACATCACCGACATCGAAGACAAGATCATCAAGCGTGCGCTCGAGCGCGGCATCACCATCCGCGCACTCACCGACGAGATGATCGCCGCCATGCGCACCGACCTCAGCGCCATCGGCGCGGCGCCGCCGACGCACGAGCCGCGCGCCACCGACTACGTGCCGCAGATGGTGTCGCTGATCGGCACGCTGGAGAGCAAGGGCCTGGCCTACCGCGCGGCCGACGGCGACGTGAATTTCGCGGTGCGCAGGTTCCCGGGCTACGGCAAGCTGTCGGGCAAGTCGATCGACGAGTTGCGCGCCGGCGAGCGCGTGGCGGTGTCCGAAGGCAAGGACGATCCGCTCGACTTCGTGCTCTGGAAGGCAGCCAAACCCAGCGAACCGGCGGACGCGCAGTTTGCGAGCAGCTATGGCCTGGGGCGTCCTGGCTGGCACATCGAGTGCTCGGCGATGAGCTGCGCGCTGCTCGGCGAGGTGTTCGACATCCACGGCGGCGGCATGGACCTGCAGTTCCCGCATCATGAAAACGAGATCGCGCAGAGCGAGGGCGCATTGGGCAAGCCGTTCGTGCGCTACTGGCTGCACAACGGCTTTCTCAACGTCGACAACGAGAAGATGTCGAAGTCGCTCGGCAACTTCTTCACCATTCGCGACGTGCTCGCGCGCTACGACGGCGAGACGCTGCGGTTTTTCATGCTGCGCACGCACTACCGCAGCCCGTTCAACTTCAGCGACGCCCATCTCGACGATGCGCGCGCGGCGCTGACGCGGCTGTACACGGCGCTGCAGTTGGTGCCGCCCAGCGACGCCGCGCTCGACTGGGCGTTGCCGCAGGCGGCGGCGTTCCGCGCCGCGATGAACGACGACTTCAACACCCCTGCGGCGCTGGCCGTGTTGTTCGAGCTGGCCGGCGAGGCCAACCGCACGCACAACGGCGCGCTGACCGCGCTGGCCAGGAACCTCGCCGCGACGCTCGGCTTCTTGCAGCAGGAACCCCGTGCTTATCTGCAAGGGGGCGTGGCACTCGACGAGGCGACGATTCAGTCGCGCATCGCCGCGCGTGCGCAGGCGAAGGCAACGCGTGATTTCGCGCAGGCCGACCGCATTCGCGACGAGCTGCTCGCGCAGGGCATCGTGCTCAAGGACTCGGCCCAGGGCACCACCTGGGTCAGGGCCTGAGGCGACCGGCGCACTGCATCATGGCCGCGCGTGCCGTTGCCCTCGCCGTACCCGAGTATTGGGACGATGCCTGCCGCCACCTGGGCAAGCGCGATCGCGTGATGCGCAAGCTGATTCCCAAGTTCGGCGAATCCCGGCTGCAGAGCCGAGGCGATGCCTTCACCACCTTGGCGCGCTCGATCGTCGGCCAGCAGATCTCGGTGAAGGCCGCGCAGTCGGTGTGGGGCAAGTTCGTCGAGGCGATCGGCGGGCCGTCGACCCGCGTGCTGCCCAGCGCGGTGCTCGAGGTCGACCACGCGGCGCTGCGTGGTGCGGGATTGTCGACACGCAAGTGCGAGTACCTGGCCGACCTGGCGCGCCACTTCGAAGACGGCAGCGTCCACCCCAAGCAGTGGCAGGTGATGGAAGACGAAGCCATCATCGACGAGCTGGTGGCGATCCGCGGCATCGGCCGCTGGACGGCCGAGATGTTCCTGATCTTCCACCTGCTGCGTCCCGATGTGCTGCCGCTCGACGACCTCGGCCTGATCAAGGGCATCAGCGTCAACTACTTCAGCGGCGAGCCTGTTTCGCGCGCCGAAGCGCGTGAAGTCGGCGAGGCCTGGACCCCTTTTCGTTCGGTAGCCACGTGGTACATTTGGCGCAGCCTCGACCCGCTGCCCGTGGACTATTGAAGGCCGTGAAGCTCGCTGTGTCGGCCGTCCACCCCGGGCGCCCCAGCCCGCTTGCAAGCGGCCCCCGCGCGACACTCGCGCCAACGAGCCCGAACCGCCATCGATGAGCAAACGACACTTCCTCGAATTCGAGCAGCCGATCGCCGAGCTCGAAACCAAGATCGAAGAGCTGCGCTACGTTCAAAACGAATCGGCGGTCGACATCTCCGAGGAGATCGACCGGCTCGACAAGAAGAGCCTGCAGCTCACCAAGGACATCTACTCCAGCCTCACGCCGTGGCAGGTGACGCAGATCGCGCGCCACCCGCAGCGGCCCTACACGCTGGACTATGCCAACGAGATCTTCACCGACTTCGTCGAGCTGCACGGCGACCGCACGTTCGCCGACGATGCGTCGATCGTCGGCGGGCTGGCGCGCTTCAACGGCCAGTCGTGCATGCTGATCGGCCACCAGAAGGGGCGCGACACCAAGGAGCGCGGCCTGCGCAACTTCGGCATGCCTCGGCCCGAGGGCTACCGCAAGGCGCTGCGCCTGATGAAGACGGCCGAGAAGTTCGGTCTGCCGATCTTCACCTTCGTCGACACGCCCGGTGCCTATCCGGGCATCGGCGCCGAAGAGCGCGGCCAGTCCGAGGCGATCGGCCGTTGCATCTACGAGATGAGCCAGCTCGAGGTGCCGATCATCACCACCATCATCGGCGAGGGCGGCTCCGGCGGTGCGTTGGCCATCAGCGTGGCCGACCAGGTGGTGATGCTGCAGTTCTCCATCTACTCGGTCATCTCGCCCGAGGGCTGCGCGTCGATCCTGTGGAAGACCGCCGAGCGCGCGTCCGACGCCGCCGAGGCGCTGGGCATCACGGCGCACCGCCTCAAGGCGCTGGGCGTGATCGACAAGATCGTCAACGAGCCGGTGGGCGGCGCGCACCGCGATGCCAAGCACATGAGCGCGCAATTGAAGCGCGGCCTGGCCGATGCGCTGCGCCAGGTGGCCGATCTCGACACCAAGGCCCTGCTGAAACGCCGCTACGAGCGGCTGATGGCGTACGGCCGCTTCAGCGACACCAAGGAGCGCTGAGCGCTCGACGGCCGTGACGCGCCGGGCGGACACGGGCGCCACTGCGGCGCACGGAGCCGGTGGTGCGGCGCGCGTGGCGGTGGCCTACAGCGCCGGCCGCGACTCCACCGCGCTGCTGCACGCCACCGCGCGTGCCGCCCAGGCGCTCGGCATCGAGGTGGTGGCGCTGCACGTGCACCACGGCCTGATGCCCGAGGCCGACGCCTGGCTCGAGTCTGCCGGCAAGCAGGTCGCCCGCTGGCGCAAAGCCGGCTTGCCGGTGCGCCTGGTGTCCACTCGATTGTCAGGCAAGCCAGCCCGCGGCGAGAGCGTCGAAGCGTGGGCGCGGCGCGAGCGCCGCGCCGGGCTCGCGCGCATGGCGCGCGCCGAAGGGCTCGACACCGTCTTGCTGGCTCACCACCGGCGCGACCAGGCCGAGACGGTGCTGCTGCAGGCGCTGCGCGGCGGCGGGCCCGCCGGGCTGGCTGCCATGCCGCGCGCCGTGCAGCGCGAGGGCGTGTGGTGGCTGCGCCCCTGGCTCGACACGCCGCGCGAGGCCATCGAGTCGTACCTGCGCGCGCACCGGTTGCGCTTCGTCGACGACGCCTCCAATGCCGATGCGAGGTTTGCGCGCAGCCGCTTGCGTGAGCAGGTGTGGGCTCCACTGACGCGGGCCTTCGGCGATGCCGAGGTCGCACTCGCCGCGGTGGCCCACCGCGCCGGCGAAGCGCAGGCGTTGCTCGATGAGGTGGCGGTGCACGACCTGGCCGGGGTGGTCGATGCCGCCGGGCGGCTCGACGCGTCGCGCTGGCGCGCGCTGAGCGCGGCGCGCCGGGCCAACACGCTGCGCGCCTGGCTTCACGCGGGTCTTGGGCGCGGCGCGCCGGAAACGCTGCTCGAGCGCCTGTTGACGCAACTGCCCGATGCCAGCCATGCGCGCTGGCCGGTCGACGCGGCGATCGAACTGGCGCTCTACCGCGGCCACCTGGCTCTGACGGCAAAGCGCGCGACGCGCCACCACGGCGACGCGCCTGCGCCGGAGTCGATCGACCTGTCGCAGCCCGGCGTGCATGAAGTGCCGCACTGGCAAGGTGCCATCGAGGTCACGCGGGTCGGCAGCGGTGGCGTGCCGCCGCAGTTGTTGAAGGTGTGCCGGCTGCTGGTGCGTTGTGGCGGTGAGCAATGGCAGGCCGCGCCGCGCAGCACGCCACGCAGCCTGAAGAAGCAATACCAGGCCGCCGGAATCCCGCCGTCGCAGCGCGATGGCCCGCTGGTGTACGCGGGCTCGCAGCTGGTGTTCGTGCCCGGCCTCGGGCTCGACGCGCGCGTGTGCCTGCCGTCGGCGGGCCGCCGATCGACCGTGGCGCTGCGCTGGTGCCCTGCGCCGCCCGCGCGCCGCGGCGGGCGCGCAGACGCCGGCGGCTAAAATCGCCGGCTCTTCGTTACCCCCGGCACCTGCGCCGGGAGCGCCGCGCGGCCGATCGCACGGCACCGCTCGTGATCCACCACCATGGCATTGATCGTCCACAAGTACGGCGGCACCTCGATGGGCTCGACCGAGCGCATTCGCAACGTGGCCAAGCGCGTGGCCAAATGGGTGCACGCCGGCCATCAACTGGTGGTGGTGCCGTCGGCGATGAGCGGCGAGACCAATCGGCTGCTCGGTCTGGCCAAGGAAGTGGCGCCGGCCAAGGAGACCGCGCAGAGCATGCGCGAACTCGACATGATCGCGGCCACCGGCGAGCAGGTGTCGGTGGGCCTGCTGTCGCTGGCGCTGCAGGCCGAAGGCATGCAGGCGGTGAGCTACACGGGCTGGCAGGTGCCGATCCAGACCGACAGCGCGTTCACCAAGGCGCGCATCGAACGCATCGACGATGTCAAGGTGCGCGCCGACCTCGCCGCCGGCAAGGTGGTGATCATCACGGGCTTTCAGGGCATCGACGGCGACGGACACATCACCACGCTCGGGCGCGGCGGCTCTGACACCTCGGCGGTGGCCGTGGCGGCGGCGATGAAGGCCACCGAGTGCCTGATCTACACCGACGTCGACGGCGTCTACACCACCGACCCGCGCATCGTGCCCGAGGCGCGGCGCCTCACCACCGTGAGCTTCGAAGAGATGCTCGAGATGGCGAGCCTGGGCAGCAAGGTGCTGCAGATCCGATCGGTGGAGTTCGCCGGCAAGTACCGCGTGCCGCTGCGCGTGCTCTCCAGCTTCACGCCGTGGGACATCCCGCTGGCCGAGGAGGCCGCGTCGGGCACGCTGATCACGTTCGAGGAAGACCTGAAAATGGAACAAGCCGTTGTCTCGGGCATCGCCTTCAACCGCGACGAGGCCAAGGTCACGCTGATGCGTGTGCCCGACAAGCCGGGCATCGCGTATCAGATCCTCAGCGCGGTGGCCGATGCCAACATCGACGTCGACGTCATCGTGCAGAACGTCAGCCACGACGGCAAGACCGACTTCTCGTTCACCGTGCACCGCAACGACTACGCGCGCACGATGGACCTGCTCAAGACCCAGGTCGGCCCGGCGCTCGGCGCCGGCGAGGTGAGCGGCGACGCACGCATCTGCAAGGTGTCGATCGTCGGCATCGGCATGAAGAGCCATGTCGGCGTGGCCAGCACGATGTTCCGCACGCTGTGGGAAGAGGGCATCAACATCCAGATGATCACGACCAGCGAGATCAAGACCTCGGTGGTCATCGACGAGAAGTACATGGAGCTTGCGGTGCGCGCGCTGCACCGGGCCTTCGGCCTCGATGCGCCCGACGGCCTGGCCTGATCGGACGGCCGGGCTGGGCTAGAATCGACGCCTGCCAGGAGTCGTGACCGAGTGGCCGAAGGTGCTCCCCTGCTAAGGGAGTATGTGCCAAAAGCGCATCGAGGGTTCGAATCCCTCCGACTCCGCCAGCACCCCCCAACGCCATGCTGCTTGACGGAGCATGGCGTTTTCGTTGGCAGCGCAGTTGGCCGCGCAGCGGGCCTCATGCCGTGAACCTCAGACAGCTCGAATACTTCGTTCACGTCACCGAGCTGGGCAGCTTCAGCAAGGCCGCGTTGGTGCTCGGCATCGCCCA
>DATDJF010000009.1:0-10814 GCA_036520715.1 Burkholderiaceae bacterium | reverse complement strand
CGCCACCAGCGTGCCGGCCGGCACACAGTGCTGCAGGCGCCGGGCGACGGCGCGCAGCAACTCGTCGCCGACCTCGTGGCCCAGCGAATCGTTGACTTCCTTGAAGCGATCCAGATCGACGAACAGCACGCTGAACGGCGTCGGCGGATCTTCTGCCAATCGGCCCTCGAGCGATTCGTACAGGCCGGCTCGATTGGCGAGACCCGTCAGGCTGTCGTGTGTGGCGCGTTCCACGAGGCGCCGCTCGCGATCGGCGCTCGACAGCGTGACCGACACGCGGTCACACAACTCGACGATCTCGCGCCGGGTGTCGTCGTCGAGCGAGCGGCCGTCGGTGCCGATGACCAGCAACCCCAGCACCTCGTTGCCGGCTTTGGCGCAACGCATCCATAACCCGCGCGACGGACGCCGCATGAGCCCGAGCAACCATGGCGGCGGCTCGTCGCACAGCACGGTTTCGTCAGCCGGCAGTTGCGCCAACCACAGCGCAACGGAGGGCGGAGTGCCGACGATGGACATGGGGGTGTCGGCGCTGTGCGCGCGTGCCAGCAGTCGCGACGTACGGTCGAACTCGACGATGCAAACGGTGGCACCGGGCAACACCTGCTCGAGGCGTTGCGCGACGCGCTGCAGCACACGCGCCACGTTCAAGCCGTTGAGGATCTCGTGGTCGATCGACGACTGCACGCGCAACGCCTGCATCTGGTGGCCAATGCGCTCGGCCATGTGGTTGAACGAGCCTGCCAGCTCGCCGAATTCGTCGCCGGGACGCAGCGCCACCCGTGCGCTGTAGTCGTGTTCGGACAGGCGACGCGTGCCGGCAATCAGCCGTTCCAGCGGCACCATCGTGCGGCGCACCTGGATCAGGCCCAGCAAGCCGACGAACAGTAGCGTGGCGACCGCCACCAAGGCCGACATTTGCGCGAGTGGTGCTGCACCCGGCGTGCCGCTGGCTGGCGCCTCCATCGAAACCAGGGTCCAGTCGTCGATGCCGAAGTCCGAGCGCAGGAACAGACTCCAGTGCGTATCCGCTGCGCCGTCATCGCGCGCGCCGGGCCGCAATGCCTGCTCACTGTCCGCCGTCCAGCCGGGGCAGAACACCGGACGACCGGGTGCGTCGAAGACGCAGATGCGCGCGCCACTGGTGTCGGTGGGCAACTCGCCGAACAGGAATGCAGGGTCGGCCTCGGCGATCCAGACATGGTCGCGACGCTTCTCGTCGGGCAACACCAGGAGCACCGGGCGGGCGCCCATGAGTGGCTGCTCGGCGCCGAGCAACAGGGTCGCGGCGTCGCTGTCCCGCTGGGCCTGCCGCGCCGACACACGATCGCGCCAACGTCGCGCCAAGGCTGAACTGCCCGCGAGCGTGTTGCCCTGCGAGTCGAGTTGCGCCACTTCCAGCAACACGCGGCCGCTGCGGCTGTCGCCCTTGGCGTCGGCGTCGACCCGGCCGGTGCGCGCGACGATGTCCAGCGCCGTGCGCGCGACCAGCAAGCGGTCGAGCACGCCCATGCCGGCGAACTTGGTCAGTTGCACCTGCTGGCGGATCGTCTGCGACTCGAACTGCGCGGACAACATCGTGTGCATGGCCACGCCGAACAGCGCGATCGGAGCCGCCGCTGCGAGCAACAGCGTCCAGAAGATACGGCGCCCGGCGCGGCTGGCCAGGAAGGTGCCCTGGATCTTCATCGGCCGCCTGCTGTCAGGGGTGTCGCTGCCCAGCGGCTGCGCATGGCTGGCTCAATAGTCCGCCGCCACGCCGATGAACGCGCCGTCGTTGGCGCGCACGATGTCGTCGCGGCTGTGTCGGGCGGTCAGCGGTGGCGCACTGCGGCCGTCGGGCCCCATGCTGTAGAGATCGAAATCGGTGTTGATCGGCACCAGCGAATGGTCCTTGCGCGCGTGGCCACGTGCGTTGCGATCACCGAGGTTGAGGTAGCCGTAGGGGTTGCCCCACGGATCGCGCATGCCGCCCAGCCCGGCGTCGTTCAGGCTGTCAGGATAGGCGCGCTGGTCTTGGCGAAAGTTCGCGACGATGCCCGACATGACCGTGATGTCGTGCTTGGCCTGGTCGATGCGGATGCGTTCGCGGTAGTTCTGGTAGGCCGGCAAGCAGATCGCCAGTAGCACACCGACGATGCACAGCGCGGTGGTCAGTTCTACCACCGTCATCCCGCGATTTGGTTTTGCCGCCCGGGCATCGAGCCCGGGCGTGATGGATCGGCTCACCCTTAACCCGCCCTTCCTCGGTTGCCTGGATTTTCGGCCTCGCGGTGCTGGACTGGAGAGTCAGCAAGTCACGTCTGGTTGCAGACGGCTTCGGCCGATGTCGGCGGGCTGCTTGCGGCGGCAAGAAACCACGGATGGTTCGTCCGGCTCAGGCCTGGCGCACCACCCGTTGCGGGAACGGGATCTCGACACCCTGCTCATTCAGGCAGCGCAACACCGCGAAGTTGACATCGCTGCGCACGTTGCCTTCGCCATTGGCGACGTCGCCGATCCAGAAGCCGATCGTCAGCTCGAGCCCGTCTGCCGCGAAACTCGACAAGGTCACGGCGCATGCCGGCTCGGGCAGGACGCGCGGCACTGCCTGCACCGCTGCGCGCAGTGGCGGCAGCAGCGCGTCGAGGTCGGTGCCGTAGGCCACCTGCACCGTGGTGGACACGGCCACCTGGGTGTCGGAGAAGCTCAGGTTCTCGACGCGCTGGGTGATGAACATCTCGTTGGGTACCAGCGATTCGCGGCCGTTGCCTGCACGCACGACGGTGTAGCGGGTGGTGATGTCGGTGATCTTTCCTTCGAATCCGTCGACCTTGACGATGTCGCCGATGCGCAGGCTGCGCTCGGCCAGGATCACGAAGCCCGACACGTAGTTGGCGGCCAGCTTTTGCAGGCCGAAGCCGATGCCGACGCCGACGGCGCCGCCGAGCACCGACAGCGCGGTGAGCGGGATGCCGGCGGCCGACAACGCCACCAGCAAACCGACCAGCAGCAGCAGCGCGCGCGTCGCGTTGGCGGCGATCTTGCGCACCGACACGTTGATGCGCGTGGCACGCATCAGCCGCGACTCGAGCACCGCCGACAGCCACAACACGGCGACCAGCGCAGCCAGCGCCGTCAGGGCGCCTTGGAGGATGGCCAGCAGCGTGACGTTGCTGCCGCCGATCCGCCACTGCAGCTCCTCCATCGCCTCGATCATCAGCGGCAGCAGGTCGGTGACCCACAGCACCAGGCCCAGCCACACCAGCCACGACAACGTGCGGGCGAACGCCCGCACGGCCAGCGAGTTGGGGAACGCCACCCCCAGCACACGTGCCAGAGCGCGGATGATCGCCAGGCTCGCGAACAGCGGCACCGCCAGGTGCAGCAGGCCGATCGGCATCACCTGCTTCAGGCCCGCACGCGCACCGAACAGCAAGGCCCACGCCAGCAGCGGAAACAGCACGCCGTCGATGCCACGGGTGCCGAACCAAACGCCCTCGGGCGCGCGCCGGCGCAGCAGGTGCACCACGGCCCAGGCGATCGCCACGCAGGCGACCAGCACGCCCAATTCGGCGAGCGCGGTGGGCCGGGTCAGCGACTCCCAGACCTTCGACAGCGTTTCACCGGCACGCATGGCCGAGCCTGCAGGGCGGTGCGAGGTCGATCAACGCGGCACTGGCGAGCAACTACACCTCGGCCAGCACACGCAGGTGGCTCGCCACGCTGCGCGCCAGCGCGCCCAGGTTGTAGCCGCCCTCCAGGCACGACACGATGCGGCCCTGCGCGTGGCGGTCGGCCAGCTCCTTGATGCGCCGGGTGATCCACTCGTAGTCGGCCTCCACCAGGCCGAGCTGGCCGAGCTCGTCTTCACGGTGGGCGTCGAAGCCCGCCGACAGGAACACCATCTCGGGCGCGAAGGCCTCGAGCCGCGGCATCCAGTTGGCTTCGATGAGGTCGCGGATCTCGGGGCCGCGGGTGTAGGGCCGCACCGGCAGGTTGATCATGTTGGTGCCCTTGGGCACGGTGCCGCTGCCCGGGTACAGCGGGTGCTGGAAGAAGCTCGCCATCAGGATGCGCTCGTCGCCGGCGACGATGTCTTCGGTGCCGTTGCCGTGGTGCACGTCGAAGTCGATGATCGCCACCCGTTTCAGGCCGAGCACGTCGAGCGCATGGCGCGCCGCCACCGCCACGTTGTTGTAGAAGCAAAAGCCCATCGCGGTGTCGCGCGTCGCGTGGTGGCCGGGCGGCCGCACGGCGCAAAAGGCGGCCTTGGCCTCGCCGCGCACCACCGCCTCGGTGGCTGCCACAGCGGCGCCCGCGGCGCGCTGCACGGCGCGCCGCGTGTGGGCGCCGGCAATGGTGTCGGGGTCGAACGCGTGGTGGTCGCCGCTCGTTTCGAGGTCCGACAGCACGGCATCGACCTCTGCCACGTAGCCCGCGGTATGCGCCCGGCGCAACGCCTCGGCGTCCACCAGCGGCGCCTCGCGATAGGTGAGCGCGACGTCGAGCCCAGTGGCGCGCAGGTGGTCGGTGATGGCATCGAGCCGCGCGCCGCACTCCGGGTGGCCTCGACCCATATCGTGCAAACGGCACTCGGGGTGGCTGAACACGAGCGTGGTCATTCGGGGTACCTGGGGTTTTCGGTTAAGGTGCCGCGCATGGCTGACAACAACGACGTCACCCGCCAAGTCGCGGCGTTGGTGGACCAGATTAGCACGATCATCGTCGGCAAGCGCCCGCAGATCGAGGACTGCGTGGCCTGCCTGCTGGCCGGCGGTCACCTGCTGATCGAAGACGTGCCCGGCGTCGGCAAGACCACGCTGGCGCATGCGCTGGCGGTGTCGCTCGGCCTGAAGTTCTCGCGCGTGCAGTTCACTGCCGACCTGATGCCGTCGGATCTCGTGGGGGTCAGCGTCTACGAGCGCAGCAAGGAGGCGTTCGTGTTCCACCCGGGCCCGGTGTTCGCCCAGGTGCTGCTGGCCGACGAGATCAACCGCGCCGGCCCGAAGACGCAAAGCGCGCTGCTCGAGGCGATGGAAGAGCACCAGGTGACGGTGGAAAGCGAAACGCGTGCACTGCCCAAGCCGTTCTTCGTGATCGCCACGCAGAATCCGGTCGACCAGCTCGGCACCTATCCGCTGCCGGAGTCGCAGCTCGACCGCTTCCTGATGTGCATCACGCTCGGTTATCCCGATCGCGCCTCCGAGCGGGCGTTGCTCGCCGGCGTCGACCGCCGTGATGCGATTGCGCGTCTGCAGCCGGTGATGACGCCGGAACTGCTGATGTCCGCACAAGCCCTGGTGCATGGAGTGCATGCCGCCGA
This sequence comes from Burkholderiaceae bacterium, assembly GCA_036520715.1. Classification (GTDB taxonomy): domain Bacteria; phylum Pseudomonadota; class Gammaproteobacteria; order Burkholderiales; family Burkholderiaceae_C; genus JAEUPI01. Next base: position 5,509 of record DATDJF010000009.1, on the reverse strand, counting down.
TGCCCTGCTCGACTATCTGCAGGCGCTGATCGCCGCCACCCGCTCGGGCCAGTGGTTCGTCGAGGGCTTGAGCCCGCGCGCCGGCATCGCCTGGTTGCGTGCGGCGCGCGCCCGTGCCTTGATGGCGCGGCGCGACTACGTGGCGCCCGACGACCTGCAGGCCGTGGCGACGCAGACCGTCGCGCATCGCCTGGTGCCGGTGGCGGGCGCCGGCCGCGGGCGCGTCGAACAAGTGCGCGCGATGCTGGAGTCGGTCGCGCTGCCGTGAGCGCCTAGGGGGCCGTGATGTTCGCGGAGCGTATTCGCGGCTGGTTCGAGAACCGCCTGCCCGTCAGCGACACCCACACGCTGACGCAGGGCAACATCTACATCGTTCCCACCAAGGCCGGCTTCGCGTTTGCCTTCACGCTGGTGCTGATGCTGGTGGCGTCGATCAATTACCAGCTCAACCTGGGTTATCTGCTGACCTTTCTGCTGGCCGGCAGCGCGCTGGTGTCGATGCATCTGACCCACGGCACGTTGCGCGGGCTGACGCTGCGCGTCAAACCGCCGGCAGCGATGTTCCTCGGCGACAGCGCCGAGGTCGAAGTCGTGCTCACCAGCCCGGGCACCGCCCGCCACGGCATCGGCCTGGCAGTGAGCCGCGCGCGGCCGCTGCGCTTTGCCTGGTGCGATGTGCCGGCATTGGGCAGTGCCGCCGCGCGAGTGCGCTTCGCGCCGGCCAAGCGAGGCCTCGTGCGCGTGCCGGCGCTGATGGCGGAGACCCGCTTTCCGCTCGGCCTGTTCCGCGCGTGGACCGTCTGGCGGCCGGCCGCCCAGGTGCTGGTGTATCCGCAGCCCGAGGTGCCCCCGGCGCCGCTGCCTGCCACCCAGGCCGTACCGGGAACCTCGCGCAACACCCGGGCCACCGACGGCGGCGAGTTCGACGGCGTGCGCAGCTACCGGCGCGGCGACGCGATGCGCCGCGTCGTCTGGAAGAAAGCCGCCAAGACCGGCGAGCTGGTCAGCCGCGACACCAGCGAGAGCGCCAGCCGCGAGTTGTGGCTCGACTTCGAGAGCACGAATCTGGCCAACGTCGAAGCCCGCCTGTCGCGGCTGGCGGCGTGGACGTTGGCGGCCGAGCAGACCGGGCTGGCGTTCGGTCTTCGCATTCCCGGGGTCGAGTTGCTGCCGGGCCAGGGCGACGGGCAACGACGGGCCGCGCTCGAAGCGCTCGCTCTCTGGTAGAGGGCTGACCACGTGGCCTGGCTCGAAACCTCGTTGCCGCGCTGGCCCGGCTGGCGCCACTTGCCACGCGAGACCCGCGACACGCTGTTCCTGCTGGCCGTGATCGGCTGGACGGTGCTGCCGCATCTGGCGCGGCTGCCGTGGTGGTGCGTGGCGCTGAGCGCGCTGGTGCTGGTGTGGCGCGCCCATCTCGCGCTGGCCAACTTGCGGCTGCCCGGCCGTGCACCGATTGTGGCGTTGTTGGTCAGCGCCGTGGTGCTGACGATCTGGACCGAGCAGAGCCTGTTCGGCAAGGAAGCCGGCGTCACGATGCTGGTGGTGCTGATGTCGCTGAAGACGCTGGAGCTGCGCGCGCGCCGCGACGCGCTGGTGGTGTTCTTCCTCGGCTTCTTTCTGGTGCTGACGCACTTCCTCTATTCGCAGTCGCTGTTCACCGCATTGGCGATGCTGGTGTCGGTGTGGGGCCTGCTGACCGCGCTGGTGCTGGCACACATGCCGGTGGGCAAGCCGTCGTTGCGCCAGGCCGGCGGGCTGGCCGCGCGCAGTGCCTTGTTCGGCGCGCCGGTGATGGTGGCGCTGTTCCTGCTGTTCCCGCGCATCGGCCCGCTGTGGGGCACGCCGCAGGATGCGCTGGGCCGCACCGGCCTGTCGGGCACCTTGCGCCTGGGCGGCGTCGCCGAGATCGCCAACGACGACTCGATCGCCTTTCGAGTGCGCTTCGAAGACGGCATGGTGCTGCAGCCGAGCGAGCTGTACTTTCGTGGCCCGGTGCTGACGCGCTTCGACGGCATCGAGTGGCGGCGCCGCGCCACTTCGATGAGCGCCGAGCCGGGCAACCCGGCGGGCATGCGCACGCTGGGCCTCGGACGGCGCTACGAGATGACGTTGGAGCCGATTCGCCTGCCGCTGCTGCCGCTGCTGGAGCTGACTCCCAACACGGCCGGCGCCGCGCCGGTGCTCGACGGCTACACGCTGACGCTGCGCCCCGACCTGCAGTGGCAGACCGACCGCATCGTGGCCGAGCGGGTGCGCTTTGCCGCTACCGCGTGGCCGCGCTTCGAGTTCGGGCTGGCGCTCGACGGCAGCGAGCGCTGGGAGGCACTGTACCTGCCGACCGGATTCAACCCGCGCGTCGCGGCCTGGGCGGACGAGTTCCGGCGCCGGGAGGGGCTGCACGGTGCCGATGCCGCGACGCTGAGTGCTGCCGTGCTGGCACACATTCGTGCGGCCGAGTTCAGCTACACGCTGGCTCCGGGCTTCTACGGGCGCGACGCCATCGACGAGTTCTGGCTCGACCGGCGCGCGGGCTTCTGCGAGCACTTCGCCACCGCGTTCGTGGTGGTGATGCGAAACCTCGGCGTGCCCGCGCGCGTGGTCACCGGCTATCAGGGTGCCGAACGTTCGTCGATCGATGGCTACTACGTCGTGCGGCAAAGCTACGCCCATGCATGGGCCGAGGTGTGGCAACCGCGCCGCGGCTGGGTGCGCGTCGACCCCACTGCCGCGGTGGCCCCCGAACGTGTGGCGCGCAGCCGCAACCTGGCGCCGCAGGCCGGCATCGTGGCGGGCGCGCTGCACACGGTCAGCCCCGAGCTGATGCTGCAGCTTCGCGAAGGCTGGGAGGCGCTGAACAACCACTGGAACCAGTGGGTGCTGAACTACTCGCGCACGCAACAGTTCGACCTGCTGCAGCGCCTGGGTTTTCAGTCGCCCGATTGGTATACGCTGGGCTTGATCGTGCTCGCGCTGGCAGTGATCGCTGCGCTGGCCGGCGCGGCCTGGGCACTCTGGGACCGTCATCGCCAGGATCCGTGGCAACGCCTGCAGGGCCAGGTGCGCGACGCCCTTGCACCGCTGGGCGTGGTGGCGCGCACGCACGATCCGCCGCGTCGCCTGGCCACGATGGTGCGCGAGCGGCTCGGCAACCGCAGCGACCTGCTGGCCTACGAGCTCGACGCGCTGGACCGTGCGCGTTATGGTCCGCGCTCGCGCCGTCGTCCCGACCCGGCGGGGTGGCGACGCTTTTCGTTCGAGGCCACACGCCTGCGACGCGCGCACTGAGGCCGGACGCGAGGGCCCGGAAGGGGCCTCGCGCCTGCCGAAGGGCCGGACGCGATACAAGCGGCCGGACTGAGGCCGGACGCGGGGGCCTGGAAGGGGCCTCGCGCTGCTCCATTCGATAATCGCGCGATGCGACGACGTCATGCCGCAGCCGCGGCGCTGGTGTGGTGTGCGCCGGCGTGGTCTGCGCAGCGTGGCGGGCATGGCAGCGTGCGCGGCAAGCCGTATGGCCGGCGCGCCGACGTGCTGGCCGCCGCCCGCTCGATCGCCGCCGAGCACGCGCTGGATACCGCCTGGGTCGAGGCCACTGTGGCGCAGGCGCGATTCGTGCCCGAGGTGGCGCAGCTCATCATGCCCGCCGCCACGCCGACGGCGCGCAACTGGAGCGCCTACCGCGCGCGCTTCGTCGAGGCGCGCCGCGTCGAGGCCGGCGCGATCTGGTGGCGCGACAACGAGTCGTGGCTCAGCCTCGCCGAAGGGCGCTTCGGCGTGCCCGCCGACATCGTGGTCGGCATCGTCGGCGTCGAGACGTACTACGGACGCATCAGCGGCAGTTTTCGTGTGCTCGACGCGCTGGCGACGCTGTCGTTCGATTTTCCGAGCGGGCGCAGCGATCGCAGCGGCTTCTTCCGCTCCGAACTGGGGCAGTTCCTGAAGCTGGCCAGCCGTGAAGGCTGGGAGGCCGCCGTCGTGCTCGGCTCCTACGCCGGCGCGATGGGGCTGCCGCAGTTCATGCCGAGCAGCGTCATCAACCACGCCACCGATTTCGACCAGGATGGCCGCATCGACCTCGCCACCAGCCACGCCGACACGATCGGCAGCGTCGGGCGCTTTCTGCAGGCGCACGGCTGGCAGCGCGGCATGCCGACGCACTATGCCGTCGAGCCGCCGGCCGACATCACCGAGCGCGCGCTGCTGCTGGTGCCCGACATCGTGCCCAGCTTCAGCCCCGCGCAGATGGCCGAACGCGGCGCGCGCCTCGGCGAAGCGGCGCTGCGGCACGACGGCCCACTGGCGCTGATCCAGTTGCACAACGCCGAAGCGGCGCCCTCCTACGTGGCCGGCACGCAGAACTTCTATGCCTTGACCCGCTACAACGCATCGAGCTACTACGCGCTGGCGGTGATCGAGCTCGGCCGCGCGGTGGCTGCGGTGCGCTGACGTCGGCAGCACCCGGCTCACGCCGGCTCGACCGTCACCTCGACTTGTGGCTTGGCGGCCGTGCCGCCGCGCAGCACGCCACGCAGCGGCGCCACGTCGCCGTAGTCGCGGCCCCAGGCCAGCGTGACGTGGTCGAGCGCCGGCCGCACGTTGTTCGTGGGGTCGAAGTCGACCCAGCCGTGCTGTGGGCACCACACCGCGACCCAGGCATGCGAGGCGTCGCTGCCCACCAGGCGCGGCTGCCCGGGCGGCGAGCGCGTCGACAGGTACCCGCTGACGTAACGCGCGGCCAGGCCGAGGGAGCGGCAGGTCGCGATCATCACGTGCGCGAAGTCCTGGCACACGCCGCGGCGCAGGCGCAGTGCCTGCGGCGCATCGGTGGCCACGTCGGTGCTGTTGGCGCGGTACTCGAATTGGGCGTGCACCCGCTGCATCAGCGACTCGACGGCGTCGAGCAGCGGCCGGTTGGGTGCGAACAGGTCACCGGCGAATTGCGCGAACTCGGCAGCCCGTGGCGCGCGGGGTGAACCGAGCGCGAATTCGCAGGCCTCGGGCATGGTGCTGCCGGCACGGTAGCGCAACCGGGCGGCCACCTGCTCCCACGGCGTGCCGGGCGCGTCCGACTGCAGTGCGCGCGGCTGCAAGGTGGCGACGAACGACGACATCACCTCGAGCCGGTCGTGCACGCGCGCATGGCTGAAGCAGTGGCGCCAGTTGCCGAACACGTCGACGCTGTCGTCGATCGCCTGCGCGCCGGCATCCGGCTCGGGCTGCACCTGAATCTGCCAGTCGCTCACCGCTTGCCAGGGTGTCTCGCGTGGGCGCAGGTGCGCCAGGTGATGCGCCAGTTCGACCACGGCGTCGTAGTCGTAGCGTGTCAGGTGGCGCACGCGCAGCGCAGCAGCCGCAGCGCGGTCGGCTCCGGCGGCGCCGGACCCTTCGTTCGCCATCATCGGACCCCCTTGCTCGCTGCGTTGGCTCCGGCCGGCGCTTCGCGCCTTAACTTCGCTGCGCGAAGTGAGCCTCGCCGCAACGGCCTGGCGGCCGTTGTCGCTTCCCC
>DATDJF010000008.1:0-2995 GCA_036520715.1 Burkholderiaceae bacterium | reverse complement strand
GGCGGCTTCGGGCCACCGCGCCCCGCCGGCGGCGGCTGACGCGGCGACCGCCGAGCGGCAACGGCCTTCAGGGCCGCCGCGGGAACGCGAACATGTTCGGCGCCGGCCCGTGCTGGCGCAGCCCGCGCGCCGCGCTGTCGGGCCGCTGGCCCTGCAGCGCCTTGCGAATTTCGATCGCGATGATCCCGTTGGTGTAGTAGCTATGCTGGGTGAGGCCGGACACCACCGCCGAGCAGTCGACCTGGTAGATCTTCTGGTGCAGGGCCTGCGGCCGCGCCGCGCCGCGTTGGCCCAGGCGATCGGGGTTGCCCTTGGTGTAGTCGCTGACGCGCAGCGCCATGTCGTTGCCGTTGTGGTAGATCGCCACCGTGTTGCCGATCTGGTGCACCAATTCCATCGGCTGGCCGTGCTCGAGCACGGTGTCGTCGACATCCGCTGCCGCCATGAAGATGTGCTCGAACATGCGCGGCAAGGTGCTGCCCGGGCTGAAGTCCCACACGCGCTCGAGCGCCTGCTGTAACACGAAGTTGCCCATCGAGTGCGCCAGCAGGTGGATCTTCTGGCCGCACAACTCGGTGCCCTCGACCTGCGCCAGCGCGCGCAACACCTCGCTCTCGCGCGTGATGCCTTGTTTCAGGAGCTGCTCGCGCGTGGCGCGCTCGGTGGCCTTGGCGGCGCGCACGTCGCGCCCGAGCTGGCGCAGGAAGTCGCGCAGCTTCAGCATCGCGCGCCCAACGGCGCCGGCCGCGCTGCGTGCGTCGGAGCGGTCGCTCTTGTAGCTCACCCAGGGCAGCGCCTTGCCGTCCGATGGCCAGGTGAACAGGATCACGCGCACCGGCTGAATCGGCTCGCCTAGCTGGCTCGCGTCGGCCCGGTTGAGCATGGCCTCGAAGGCGGCTGCCGTGCCGACGGCCTCTTCCCAGCCGACGTTGTAGCCGTGGATCAACACCAGCATGTCGATGCCGCGCTGCATGTCGGCCTGCAGGTCGGCGAACATCGCCTGCGAGCCGAGCTTGGCCGGCTGCGCGGAGTCGGCCACCGACTTGTCGGGAATGCTCTCCTCGTAGGCGTCGATCACCTGGGTGTCGCGCGCGCATTGCGCGAAGTAGTCCTGCAGCGCCTCGCCGTCGCCCCGGCCGGTGAACTCCTTGTCGTGCAACAGCAGCTCCTGCACGCGGGCGTCGTCGGCGGTGAAGGTGACGCGGCCGAAGCGCAGGTTCTCCATGCCGTCGGACGAGAAGCGCGTGCCGTAGCGCTTGGGCCGGAAGCGCTCCGCGCCCTCGTGTGCTCGATTGGTGGCATAGAAGACGGTGGTCTGCATCACGGGGCTCCTGCAGTGGGGCGCCGCATGCTGCCACGGCCCAGCCGTGGCGTGGCCGACAAACTGGGGATGGAGTCGCACCGCGCCGGGCGTGGTGCTGCATCCGGCGATGGGCGCGTGGCGTACGGTCATCCTGGGCGGGACTCGACCCGAGCGCCGAACTCGATCATGCTTACGGCTTGTCGGCGGCGCGACCCTGTAAGGAACTCGCACCACCACCCGACAGAAAGCGCGTCGAGGGCAAGCGGTCGGCGACCCGCGAGAATCACCCATCACCTACGGAGCACACGCATGAACCAACGTCTGATCGTCTCTTCCGCCCTGGCCTCGGTGCTGGCGCGCGGCCTGGTGGGCCAGGCCGCCGCGCAGGCCAAGGAGAAGGAGAAGTGCTACGGCATCGCCAAGGCGGGCCAGAACGATTGCGCCAACCTGGCAGGCACCCACACCTGCGCCGGCCAGAACAAGGTCGACAACGACCCCGGTGAGTGGAAGTACGTGGCCAAGGGCACCTGCAAGGAAATGAAGGGCATGACCGAAGCCGAAGCCAAGGCCAAGAAAGGCTGAGCGACGGCTCCAGCGCGACTTCGCACAGTGCGCGCCTTGGCGAGCGTTGGCATCGGATGGCGCCAGCCTCACTACGGTGAGTTGCTCGAGCGCCGGCCCGCGCTCGGCTTCGTCGAAGTTCACTCGGAGAACTTCTTCGGCGACGGTGGTGCCGCGCTCGCGGTGCTCGAGAACGGTCGCGAGCACTACCCGGTGAGCCTGCATGGCGTCGGGCTCGCGCTCGGTTCGGCCGCCGGGCTCGACCCCTGGCACCTCGATCGCCTGGCGGCGCTGGTGCAGCGCATCGAGCCGGTGCGCGTGAGCGACCATGCGTCGTTCGCACGCGCGCCGCTGCAGGACGGCCAGCCCGCCGTGCACGGTGCCGACCTGCTGCCGATCGCCTTCACGCCGGCGTCACTCGACATCATGGTGCGCAACGTCGAGCAGGTGCAGCAGCGCCTGCGGCGGGCGATCGTGGTGGAGAACCTGTCGGCCTACCTGCACTGGGCCGACGATTCGGTAGACGAGGTGCACTTTCTCAACGAGCTGGCGCGGCGCAGCGGCTGCATGCTGCTGCTCGATCTCAACAACCTCGTCGTCAATGCGATCAATCGCGGCGACGAGCCGGTCGCTGCCGCCTGCCGCTTCGTCGATGCGATCGACGCGCGGCACGTGGCGCAGATCCACCTGGCAGGCTTCAGCGCGTCAGGACCGCTGGTCATCGACGATCACGGCAGCCGCGTGCACGAGCCGGTGTGGCAGGTGTTCCGTCATGCGTTGCGCCGCCTGGGCCCGCAGCCGACGCTGATCGAGTGGGACACCGACATCCCCTCGCTCGACGAGCTGCTGAATGAGGCTGGCGCTGCGCACGCCCTGATGGCCGACGCGACGGTGCAGGCATTGGCATGAGTGCCAACACGATCGAGCGCGAGGCGATGCGGCAACGGCAGTTGCTGCGTGCGTTGTGGCAACGTGGCGACGACAGCGCGCTCACGCCGTGGCTGAGCGAGGCGGGTGCGCGCGCGGCGCAGGGCCTGGACGCCTACCGGGGCAACGCCGCGGCGATTGCCGAGCGTGCGTTGGCCAGTGTCTTTCCGACCGTGCAGCAATTGCTTGGCGAAGAGTCGTTCG
>DATDJF010000007.1:0-8309 GCA_036520715.1 Burkholderiaceae bacterium | reverse complement strand
CGGGGCCGGTCGACCTGAGCAACCACTTCAACTGGTGGACATGGACGCCCGGAGCCGACTGGCGGCATCCGGAAGGCCCGGGCAGCTCGCTCCACGGGCGCGAGCGCCACCCGGTCGTGCACGTCGCGTTCGCGGACGCCGAGGTGTACGCGAGCTGGGCCGGCAAGGAGCTGCCCACCGAGGCGGAGTGGGAGTACGCGGCGCGCGGCGGCCTCGACGGCGCCGAGTACGCATGGGGCGGCGAGTTCACGCCGGGCGGCAAGCACCAGGCCAACACCTGGCAGGGCGCGTTTCCCAACGAGAACCTCGAGAGCGACGGCTACGCGCGCACGTCGCCGGTGCGTGCGTTCGCGCGCAACGGCTACGGCCTTTACGACATGATCGGCAACACCTGGGAGTGGACCACCGACTGGTTCTCCACCCGGCACGAAGCCGCCGACCCGGCGCACCCGTGCTGCGCGCCGAGCAATCCGCGCGGCGGCTCGGAGGACGGCAGCTACGACCCCTGCCAGCCGCAGATCAGGATCCCGCGCAAGGTGCTGAAGGGCGGCTCGCACCTGTGCGCGCCCAACTACTGCCGGCGCTACCGGCCGGCCGCGCGCCATGCGCAACCGGTGGACACTTCCACCAGCCACGTGGGCTTTCGCTGCGTGCGCCGCGACCCGGGGCCTGCCGCGTGAAAGAGTCGAACGTGATCCACGAATGGCTGATCGTCGCCAGTGAATACGCGATCACGGCGATCGACATCATCGCGCTGGTCGTGATCGTGTTCGGCACGCTGCAGGCCGCGCTGGGTGTGGCACGCGCGATGTTCTCAACGCTGTCGGGCAGCGTCCGCCGCGAGATCTGGCTGCAATACGCACGCTGGCTGGTCGCCGGGCTGACGTTCCAGCTCGCGGCCGACATCATCGAGACGGCGATCACCACCGACTGGGAGGCGATCGGCCGCGTCGCCGCGGTCGCAGTGATCCGCACCTTCCTCAACTACTTCCTCGAGCGCGACATGGCCGAGACGCGCGAGCGCCTGGGCGAGCGGCGCGCGACCGACGCACACGCCGAGCACTGACGCCGGGGGGTGCCACGACCGCGATGCGCAACGGGAGCTTGCGATCGGTGCCGGCACGGCCGCTGGCTGCCAAGTGGAGCGACACCCGATTTCGGGGGTGGGATCGACCCTGCACCCGCTGCGGTCGTGCTTCAGCCGCCGCCGGAACGGGGTTACTGTGTGTTTCACTTGCTTCGGCCGAGTCGGTGGCCATCGAGTTCGCATGAGCAGATTGCTGAAGAGTTTGTCATCGCTGGTGAGGGGCGACATGGGCCGCTCGTCCAAACGCGCCGCCGGCGAGCCCGATGGGGGCCCGTCGACGCTGACCACGCCGCTGTTCCCGGTGGACGGCAGCGATTCCGAACTGCCGGACATGCCGCAGCGGCCAGCGCAGCGCCATGCCGAGGCCGGCGCGCAAGACGTCGCACCGAGCGATGCCGCCAAGGCGATTCCGCTCGGCACGCTGGTGCCGCTGACCCCGCAGCCGGCGGTGCACAAGCCCGGCCGCAAGCCGGCATCGTCGCGCGCGCTCAACGCGGTGGTGCGCGCCAACACGCAGGTGGCGCTGCCGAGCTACATCGAACCCACGCCGCCACCGAAAGTGACCCGCGCCGGCCACCGATCGGGCGTGGTGCTCACCGAGACCGAGAAGCTGCGCCTGCAGATCATGCAGGTGCAGATCAAGCTGACCGGCCTCGGGCTCTACGACGGCGCGATCGACGGCATGATGAGCCCGAACCTCGCCAACGGCGTGCGTCACTTCCAGACGCTGAAGGGCATGCGCGACAGCGGCTTGCTGACCACCGGCGTCTTCACGGCGCTCGGCATTCGCAGCATCGACTGAAGGCAGGGCGTCGGACGCGTCACAGCATCCACTCGATCGGCAGCACCGACAGCACGCGGATCCAGGCACGGCGCAGCAGGCCGGTCTCGGGCGACGAGCGGTGCGTCAGCGGGCCCGCCGGCGTTTGCTCGAGCCATTCGAGGCTCTGCCCGTCGGCGGCCAGGCGCACCTCGTAGGCGGCGCGCGGTGCGAGGTTCGTGAAGAGGTCGGACAACCGGGTCGCCAGCCGCTCGCTGTCGAGCACCACGCCCATCTCGGTGTTCAGGCGCACCGAGCGCGGGTCGAGGTTGAACGAGCCGACGAAGATGCGCCTGCGGTCGGCCGCGAAGGTCTTGGCGTGCAGGCCGGCATCGGAGCCGCTGCCGATGCCGCGGCGCTGCTTGTCGGCGGCTTCGCTGTCTTCGGGCGCCGTGCGCTTGAGCTCGAACAGGCGCAGGTTGCCGCCGCGAAGCAGCGCCTCGCGGTACTTGGAGTAGCCGGCATAGACCGGGCCGACGTCGGTGGCGGCCAGCGAATTGGTCAGCACCCGCACCTGCACGCCGCGATCGGCCAGCGCCCGCAGGCCCTTGGTGCCTTCGTCGCCGGGCACGAAGTACGGCGACACCAGGTCGAGCTCGCGGGCCGGCGTGCCCAGTGCCGCCTGCAGCCGCGGCAGCATGTGGGTCTCGGTCTGCTCGGGCGGCTGCAGCACCTTGGCCGGGTCGTCGTACGTCAGGTGCGCCGACATCCACTCGAGCGGCAGGCGACCGGCCAGCAACTCGCGCGACAGCGCGGTCTCGCGCACCGCCTGCACGTACTTGGCCGCGCGGGGCTCCTGCGCCACCTGCTGCCAGCGCGCGCGCACGATGGCCGCCTCGGCGGCATTGGAGGCGCCGACGATGCTCGCCGCCGGATAGGCCGGCGTGCTGTTCCAGTAGGCGTCGAACTGCGTGGACACGTCGCGCACGACGGCGCCGGCGGCGATCACGTCGAGGTCGGCGAACTCCATCGAGTCCGAGGCGCCGAAGTACTCGTCGCCGATGTTGCGGCCGCCGACGATGCTGACCTGGTTGTCGGCGGTGAACGACTTGTTGTGCATGCGCCGGTTCAGGCGCGCGAACTCGCTGGCGTAGTCGAGCAGCCGCGCCGAACGATTGGCGAACGGGTTGAACAGCCGCACCTCGATGTTCGGGTGGGCGTCGAGCAGCGCCAGCGTCGCATCCAGGCCCTTGGTGTTGTTGTCGTCGAGCAGCAGCCGCACACGCACGCCGCGCTCGGCGGCGGCGTGCAGCTCGTTGAACACCATCGCGCCGGTGGTGTCGTCGTGCCAGATGTAGTACTGCACATCGATGCTGCGCTGCGCGGCCAGTGCCAGCGCGATGCGCGCGGCGAATGCCTCGCGGGCGCTGCCCAGCGCGTAGACGCCGCTCTGCCCCGGATGCGCGGCCACCTCGGGGGCCAGCGCACGCGCCAGCGCCGTGTCGGCGGTGTCGGTGAACGCGCGGCTCGGCTGGCGCTCGACATGGGCAGGCAGGCTCGAACAACCGGCGATGGTGACCCCCATGGCAAGAAGGAGCGCGCGCGTCAGGCGCCGCACCGGCGACTCGCGGCAGCTCACTGGCCGGCGTCGGACAGCACGACGCGCTCGCCGAAGCTGCCGCCGAGCGCCAGGTGCAGCGCGACGCGCTGGCTGAGCTGCTCGCCGCGCACGCGCTGCAGGTTCACGCGCGTCGCATACAGGCTGATCGCCTGCTGTTCGACACTGCGCAGGTCCTGCTTGCCCACACGAAACGATGTCTGCGCCAGGTCGAGCGCACGCTGCTGATCGACACTGATCGCCTTGAGCAGCACCTCGCGCTCGGCCAGCGTGCGTGCGATCGCCAGCGACTCCTCGACGTCGCCGATCGCACGCAGCGCCAGGCGCGCGTACTGCGCCACCGCCTCGCGCTGCTGCGCGGTCACCAACTCGACCTGCGCCTCCAGGCCACCGCCGGTGTAGAGCGGCGCCACGAACTTGGCGCCCAGGCCAGCGGACGGGTTGTCGTAGTCCTGCTTCAGTTGCACGATGTCGCTGTTGATGTAGCCGACGTTGCCGGTGAGACGGATCGCCGGCAACCGGGCAGCCTTGGCCTGGCCGACGCGGTTGAAGGCCATCGCGACGCGCCGCTCGGCGGCGATCAGGTCGGGCCGGCGCTCGAGCATCTGCAGCGGCAGGCCCGCGGGGATCGGGCCGGGCAGCGGCGGCAGGTCGGGCCGCGCGCGCAACTCGGTGGCCGGATAACGGCCGAGCAACAGTTCGAGCGCGCGCACCGCGGACTGGTGGGCATAACGTGCCTGCACCAGCGAATCGCGTGCCGCGCCCAGGTTGGCGCCGGACAGCGCCACGTCCTGGTCGGTGCCGGCGCCGACGCGGTAACGATCGCCGGCCAGCCGTACCAAATGCTCCGACGACGCCACCATGTCGGCCGCGAGCTGCTGCTCGCCCAGCGTCTGCGCCGCGATGAACCAGGCCTTGGCGGTGGTGGCGGCGATCGACTGGCGGGCGAACTCGCTGTCGGCCTGCACCGAGGTCAGGCCGGCGGCAGCGGCCTCGCGCTGGTAGCGAAGCTGGCCCCACAGGTCGAGCTCCCACGACACCAGGCCGACGATGCCGGTGAGCGCCGAGCTCATGTCGGTCATCTTGATGCCGCCGGTGCCGGCGATGCTGATCTGCGGCCGCCGCGCTGCTTCGGCGATGCGCAGCTGCTCGGTCGCCTGCTCGACCTTGGTGGCAGCCACGCGCAGGTCGGGGTTGCGCTGCACCGCCTCGGCGACCAGCGTGTCGAGCTGCGTGTCGTTGAAGGTGGTCAGCCAGTTGTCCTGCACCGTGCCGGGCACCGGATCGCCGGCGCGCCACGGCGTGGTGACGTCGGTGCTGCCCATCGCCTGGCTGCGTGTGTCCTCGGGCTTGGGCGCCGGTTGCAGCGCGCAGCCGGCGATCAGCAGCGCGCTGGCGATCGGCGCCGCGCAGCGCATCAACCGGCGTGGCTCGCGAGCCTTCATCAGTGCAGCTTCAGGATCAGCCAGTCGAGCTTGGCGGACACGCGCATGAAAACCTTGCGCAGGATGTGGATCATCTCGGCGTAGTCGGTGTAGACCGCACCGAAGCCGCGCGCACCGGCGGCGATGAACAACTCCTTGTCGTCGGGAAACAGGCGCACCGCGATTTGCCCGGGTGGCATCGGCCCGATGTTGGGCAGGTTGCCGCTCACCGGCACCTGGCCGCCCGCGGTGGCCCACACCACCGAGTCGACCTTGCACTTGATGATGCGGCCCGGGTACATGCGCAGCGCGATCTCGGCCTCCTGCCCGGCCTCGATCTTGCGCACCTCGTTCTGCCCGAACAGCGCGATCACCCACTGCCCGTTCTCGATGAAGGTCATCACCGGTGCCATCGGCAGCGCCGCGGACACCTGGCCGGGACGCAACTGCAGGTTGACCACCACGCCGTCGTTGGGCGCATACACGGTGGTCTGGTCGAGCTCCCACTGCGCGTCGGCGAGCTGCGCCTCGGCGGCTGCGATCTCGGCCTTGGTGCGGGCGACCTCGTCCTGATCGCCATCCTTGGTCCTGGCCTGGGTCTTCACGCGCGCCTGCGCCTCGCCGGCGGTGATGGCGGCCAGTTCGCCGGTCAGCGAGGCGACCTCGGCCTGCGCCTGCTCGAGCTCGAAGCGCGGGCCGGCGCCGCTGGACGACAGCTCGCCGTACTGCTTGACGCGCAGTTTGGCCAGCTCGAGCTTGGACGACACCACGCTCTTCTTGCCGGTGGTCTCCTTCAGTTGCTCTTCATAGCTGCGCTGGTTGGCCCGCGAGCCGATCAGCTTGGCGCGCAACTGCTCGACGTTGGCCTGCGCCGCCCTGTGCTTGAGCTGAAACGGCACCGGGTCGATCTTGAACAGCACGTCGCCCTTCTTGATCGGCCGGTTCGGCTCCACCGGCACCTCGGTGACGCGGCCGGTGACCCGCGGCACGATCTGCACCGAGTAGTTGATGACGCGCACGTCGGCCGACGACGGGGCACCGATGTTCAGCAGCAGGATCATCGCCGCCAGCGCGACGATCGGGATCGTGACGACGATGACCTGCGAGGTGATGTTCCACGGCAGCCACTTGAACTTGATGAAGATCAGCCAGACGAAGAACGAATAGATCAGCAGCAGGAGGATGTCCACGCATCAGCCCTCTTGCTTGACCGGCTTCCCAGGGACGGCCCGCACCGGCACCTCGGCCTCGGTGGTGAGCACCGGCACCGTGCGCTCGGGCGGTTCGCGGGCATCGTGCGCATGCGAGTCGTCGACATCCGTGCCGTAGGCCATCTTGTGCAGCACCGGCTTGCTGTACGCCCACAGCCAGGCGAGCGGCCACAGCAAGCCGCCGAAAAACAGCGACAGCAGGCACAGCACCTGGATCGCCTTGGCCTGCGGGTGGCGCTTCTGCTCGGCGATCTTCTCCGGCAGGATGTGCACCAGCCAGAACACCGAGATGGCGACGATCGGCACGATGATCAGCGCGATCCAAGCGATGACGTCGGCCGCCGTGTCGAGCGCTTCACCCGAGAGCAGCGAGGCGTGGGCAAGGGCCGGCCACAGCGTCAGGGCGAGCGCGGACAAGACAAGTGCTCCGCGCCGGGCACTCGGCCGCTGCACCGATGCGTGAACCCGGTTCATCCCGCCAGCTTTCCCAGAGTGGCCGCCGTCCATCGAGTGCCCTGCGTAATACCAAGGAACGTCGATTCTAGTTCGCATGGGTTGCCGCCATTGCAGGGGCCGGATCAAGAACACGATGGCCAGGAAGTAGCCCGTCCCGCGGGCTTGCCGCACACTGCGCCCATGGCGGCGGGGGGCCGAAGGTGACGCGTGGCAGGCGGGCGTGGTGGCCGGTCGCCGTTGCGCTGCTGGTGGGCGCGTGTGCGGCGCCGATCGAGCGGCCGCCGCGCGCGCCGCCGCAGGCCGCGCTGGCGCCGCGTGCCGACGGCGGCTTCGCCGCCATCGAAGCCGCCGTGCGCAGCCGCGGCGGCGCCGACGCATCGGGCTTCGAGCTGCTGACGCGCAACGAAGACGGCTTGCGCTGGCGCCTCGCGCTGATCGACAGCGCGCGCCATTCGATCGATGCGCAGTACTACGTGTGGTACGGCGATGTCGCCGGCAAGCTGCTGCTCAAGCATCTGCTCGACGCTGCCGCGCGCGGCGTGCGCGTGCGCGTGCTGGTCGATGACCTGACCACGCTGCTGAAGGATGCCAGCACGGTGTCGCTCGGCGACGCTGCGGCGGCGCTGATCGACGCGCAGCCCAACCTGGAGTTGCGCCTGTTCAACCCCTGGCTGCAGCGCGGGCTGTTGGGCCGCGCCGCCGAGGCGCTGGGCGACATGGATCGCCTGAACCAGCGCATGCACAACAAGGCCCTGATCGTCGACAACCAGGCCACCATCCTGGGCGGGCGCAACGTCGGCGACGAATACCTGGGGTTGAACGCGCAGTTCAACTTCCTCGACCTCGACGTGCTCGGCATCGGCCCGGTCGCGCGCCAGGCCTCGGCCGCGTTCGACGCCTTCTGGAACAGCCGATGGGTGATGCCGGCGTCGGCGCTGCGCACGGCCAGGGGCGGCATCGATGGCGTCGGCGCTGACGAGCAGTTGCTCGAGTCGCTGCGGGCGGCGCGATCGATCGAGCGCTTTCCGCTGTCGCGCGCCGACTGGAGCCAGGAGCTGGCTGCCCTGGCGGACCGCCTGCACGTCGGCAGCAGCCGGGTGCACTTCGACGTGCCCGAGGACGGCCGCATCCGCCACGCGATGGCCGAGCAGATGCTCGCCTTCACCGAGTCGGCGGCGCGCGAACTGCGCATCGTCAACGCCTACATCATCCTCGGCGAGCCCGCGATCGCGGCCTTGCAGCGCAGCAAGCAGCGCGGGGTCGACATCCGCATCCTGACCAACTCGCTGGCCTCGCAAGATGTGCCGGCCGTCAACAGCCACTACAAGGGCACGCGCAAGGCGCTGCGCGAGGCCACCAGCGGGCTGTTCGAGATGCGCCACGACGCTGCGGTGCAGGCAACGTATGCCGACACGCCGCCCACGCGCGCCGGCTTCATGGGCCTGCATGCCAAGGCGATGGTGGTCGACCGCCAGCGGCTGTACATCGGCTCGATGAACTTCGACCCGCGGTCCAAGCAGATCAACACCGAGATGGGCGTGTTCATCGACAGCCCGAGCCTGGCCGCCGCGTTGGCGTTATGGATCGAACTCGACATGGCACCCGCCAACGCCTGGCGCGTCGAGGTCACCGCCGACGGCTCGCTCACCTGGACCCACGACCACGACACCGTGACCCGCCAACCCGCGCGCCACTGGTGGCAGCGCATCGAGGACGTGTTCTTCATGGCGTTTCCGAGCGACTTGTATTGACG
>DATDJF010000006.1:0-3804 GCA_036520715.1 Burkholderiaceae bacterium | reverse complement strand
CTGCTCTTCATCGAGCGCAGCTATGTCGATCAGCAGGTCCGCGCGGCAGCCGAGATCGATGCCGACATCCTGACCGACGACCTGCCTCCGCAGGCCTATAGCGACCCGGGATTCGTCGAGTTCCTGAGGTCACCGCGCTCGATGGAGTGATTCCGCCCGTGCGCCGTGGCCTGCCCTGTGCTGCCGCAGCCTCACGCTGGCTGTGGGTGCTGCTGGCCGCGCTGGCCGTCGGTTTCGCCGCGCCCGTGGCCGCGCAGCCCAAGCCGCTGCCGATCCAGCGCGCCGCCGATGCCCCCGGCCCGGCCTGGGCTTCGCTGTCACCGGAGCAGCGCTCGGCCCTGGCGCCGTTGAAGGACGATTGGTCGAAGATCGACGCGCCGCGCAAGGCCAAGTGGCTCGATCTGGCGGGTCGCTACCCCACCATGCCTGCCAGCGAACAAAAACGCATGCAAGAGCGCATGTCCGAGTGGGCGCGTCTCAGCCCGCAGGAGCGTGCCCAGGCCAGGCTCAATTTCCAGCAGGCCAAACAGTTGCCCAACCAGGAGCGGCAGGATCAGTGGAGCGCCTATCAGGCCCTGCCTGAAAGCGAGCGCAATGCGCTTGCCAGCCGCGCCCGGGCCACACAGAAGGCAGGCCCACCCGCCGGCAAGCCGACGCCCGAGCTATCGAGCAAGCGCAACATCGTCGCCAATCCGTCGTTGTCCGCCACGCCGGCGAAGCCGGTGGCGCCGACGGTGGTGCAGGCTGCGCCGGGTGCCACGACCACACTCGTCACGCGCCAGCCCGCGCCGCCGGCTCATCAGCAGGCCGGGATGCCGAAGATCGCCGCCACCCCCGGCTTCGTCGACCGCAACACGCTGCTGCCCCAGCGTGGAGCGCAGAGCGCCGGCGTGCGCACCTCCGCTTCGGCGCCAAACAGCAAGCCATGAGCGGCGGCAGGCCGCCCGCTGCGGCGCCCCAGCCGGCGCCGAGCTTGCGTCGCCGGCTCGCCTGCATGCTGTACGAGGCCGTTCTCCTGTTCGGCGTGGTCGTGGTCGCGGGCCTGGCGTACGGCATGCTGACCGACCAGCGCCATGCCTTGCAGGGCAACACCGGGCTGCAGGTGTTCCTCTTCATCGTGCTGGGCGTGTACTTCGCGGGCCTGTGGTCGTCCAGCGGGCAGACGCTGGCCATGAAGACCTGGCACCTCCGCGTGCTGGCCGCCGACGGCCGGGCGCCGAGTCGCACGCGCGCCGCCGCCCGCTACGTGGCGAGCTGGCTGTGGTTCCTGCCGGCCCTGGCTTCGGCACATGCCACGGGCATCCGCAGCGTGGCCTTCATGTTCTGCATGGTGGCCGCCGGCATGGCTGGCTATGCGCTGTTGGCCCGCTTGCGCGTCGACCGCCAGTTGCCGCACGACGTGTTGTGCGGCACCTGGCTGGTCGACACCCGGCAGGCACCGTTGCCACCGGCACAATCGCGGGATGACGCACCCGCATAAGGCGCGCAGCGGCATCCAGCGCATCGTGCACGCGACCGGGTATTCGATCGCCGGCTTGTCGGCCGCCTGGCGCCACGAAAGTGCCTTTCGCCAGGAGTGCGCGCTGGCCGTGGTGTTGCTGCCCGCTGCCTGGTGGCTGGGCCGCACCTGGGTCGAGGTGGCCCTGCTCGCCGGCTCGGTGATCGGCGTGCTGATCGTCGAGTTGCTCAACTCGGCGATCGAGACGGCGGTCGACCGCGTGTCGGCCGAGCTGCACCCGCTGTCCAAGCGCGCCAAGGACATCGGCAGCGCCGCGGTGATGCTGTCGCTGATCACCTGCGCGGGGCTGTGGTGCGCGGCGTTGTGGCAGCGCTGGGTGAGCGCATGACGTCGCCCAAGCTGCGTCTTTGCGTCTACTGCGGTTCGCGCCCCGGCGCCAACCCGGCGTTCATGCGCAGCGCGGAGCAGATGGGTACCGCGATCGGGCGTCGCGGCTGGCAGCTCGTGTACGGCGGCGGGCGCGTCGGGCTGATGGGCGCGCTCGCCGATGCCGCGCTCGCCGCAGGCGCCGAGGTCCACGGCGTGATCCCGCGCTCGCTGATGCAACGCGAGGCCGGCCATACGGGGCTGACGCGGCTTCAGGTGGTCGAGACGATGCACGAGCGCAAGCACCTGATGGCCGAGCGCACGCACGCCTTCGTTGCGCTGCCCGGCGGCATCGGCACGTTCGAGGAGCTGTTCGAGGTGTGGAGCTGGCGCCACCTCGGCTATCACCAGCGGCCGCTAGGACTGCTCGACGTGGCGGGCTATTTCCAGCCGCTGCTGGCGATGGTGCGCCAGGCCGAACACGATGGTTTCGTCACCAATGAGCAGCTGGCGATGGTGACGCTGCGTGAATCACCCGACGCGTTGCTCGATGCGATCGAAGACCTGGCAGCGCCGGGCGCAACAGCCGACGATCTGCGCCGCATCTGATGCGGCGCCGCGGGGCAGCTAGACAGCCGCTTCGTCGGTCTCGCCGGTGCGGATGCGCACCACCTGCTCGACCGCGGTGACGAAGATCTTGCCGTCGCCGATCTTGCCTGTCTTGGCCGCCTTGACCACCGCGTCGATGCAGCGCTCGACCTCGCTGTCCTTGACCACCACCTCGATCTTCACCTTGGGCAGAAAGTCGACCACGTACTCCGCACCACGGTACAACTCGGTGTGGCCCTTCTGGCGGCCGAAGCCCTTGACTTCGGTGACCGTCAATCCCGACACGCCGACTTCGGCCAGCGCTTCGCGGACCTCTTCGAGCTTGAACGGCTTGATGATCGCGGTGATCTGCTTCATGGGGGCGGGCTCCGACGTGGCGATGTCAAACGTCGCTCACATTTAAGCACGGAACCCCGACGTGATGGGGTAGCGCCAGTCGCGGCCGAAGGCGCGGTGGGTGATGCGAATGCCGATCGGCGCCTGGCGCCGCTTGTACTCGTTCACCTTGATGAGGCGCGTCACGCGCTCCACATCGGTGCGCGCGAAGCCGGCCGCGACGATCTGTTCGATGCCCTGATCCTCTTCCATGTAGCGCGCCAGGATCGCGTCGAGCACTTCGTACGGCGGCAGGCTGTCCTGGTCGGTCTGGTTGGGGCGCAACTCGGCCGAGGGCGGCCGGGTGATGATGCGTTCGGGGATCACCGGCCCCGTGCTGCCATCGGCGCGCCGGTTGGGTTGCTGGTTCTTCCATCGAGCCAGTCGATAGACCAGCGTCTTGGCCACGTCCTTGATGACCGCGAAGCCGCCGGCCATGTCGCCATACAGCGTGCAGTAGCCGGTGGCCATCTCGCTCTTGTTGCCGGTGGTCAGCACGATCGAGCCGTGCTTGTTGGACAGCGCCATCAACAGCGTGCCGCGGATGCGCGCCTGGATGTTCTCTTCCGTCGCGTCCTCGGGCAGGCCGCGAAACTCCTCGGCCAGCGAGGCGCGGAAGGCGTCGAACATCGGTGCGATCGGGATCTCGTCGTAGCGCACGCCCAGGCGCGCGGCCATCTCGCGGGCGTCGAGCCACGAGATGTCGGCCGTGTAGGGCGACGGCATCATCACCGCGCGCACCCGCTCGACACCCAGGGCATCGACTGCGATGGCCAGCACGAGCGCCGAGTCGATGCCGCCAGATAGCCCGATCACGGCGCCCGGAAAGCGGTTCTTGCCGAGGTAGTCGCGCACGCCCATCACCAGTGCGTCCCACAACTGCGCTTCGGCTTCGCGCGGAGGCGCCACGGCAGCCTCGTCGCGCACGAAGCGGACGCAGCCCTCCGTGCGTTCCATCTGCGCGAAGACCAGCGTCTCCTTGAAGCTCTCGGCTT
>DATDJF010000005.1:0-13544 GCA_036520715.1 Burkholderiaceae bacterium | reverse complement strand
AGCATGCGTGGAACCTGTGGTTCGTGATCAACGGCAGCGACCCGGACGCCGTGCATCGCGCCGTGGACGCACTGGAGGCCGCCACGGGTCTGGCCGCGCTGCGCCTGCCGATGCGCCGCGCCTACCGCATCGACCTGGGCTTCGACCTCGCCGGCTCGATCGGCCGTTCACCCACCGACACCCGCGGCGAGGCGCCGGCGCCGCTGGCTGCCGCCGACTGGCCGCTGGCCGCGCTGGTCGAGCAGGGCTTGCCGCTGGTGCGGCATCCGTACGACCGCTGGGCGCTGCAGCTCGGCAACGATGGCGACCAGGTCGTCGAGACGCTCGCACGCTGGCAGCGCGACGGCACGCTCAAGCGGTTCGGCGCCATCGTGCGCCACCACGAGCTCGGCTTCGACGCCAACGCGATGACCGTGTTCGACGTGCCAGACGCCGAGGTCGACGCGCGCGGCGACGCGCTGGCGCGCGACAGCTCGGTGACGCTGGCCTACCGGCGCGAGCGTGCAGCCGGCTGGCCGTACAACCTGTACTGCATGGTGCACGGCCGCGATCGCCACAGCGTGTGCGCGGCGCTCGAAGGCGTGGTGCAACGCGCCGGGCTGTCGCATGTCCCGCGCGAGACGCTGTTCTCGCGACGGCGCTTCAAGCAGGAAGGCGCGCGACGCTTTCGCGACCTTCATCCGCAGGTCAGCCATGTGCTCTGACCACACGGTCTGGATCGACCCCGCCGACGCGCGGCTGCTGGACCGCCTGCACGGCGGCTTCCCGCTGGTCGACCGGCCGTTCGCGCAGGTGGCCGAAGAACTCGGCCAGAACGAAGACGAGGTCATCGAGCGACTGACCCGCTTGCTCGGCCAGGGCGTGCTGACACGATTCGGACCGCTGTTCCAGATCGAGCGGGCGGGCGGCACCTTCGTGCTGGCCGCGATGTCGGTGCCCGAGGCGCGTTTCGACGCGGTCGCGCGCGTTGTCAATGCGTGGCCCGAGGTGGCGCACAACTACCGGCGCGAGTCGGCAACGGCGGCTACAGGCCGTCGATCGGCCAGGAAACATAGCACGCCACCGGTGCACGGCGCCGCGCTGAACATGTGGTTCGTGGTGGCGGCCGAGTCGGCCGCTGTCGCCGAAGCGGTGTTGCAGCGCATCGAGGCCGACACCGGATTGCTCGTCTGGCGGTTTCCGAAGGAGCGCGAGTTCAAGGTCGAACTGAAGTTGCCGATCGTGGAGGTTGCCGGTGGCGCTGTCTGAGTTCGATCGAAGCCTGATCCATGCAGCGCAAAGCGGCCTGCCGCTGGTGCCGCGACCCTACGAGGCACTGGGCGCGGCGCTGGGCGTCAGCGCCGCGGTGGTGCGCGAGCGCCTGGCCGACATGCTGGCCTCGGGGCTGATCCGGCGCATCGGCGCGGTGCCTGATCACTACAAGCTCGGCTTCACCGCCAATGGCATGAGCGTGTGGGACGTGGCCGACGAAGACGTCGACGAGCTCGGCGCGCGTGTGGCGGCGTTGCCCGGCGTCAGCCACTGCTACCGGCGGCCGCGCCGCCTGCCGTCGTGGCCGTACAACCTGTTCGCGATGCTGCACGGCCGCTCGCGAGGCGCGGTGCGGCAGCAGGCCGATCGCATCGAGGCGCTGCTGGGCGACGCCTGCCGCGGCCGCGACATCCTGTACTCGACGGCGATCCTGAAGAAGACCGGCCTGCGGCTCCGGGAAGACTGAAAGCGGCTGCACGATGTTCCGCGTCTCTCAATTCATGCGCCTGCTCGCCGATGCCGAACGCAGCGGCGCGATGCCGCTCGCGCGGCCGCACAAACCCGCCGGCCCGGTGGTGATCTGGAACCTGATCCGCCGCTGCAACCTGACCTGCAAGCATTGCTATGCGTTGTCGGCCAACCATGACTACGCCGGCGAGCTGAGCACCGACGAAGTGTTCACGGTGATGGATGACCTGAAGGCGTTTCAGGTGCCGGTGCTGATCCTTTCAGGCGGCGAGCCGCTGCTGCGGCCCGACCTGTTCGAGATCGCCGCGCGCGCGAAGGCAAAACGCTTCTACGTCGGCCTGTCGACCAACGGCACGCTGATCGACGCCCCGATGGCCGAGCGCGTGGCCGCCGCCGGCTTCGACTACGTGGGCATCAGCCTGGATGGCCTGCGCGACACGCACGACAAGTTCCGCCGGCTCGACGGCGCGTTCGAGCGCAGCCTGGCCGCCGTGCGCCTGCTGCGCGCACGCGGCGTCAAGGTGGGCCTGCGTTTCACGATGACGGCGCTCAACGCGCACGACCTGCCGGCGCTGCTGCGGTTGATGCGCGACGAGCAGGTTGACAAGTTCTACTTCTCGCACCTCAACTACGCCGGCCGCGGCAACATCCACCGCGCCAAGGATGCGCAGTTCGCCGCCACGCGCGACGCGCTCGACCTGCTGTTCGAGCGCGCCTGGTGCGCGGCACGCGATGGCATTGCCGAGGAATACGTCACCGGCAACAACGACGCCGACGGCCCCTACCTGCTGCAGTGGCTGATCCGCTGGCACCCCGAGCTGCACGCACGCTGGCAAGCACCGCTGCGCGCGCACCTGGTGGCCTGGGGCGGCAACGCCTCCGGCGTCAACGTGGCAAACATCGACAACCTGGGCCAGGTGCACCCCGACACGATGTGGTGGCACCACACGCTGGGCAGCGTGCGCGAGCGGCCGTTCTCGGCGATCTGGTCTGACGTCACCGACCCGTTGATGGCCGGCCTGAAGTCGTTGCCGCGCCCCGTCGGTGGCCGCTGCGCATCGTGCGTGCACTTCGACATCTGCGGCGGCAACACGCGCGTGCGTGCGCAGCAGGTCACCGGCGATGCGTGGGCCGAGGATCCTGGCTGTTATCTCGACGATGCCGAAATCGGCCTGGCGCACGCGGGCCAACGGATCGCGGTGACGCCGTTCGTCGGCAAGCGGCGCATACCGATCGCCAGCGAACCATGAAGCTCAGGCCCGCCATCCTCGCAGCGAGCTTCGCGTTGTTGGCGGCGCTGTGCGCTGCCGTGCACGCGCAGACACCCGCACAGGCGCCAACGCCGCCCCCTTCCGATCCCGCCGTGCTGTACCAGCAGCACTGCGCCGCCTGCCACGGCGCGCAGCGCACCGGCGGCATGGGGCCGGCGCTGCTGCCCGAGAGCCTGGAACGCTTGCGCAAGCCCGAGGCGCTCAAGGTCATCCACGGCGGACGCCTGGCCACGCAGATGCCGGCCTTCGGCGCGCTGCTCGGTGCCGACGCGGTGAGTGCGCTGGCCAGCTGGATCTACACGCCGGTGAGTCCGGCGCCGATCTGGGCCGAGGCCGACATCCGCGCCTCGCGCGTGGCGACGCCGGGTGCGAAAGACCTGCCGGCCAAGCCGGTGTGGGATGCCGACCCGATGAACCTGTTCGTCGTCGTCGAAGGCGGCGACCACCACGTGTCGCTGGTCGACGGCGACCGCTTCGAGCGCATCCACCGTTTCGCCAGCCGTTATGCGTTGCACGGCGGGCCTAAGTTCACGCCCGACGGCCGCTTCGTCTATTTCGGCTCGCGCGACGGCTGGATCACCAAGTACGACCTCTGGAACCTGGCCGTCGTGGCCGAGGTGCGCGCCGGCCTGAACATGCGCAACGTGGCGGTGTCGGGCGACGGGCGCTGGGTGATGGCGGCCAACTACCTTCCGCACACGCTGGCGTTGTTCGATGCCGAGCTGAATCTGGTGAAGACCTATGCCGCTGCGTCGCTCGACGGCAAGGCGACATCGCGCGTGTCGGCGGTGTACGACGCCGCACCGCGCTCGAGCTTCGTCGTCGCGCTGAAGGATCTGCCCGAGCTGTGGGAGATCTCGTACGACCCGCAGGCCGCGCCGATCTTCGACGGCTACGTGCACGACTACAAGATGGGCGAGGGCGTGGCCAAGGCCGGCCACCTCGGCGTGCGGCGCACGATGCTGGACGAGCCGCTCGACGACTTCTTCTTCGACCAGGGCTACCGCCACGCGTTGGGAGCGACGCGACCCAAAGGCGACGGTGCGCCGAACGCGCAGGTGGTCAACCTCGACGTGCGGCGCAAGATCGCCGAGCTGCCGATCGCCGGCATGCCGCACCTGGGCTCGGGCATCACGTTCGCGTGGAACGGCACCACCGTGCTGGCCAGTCCCAACTTGAAGGATGGTGCCCTCGACGTGATCGACATGAAGACCTGGAAAGCGGTGAAGACGGTGGCCACGCCAGGCCCGGGCTTCTTCATGCGCAGCCACGAGAAGACGCCGTACGCGTGGGTCGACTCGATGATGAGCCCGACCGCCAAGGACACGCTGACGATCATCGACAAGCGCACGCTCGAGCCGGTGGCCAGCGTGCGCGAGCCGGGCAGAACGCTGGCACACATCGAGTTCACCAAGGACGGCCGCCACGCGCTGGCCAGCCTGTGGGAGAGCGACGGCGCGCTGATCGTCTACGACGCGGCCACCTTCAAGGAGGTGAAGCGCCTGCCGATGAGCAAGCCGGTGGGCAAGTACAACGTCTGGAACAAGATCACCCGTTCCGAGGGAACGTCGCACTGAGCACCGTGGTGTCAGCCGATCGCGGTGGGGCGCTGCACCGGCCCGCGCAGGCACACCGTGCACGGACAGGGGGGTGCCGGCGCATCGGTCTCCAGCTGCGCGTACTGGCGCAGACACCGAGGGCTGTAGATCCTGATCGCCCGCTTGTCGATGCCGATCAGGCCCTCCGCCTCGAGTTGATGCAGCACGCGCGAGAAGTACTCGGGCGTCAGCGACAGCCGCAGCGCGATCGTCGCCTTGCTGACCGGGAGCGACACCGCCTTGGCAGCCGGGTCGTTCGCTTCGAGTTCGTGCAGCAGATAGTCGGCCACGCGCCGCATGCCGCTGTGCAGCGAGTAGGCCTCGACGTCGTCGGTCAGCCGGTGCAGGCGGCGCGACAGTCCGGCCAGCATGCGCAACGCGAATCCCGGATCTTGCGTGACGGCGTCGAGCACGGCCTGCTTGCCCACCGACAGCAGCAGCGTGTCGGCCAGCGCCTGCGCGTTGACGCGGTGGCTGCCGCCCACGAACATCGGTGCCTCGGCGAGGCTCATTCCCGGACCGGCCAGCTCGACCACCTTCTCCTGCCCGCCGGCCGACAGCACGAACAGCTTGATCTGCCCGAACACGGTGACGTAGAACTCGGCGCAGCGGTCGCCGACGCGAAACACCATGTCACCGCGGGCGAACCTGCGCAACTGGCTGGCCGCCGCGACACGGCGCAGTTCATCGGGCGCCATGTCCTGGAACAAAGGCAGCGCGGCCAGGTAGCGCGGCACATCGAAGGCGCTGTCCTGCTCGACGTGGGTCCTGGTATCCATCGGGGTGCATTCTTGAACCGGTGTTTCGCCTGCCGATTGACGCAAGTCAATTGGTCTGACGCAAGGCGCGACCAGAAGGAGGCAACTTACCCGCTTGTCGCAGTTCGCAGGCCTCTCGCGACGGCCTACGCAATCCTGCCGATGGCCGCCGGCCGCTGCAGCGCCTATAAACGAGGCCGTACCGTCACCGCTCGGAGGACACACATGGGCACGCTGACGCAATCACAGGTCACCTGCATGCTGCCGGTGAAAGACTTGGCGCGCGCACGGCGCTTCTACGAGCAGCAACTCGGTCTGGAGCCGTTGGGCGCCAAGCCAGACGGCAAATTCGTCTACCGCTGCGGCGGCACCGAGGTGGCGCTGTTCCCGAAGGCCGAGGGCACGAAGGCGCAGCACACGGCGCTGAGTTTCCAGGTGCCCGACATTGCGCGGGCGATCGCCGAGCTGAAGGACCGGGGCGTGCGCTTCGCCGACTACGACCTGCCGGGTTTCAAGACGGTCGAGCACGTCTGCGTGCTGGGGTCGGAGAAGGCGGCCTGGTTCGAAGACCCGGAAGGCAACATCCTGTGCCTGCACGAGGACATCGACTGAGCGTCAGACCAGACGCGCGAGCATCCCCACCATCAGCGCGGCCAACAGGTTGTGCACCAGCGCGGCGGCCACCGTGGCGCCGCTGCCGGCGAGCCACAGGCCAAGCGCGAACTGCAGTACCAGCAACGACACCAAGGCGGCGGCGGGGCCGCGGTGGCCGTGGCGCCACGCCAGCCACGCGGTGGGCAGGATCGCCAGCACCACCAGCAGCGCCCACGCGCGATGCAGCAGATTCACCAGCGCCCCCTGCGGGTTGACTGGCAAGGCGCTCGTCGCCTCGAACAGCGGCTCGCGCCATGGATCGAGCCACTGCCAGCGCCAGCCGTCGAGCGCCACCTGACGCAGGCACTGGCTGGTGTCGCTGCAGCTGAACGTGGAGTGGCTCGCGCTGAGGAGCCCGCCGAGTGCGACCTGTACCCCCACCACCGCCAGCGCGACGGCGGCCCAGCGGGCATGGGTTTGGCGCTGCGCAGTGGACGGCACGTCACGCACGCCCAAGCGCCAGCTCAGCGCCAGCATCACGAAGCCGCCGAGCAGGTTGCCCAGCGCAACAGCCGGCACGCGTGAGCCGGCGGTGAACCACCCGAGGCCGGCCAGAGACAAGGCCACGGCCAACAGGCTCAGTGCCAGCGTCGCCTCGCCGCGTCGCACCGGCTTGCGGGTGAGCGCGGCCATCGCCAGCACGATCACCAGCACCAGCGCCGTCGACGCGAGGATGCGATGCGCCAGCCGCGCCAGCGCCACTGCCTGCACCGACGCTGCATCGGGCACCTCGCCGCGCTGCAGCGTGCGCAGCTCCTGCCCGTAGCAGGCGGGCCAGGGTTCGCAGCCCAGGCCCACTTTCGACAGCCGCAGGAACGCGCTGACGCCGGCGATCACCAACACCAGCAGCGCGCACACGAGCGCGATGCGGCGTTGTGCGGTGGGGGCGGCGGCTGGGGCAGGCGGCGTCATCGAAGCCGCCCGACCGTGGCGGCGCCGGCATTCTGACCGCGCCTGTTCGACGCCGGCATGACCTGGCTCAAGGGTCGCGCGGCGTTCTTGAACTGCCTTAAGTACCGGCTCGAAGCGCCTCGACAGAATCGACCGCACCACCCCAGCCAACCGACACCACGAACCGAAGGAGCCTCGCGATGAGCCACCCGGACGACCCCAACGAGCCCGTGCCCTGGGTTCAGCAACTGCTCGACAACCCGTTCCTGCTGCTGTTCATCGGCGTGATGGTGCCGATGGTCGTGTACACGCTGTGGGGCGTGATCGACATCCTCACGATTCCGCTGGCCAAGTAGCCGCCAACACAACACACGCCAAGAGGGACCCGCACATGAGCGCCATCCTGCCGCCCGCCGAACGACTGTGGTGGAAGCATCCGCTGGACCGCGTCGAAGGCACGTGGATCGCCATCGCCTTGATCTGGTGCCTGATCATGTTCTTCATGATGGTCGGCTGGCACATCTGGGGCAAGCAGAACCTGTCCACCGAGACCTACAAGACCACGCCCGACCAGTTCACCGCCAAGGCGCAGGCGATGGTCGACAAGTACACGGTGCGCACCGAGACGGCCGACAAGACGCCTGTGGTGGCGCCGCCCGCCGGCAGCGACGTCTACATGATCGCGCGGCTGTGGAGCTTCTGGCCGATCCTCGAGCTGGAGAAGGACAAGACCTACCGGCTGCACCTGACCTCGCTCGACTACAACCACGGCTTCTCGCTGCAGCCGGCCAACATCAACATCCAGGTGGTCCCCGGCTACGAGCACGTGGTGACGGTCAAGCCCAACCAGTCGGGCACCTACTCGGTGGTGTGCAACGAATACTGCGGCATCAACCATCACACGATGGTCGGCCGCGTCTACGTCAAGTGAGGCCGGAGGCGCCATGACCACAACCACCTACCGCACCTGCCCGCGCAGCGGACTGCAATTCGAGACCCAGGCCGAGAAGCTGATGCTGGCCAACGCCGTGGCCGCGGTCGTCTTCCTGCTGATCGGCGGCATCCTGGCGATCGGCGTGGTGCTGACACGCTGGCCCGCCATCCACTGGCTGCAGGCCGACACCTTCTACCAGGTGCTCACTGCACACGGCATCGACATGCTGATCTTCTGGATCATCTTCTTCGAGATCGCGATCCTGTACTTCTGCTCGTCCACGCTGTTGCGCTGCCGCCTGGCCACGCCGCGGCTGGCATGGCTCGCGTTCGCGCTGATGGTGATCGGCGCGGTCACCAACAACGTGGCCGTCTACCAGGGCGGCTCCAGCGTGATGATGACCTCGTACGTGCCGATGATGGCGGCGCCGTCGTTCTACCTCGGCCTGATCCTGTTCGCGGTGGGTGCGCTGATCGGCTGCTTCGTCTTCTTCGGCACGCTGGTGATCGCCAAGCGCGACAAGACCTACACCGGCTCGGTGCCGCTGGTCACCTTCGGCGCCGTCACCGCGGCGATCATCGCGGTGTTCACCATCACCTCGGGCGCGATCATCCTGATCCCGACCTTCCTGCTGTCGGTGGGCGTGATCAGCGCGGTCGACCCGCTGGTGTACCGCACGATCTGGTGGGCCTTCGGCCACTCGTCGCAGCAGATCAACGTGTCGGCGCACATCTCGGTGTGGTACGCGGTGGCGGCCATCGCCTTCGGCGCCACGCCGATGAGCGAGCGGGTCAGCCGCGGCGCCTTCCTGCTGTACATCCTGTTCCTGCAGCTGGCGAGCGCGCATCACCTGCTGGCCGACCCCGGCCTGTCCACCGGCTGGAAGGTTGTCAACACCAGCTACTTCATGTACTTCGCGGTGCTGGCCTCGATGATCCACGGCCTCACGATCCCCGGTGCGATCGAAGTCGCGCAGCGCAAGAAGGGCCTCACCAAGGGCCTGTTCGAGTGGCTGCGCAAGGCACCGTGGAGCAACCCGGTGTTCTCCGGCGTGTTCATCTCGATCGTCGGCTTCGGCTTCCTCGGCGGCATCTCGGGCGTGATGATGGGCACCGAGCAGCTGAACATGATCATCCACAACACCATCTACGTGCCGGGACACTTTCATGCGACGGTGGTGATCGGCACCACGCTGACGTTCATGGCGCTGACCTACTTCCTGATCCCGGTGCTGTTCAAGCGCGAGATGATCGCGCCCGGCCTGGCGAAGTGGCAGCCCTACCTGTTCGGCCTGTCGATGTACTTCTTCTGCCTGGTGATGATGGGCGCCGGCACGCTCGGCGTCTCGCGCCGGCACTGGGACATGGCCTTCAGCGGCCACGCGTTGGCCTACGAGTGGCCGGGCGCGGCCTACCTGATGCTGGGCCTGATGGGCATCGCCGGCATCGTGGCCATCGTCGGCGGCGCGATCTACGTCTACATCACCGTCGGCTCGCTGCTGTGGGGCAAGCGGCTCGACGAGGGCGCCAAGAGCGCCAACTTCACGCCGATCCCGCGCACCGCACCCAGCGCCGCGGTGCAGAGCTACGGCTCGATGGGCTTCGCGGCACCCGGCACCTTCGCGCTGGCGATGGTGTTCCTGGTGGCCTTCGTCCTCTACTACTTCATCAACTGGAAGTACCTGTCGCAGGTGTGGGGCTTGAGTTGAAGAGGGGCCCGGCCATGAACACGACCACTCTCGTGGCATCCAAGCGGCGAACGGCCCGCGTGGCGCGCGACGTGCTGGGCCTGTTCAAGCTGCGTATCGGCGTGATGATCATGGTCACCGCGCTGGTCGGCCTGGTGGTCACGCCAGGTGCGGCGTTGAGCTTCGGGCAGTTGTTGACGCTGGCGCTGTCGGTGCTCGTCGCGTCGGCCAGCGCCGGCGCCTACAACCAGTACTACGAGCACGACGTCGACCACCTGATGGCGCGCACGCGGCGGCGCGCCTTCGTCACCGGCGCACTGCGGCACACGCCGGCGTGGCTGGCGCTGATCGTCGGCCTGCTGGCCGGTGCGGTGGCGGCGGCGTGGTGGTCGCTCAACGCGATGGCGGCGCTGTTCGTGTTCCTCGGCGCCTTCTTCTACGCCGTGGTCTACACGGTGTGGCTGAAGCGGCGCAGCTGGCTCAACATCGTGGTCGGTGGCCTGGCGGGCAGCTTCGCGGTGCTCGCCGGCGCCGCCGCGGTCGACCCGTCGCTCGGGCCCTTGCCACTGCTGCTGGCGCTGGTGCTGTTCCTGTGGACGCCGCCGCACTTCTGGAGCCTGGCCATCGCCAACCGCGCCGACTACGCCGCGGCCGGCGTGCCGATGCTGCCGGTGGTGGTGGGCAATCAGCGCGCGTCGCGCGTGGTGCTGCACAGCACCGTGGCGCTGGCCGTGGCCTCGCTGCTGCCAGGTTTCTACGGTGCCGGCTGGATCTACCTCGCCGGCGCCGCCGCGGGCGGCGCGTACTTCGTATTCAGGGCCGCGCGACTCGCACGCGCACCGAGCCGGGCCACCGCGATGGCGTCGTTCTTCGCCTCGCTGGTGCAACTGAGCCTGCTGCTGGCAGCGGCCACCGTCGACGGCCTGATGCGATGACCCCGGGCAGGCTGTCGGCGCTGTGGCTGGCGGGCGCGATCGGCGCCACCGGCTCGCAGGCGCTGGCGTTGCCCGCGCTCGACACCGACGCCGCGCTGCGCGCCAGCCAGGCCGCCGTCAGCCGCCAGCTCGCCGAGCACACGCTGCTCGACGCCCAGGGCCAGCCGGTGCGGCTGTCGTCGTACCGCGGCAAGCCGCTGCTGGTGAGCTTCATTTACACCGGCTGCTTCCAGGTCTGCCCGACCACGACGCGCTCGTTGTCGTTGGCCGTCGATGCGATGACCGGGTTGTTCGGCGCCGACAAGTTCAACGTCGTCAGCATCGGCTTCAACCAGCCGTTCGACTCGCCGCAGGCGATGCGCACCTTCGCCAGGCAGATGCGCATCGACGCACCGAACTGGCACTTCCTGAGCCCGCCGCCGGCCGGCGTGGACGCGCTGACGCGCGACTTCGGCTTCAGCTACGTCGCCACGCCCGCCGGCTTCGACCACGTCCTGACGGTCAGCGTGGTCGACCCGCAGGGCAAGGTCTACCAGCAGGTGTACGGCGAGCGCCTGTCGGCCGACATGCTCGGCGAGCCGCTGCGCCGGCTGCTGCGCGACAACCCGCTGCCGGCCGACACCACGCTCGATGCACTGGTGCGGCGCGTGCGCCTGGTGTGCACCGTCTACGACGCCAAGACCGGCACCTATCGCACCGACTACGGCCTGCTGTTCGAGGTCGCCGGCGGCGTGACCTTCGCGCTGGCGATGCTGTGGTTCTTCGTCGGCGAATGGCGCGCTCAGCGGCGGGCCCGTCGCGCGACGGCGGCGGTGCGTCCGGCACCACCTGCGCCGCCCGCGCCACTGACGAGCTAGGACGCGGCCGCGACCGCTTGCGAGCTCGCTTCCCTTCGGCTGCCCATGGTCCCCGCCCGCACGTTGCGACTCGCAGGCCTCGGCGCCTACCGCCGGCTCGAACGCGCATTCGACCGCCCGTTCGGCGCTGCGCTCAACCCGTGGCGACACCTCGGCGCGCTCGGCTTCCTGATGTTCTGGCTGCTCGCGGTGAGCGGCATCTATCTGTACGCCATGCTCGACACCGCAGCCGATGGTGCATACCGCTCGATCCATGAGTTGTCGCGCCAGCCCTGGCATCCGGGTGGCGTGCTGCGCAGCCTGCACCGTTACGCCGCCGACGGCTTCGTGCTGCTGATGGGCGCACACCTGCTGCGCGAGCTGCTGTGCGGACACTACACCGCGTTCAGGCGCTTCTCGTGGTGGACCGGCGTGCCGCTGCTCGGCTTCGCCTTCGTCTGCGCGATCGGCGGCTTCTGGCTCAATTGGGACCGGCTCGGCCAGTTCTCCGCGCAGGCCACCGCCGAGTGGATCGATGCGCTGCCGCTGCTGGCCGCGCCGCTGACGCGCAACTTCATCGAGGCGGCGGCGGTCAGCGACCGCCTGTTCTCGCTGTTCGTGTTCGTGCACCTGGGCGTGCCGCTGCTGCTGGTGTTCGGGCTGTGGTTCCACATCCAGCGCATCAGCCACGCCGCGGTGTTTCCGCCGCGGGCACTCGCGCTCGGCACGTTGGCCTGCCTGCTCGTGCTGGCGTTAACGGCACCGGTGTCGAGCCACGCGCCGGCCGACCTGTCGACGGCACCTGGCCCGCTGTCGCTCGACTGGATCCTGCTGTTCGTTCACCCGCTGGGGGACGCCGTCGGCCACGCGGCCGTGTGGGCGCTGCTCGGCAGCGTGCTGGCGTGGTTGCTGCTGCTGCCGCTGCTGCCGCGGCGTGCGCCGCGCGCGGCGCTGCGCGGCGCCACGGCCCCACAGCCAAACGTGCAGGCGCCGGTGGCCGTGGTGGATGCGGCCAATTGCAACGGCTGCCGCCGCTGCTTCGACGACTGCCCGTACGCCGCCGTCACGATGGTGGCGCACCCGCACAAGCGGCTGCGCCAGATGGCCGAGGTCGACGCCGACCTGTGCGCGGGCTGCGGCATCTGCGTCGGCGCCTGCCCGTCGTCGACGCCGTTTCGCAGCGCCGCCGAGCTGGTGACCGGCATCGACATGCCGTCGGCACCGATCGGCCAGTTGCGCCAGCGCCTGCAACGCGCACTGGCGGCGATGGACCCCGCGGCGCCGCGCCTGGTGGTGTTCGCGTGCGATCGCGGAGCGCCGGCCGCAGCGCTGGCGGCAGCGGACGTGGCGGTGTTCGGCCTGCTGTGCAGCGGCGCGCTGCCGCCGTCGTTCGTCGAATACGCGCTGCACGATGGCGCCGACGCCGTGCTGGTCGCCGGCTGCCCTGGCACCGGCTGCGAGTTCCGGCTCGGCCAGCGCTGGACCGCCGATCGCCTGGCCGGCCGCCGCGAGCCGCACCTGCGCGCGCGCGTGCCGCGCGAGCGGATCGCGCTCGTCGCTGCGGGTGCGAGCCAACAGGCGGTGTTGACGGCGGCGCTCGAGCGCCTGCGGCGGTGCGTCGACGACGCCGCGGCCGCTGCAACGTGCGCGGGATCACGAGCCCATGGATGACTCGCCCACCATCGGCCCGCTCGGCTGGCTCGGCCAGTTGCTGCTGTATGGCGCGTTCGCCGCCGTGGTCGGCGTGTTCTCGCACTGGCCCACGTACCGGCCGCTGGCGGCCGACCAGGCCCTCATCAAGCTCAGCTTCCACCACCAGGGCAAGCCCGTAGAGGCGTGCCAGCGCCTGAGCGCCGAGGAGCTGGCCAAGCTGCCGCCCAACATGCGTGCGCCGCTGCGCTGCCCGCGCGAGCGCTCGCCGATCACGGTGGAGCTCGACGTCGACGGCGCACCGGCGCTGCGCCACGTCGCGCAGCCGAGCGGCCTGTCGCGCGACGGCGCGTCGTCGCTGTACCACCGCATGCAGGTGCCGGCCGGCACGCACCGGCTCGCTGTGCGCCTGCAGGACAACGTGCGCAGCACCGGCTTCGACTTCACGCGCGAGGCCACCGTCACGCTGAAGCCCGCGCAGATCCTGGTGATCGACTTCGACCCCGAAAAAGGCGGCATCACACTGCAATGACCACCCTGATCACACCGCTGCACGGCGTCACGCGCGCCGGCGAGCCGCTGCGGGTGGCAGCCGCGACGACCTACGACCT
>DATDJF010000004.1:0-7978 GCA_036520715.1 Burkholderiaceae bacterium | reverse complement strand
GGCTTGTCGAGCGGGCGGATCACGTCGTCGTCGAACACTTCGGCGCCGGCGATGTTGTCGCCCAGCGTCTTGCCGTTGACGGTGCGCGCGTTCAGCTTCAGGTGCGGCGCGATGCGCGTCATCAGCCCGCGCATGCCGCCGGCGTAGTAGAAATCTTCCATCAGGTATTTGTCGCCGCTCGGCCGGATGTTGGCCACCACCGGCACCTTGCGGCTGGCGGCGTCGAAGTCGTCCAGCGTCACCGGGTGCCCGGCGCGACGCGAGATCGCGACCAGGTGGATGATCGCGTTGGTCGAGCAGCCCTCGGCCATCGCCACCGCGATGCCGTTGGCGAAGCTGTCGCGCGAGAGCATCTTCCTGGGCGTCAGGTCGTCCCACACCATCTGCACGATGCGGCGGCCGCATTCGGCGCTCATGCGGATGTGGTTGGCATCGGCGGCGGGGATCGAGCTGGCGCCGGGCAGCGTCATGCCGATCGCCTCGGCGATGCCCATCATCGTGGCGGCGGTGCCCATCGTCATGCAGGTGCCGTGGCTGCGCGCGATGCCGGCTTCCATCTCGACCCAGGCGTCATCGCTCAGGCGCCCGGCGCGGCGCTCGTCCCAGTACTTGAAAGCGTCGGAGCCCGAGCCCAGCACGTTGCCTCGCCAGTTGCCGCGCAGCATCGGGCCGGCCGGCAGGTAGATGCACGGCAGGCCCATCGAGAACGCGCCCATCAGCAGGCCGGGCGTGGTCTTGTCGCAGCCGCCCATCAGCACCGCGCCATCGACCGGATGCGAGCGCAGCAGCTCCTCGCACTCCATCGCGAGGAAATTGCGATACAGCATCGTGGTCGGCTTGACCATCGATTCGCTCAGGCTGATCGCCGGCAGCTCGAGCGGAAAGCCGCCGGCCTGCAGCACGCCGCGCTTGACGTCGTCGACGCGGGTCTTGAAGTGCGCGTGGCACTGGTTGGCGTCGCTCCAGGTGTTGACGATCGCGATCACCGGCTTGCCGGCGTAGTCGGCCGCGGCGTAGCCCATCTGCATCACGCGCGAACGGTGGCCGAAGGAGCGGAAGTCGTCCGGCGCGAACCAGCGCGCGCTGCGCAGGTCTTGGGGCTTGCGTGGGCTCATGGGTCAAGCGGGCCGGGTGGCGATGCACGGCATGTGATCATCATATGATTGCCGCGTGCCGGTGTCGCGACGCCGCACTCTTCAGGCCGGAAAAACAGGAGACGCCCGCATGTTCCGTCGAAGCTTCGTTGGCGCCGCCGCGTCGGTGGCCGTACTGCCGCACCTCTCGCTGGCTCAGGACGCGTGGCCGAGCAAGCCGGTCAGGATCATCAGCCCGTTCCCAGCGGGCGGCACCAGCGACGTGATGGCGCGGCTGGTCGCCGAGCCGCTGACCAAGGAGCTCGGCCAGCAGGTGATCGTCGAGAACATCGGCGGCGCCGGCGGCACGATCGGCACGCTGCGCGCCACCAAGATGGCGCCCGACGGCTACACCATCGTGCAGACCGGGGTCGGGCAGAACGCCGTCGCGCACGGGCTGGACCCCAAGCTCGGCTACGACTCGATGAAGGACTTCGTCCACATCGCGCAGGTGCACACCGGGCCCAACCTGCTGGTGGTGCACCCGAGCACGCCTTTCAAGACGTTCACCGAACTGGTGGACTACGTGCGCAAGAACCCCGGCAAGCTGAACTACGGCTACACGCACGCGGCGTCGGGCCACATGGCGATGGAACTGCTCAAGCAGCGCGCCAGCGAATGCCCCGCGGGGGTGAAGGAATGCAACGGCTTCTTCATGGTCGGCATCCCGTACCGCGGCGGCGGCCCGATGCTGCAGGACCTGCTGGGCGGCCAGATCCCGCTGATGTTCATCAACCAGGACGTGGCACTGCAACACGTGCGCGGCGGCAAGCTGCGTGCGCTGGCCTGCACCA
This sequence comes from Burkholderiaceae bacterium, assembly GCA_036520715.1. Taxonomy (GTDB): domain Bacteria; phylum Pseudomonadota; class Gammaproteobacteria; order Burkholderiales; family Burkholderiaceae_C; genus JAEUPI01. Next base: position 6,051 of record DATDJF010000004.1, on the reverse strand, counting down.
GCCTGCAGCGCAACCCGCTGTATCCCGACGTGCCCACCATCCACGAGAGCGGCTTTCCGAACTTCCAGGCGCTGAGCTGGTCGGGCATGTCGCTGGTCAAGGGCACGCCGCAGGCAATCGTCGACAAGTTCGAGGCGGCGATGCGAAAGATCATGACCTCGGCCGAGATCAAGCAAAAGCTCGAGGCGGTGGGCTTCGTCGTGCCGCCACCCGGCGCCCAGGCCTACACGCGGTTCGTGCAAAGCGAGATCGACCTGTGGACCAAGGTCATCAAGACTGCGGGCATCAAGCCGGAGTGAAGGAGTCGCCATGGGCACACGTGCCATCCAAGCCAACCCGCTGGCCGCCGGCCTGGCCGCAGGCGCAGCGACCACCGACCGCATCGAGTGGATCCAGCTCTCGCTGGTGTTCCTGCCGCTGAAGACACCGATCAGCGACGCCAAGGTGCTCACCGGGCGGCAAAAGCCGCTCACCGAAGTGGCGTTCGTCTTCGCCGAGATCGAGACGAAGGAAGGCCACGCCGGCGTGGGCTGCAGCTACAGCAAGCGCGCCGGCGGGCCGGGCCTCTACGCGCACGCGAAGGAGATCGCGCCCAACCTGATCGGCGAGGACCCCAACGACATCGCACGGCTGTGGGACAAGCTGGTGTGGGCCGGCGCGAGTGTCGGCCGCAGCGGGCTGGCCACGCAGGCGATCGCCGCGTTCGACATCGCGCTTTGGGATCTGAAGGCCAAGCGCGCCAAGCTGCCGCTGGCCAAGCTGCTGGGCGCGCACCGCGATGCCGTGCAGTGCTACAACACGTCGGGCGGCTTCCTGTCGTCGCCGATCGACGAGGTGCTGCGCAACGTCGAGGGCCTGCTCGAACGCGGCATCGGCGGCATCAAGATCAAGGTCGGCCAGCCCGACCCGATGATCGACCTGCAGCGCGTGCAGGCGGTGCACAGGCTGATCGATGGGCGCTGCCACTTGATGGTCGACGCCAACCAGCAGTGGGACCGCACCACCGCGCAGCGCTTCGGCAAGCTGGTGGAGCCGTTGAACCTCACCTGGATCGAGGAGCCGCTCGACGCCTACGACGCCGAAGGCCACGCCACGCTGGCCGCGATGCTCGACACGCCGATCGCCACCGGCGAGATGCTCACCAGCGTGGCCGAGCACTGGGAGCTGATCCGCCACCAGAGCGTCGACTTCATCCAGCCCGACGCGCCGCGCGTGGGCGGCATCACGCAGTTCCTCAAGATCATGGCGCTGGCCGATCAGGCACGGCTGCGGCTGGCGCCGCACTTCGCGATGGAAATCCACCTGCATCTGAGCGCGGCCTATCCGCACGAGCCATGGGTCGAGCACTTCGACTGGCTGGAGCCGCTGTTCAACGAGCGGCTCACGATCGAGAGCGGCCGCATGCACGTGCCCAACCGGCCGGGGCTCGGCTTCTCCATGAGCGAGCAGGCGCGGCGATGGACCAAGGACAGCGCGCAATTTGGCAAGCGTGGATGACGCTGGCCGACACACGCAACGGACACCTCGGGAGCAATCATGGCAAGCAACCTCAAAGGCCCCGGCATCTACCTGGCGCAATTCGCCGGCGATGCCGCACCGTTCAACTCCTGGTCGGCAATCACCAAGTGGGCCGGCTCGCTCGGCTTCAAGGGCGTGCAGGTGCCGTCTTGGGACGCCCGCATCTTCGACCTCGCGAAAGCCGCTGAATCAAAGACCTATTGCGACGAGATTGCCGGCATCGCGCGTGCCAACGGCGTGCAGATCACCGAACTCGGCACGCACCTGCAAGGCCAGCTGGTCGCGGTGCACCCGGCGTATGACGAGGCTTTCGACGCCTTCGCGCCCGATGCGGTGAAGGGCAAGCCGGCGGCGCGCCAGCGCTGGGCGGTCGAACAGATGCTGCTGTCGGCGCGTGCGTCGCGCAACCTCGGGCTGACGTCGAACGTCAGCTTCCCCGGCGCGCTGGCCTGGCCGTATCTCTATCCGTGGCCGCAGCGCCCGGCGGGCCTGGTCGAAACCGCGTTCGACGAACTCGCCAAGCGCTGGCGCCCGATCTTCGACGCCTTCGAAGACGTCGGCTGCCACGTCTGCTTCGAGTTGCATCCGGGCGAAGACCTGTTCGACGGCGTCACGTTCGAGATGTTCCTCGAGCGCGTCGACAACCACCCGCGCTGCTGCATCAACTACGACCCGTCGCACTTCGTGCTGCAGCAGCTCGACTACCTCGAGTTCATCGACATCTACCACTCGCGCATCAAGGCGCTGCACATCAAGGACGCCGAGTTCCGACCCAACGGCCGCCAGGGCGTGTACTCCGGGTACCAGCCGTGGATCAACCGCGCAGGGCGCTTTCGCTCGCTCGGCGACGGTCAAGTCGATTTCAAGGCGATCTTCTCGAAGATGGCGCAGTACGGGTACGACGGCTGGGCGGTGCTCGAATGGGAATGCTGCCTGAAGCATCCCGAGCAGGGTGCTGCGGAAGGCGCGCCGTTCATTCGGGATCACATCATTCGCGTGACGGAGAAAGCGTTCGACGATTTCGCCGGGACGGCTTCTGATGCGAAGCAGTTGAAGCGGATGCTGGGACTTTGATGTCGCTCGCGCGAGCCCGCCGGTCTCGGCCGGCAGGCCGAGCTACTTTCATTTGCGGCCCCAAATGAAAGTGACCGCCTGCGGGGCGCGACCCGCGGGCTGTGACGATCTGAACAGGAGCAACAACAATGAAGAAGAGCGACACAGCAAGGCGCATTCGCCTCGGCATGGTCGGTGGCGGCGAAGGCGCGTTCATCGGCGCGGTGCATCGGATCGCGGCGCGCCTGGACGATCACTACGACTTGGTCGCCGGCGCCCTGTCGTCGACACCCGACAAGGCGCAACGTTCCGGCAAGGCGCTCGGCCTCGCAGCCGACCGCATCTACAGCAACTATGAACAGATGGCACTGGCCGAGGCGGCGCGCGACGACGGCATCGAGGCCGTGGCGATCGTCACGCCCAACCATCTGCACGCGCCGGTTGCCGAAGCCTTTCTCAAAGCCGGCATCCATGTGATCTGCGACAAGCCCGTCACCACCACGGTGAAGGACGCCAACAAGCTGCACAAGCTGGCGGCCAAGCACAGATTGATCTTCGCGGTGACGCACAACTACACCGGCTACCCGATGGTCCGCCAGGCGCGCCAGATGGTGCGCGAAGGCCGGCTCGGCGACATCCGCGTCGTGCAGGTGGAGTATCCGCAGGATTGGCTGACCGAAAGGCTCGAGGCCAGCGGCCAGAAGCAGGCCGCATGGCGCACCGACCCGGCGCGCAGCGGCGCCGGCGGCGCGATCGGCGACATCGGCACCCACGCGCACAACCTGGCTGCCTACATCACCGGCCTCGAACTCATCGAGCTATGCGCCGAGTTGAGCACGTTCGTCAAGGGCCGCCAGCTCGACGACGATGCGCAGGTGATGCTGCGTTACGCCAACGGCGCGCGCGGCCTGCTGTGGGCGAGCCAGGTGGCCCCCGGCAACGAGAACAACCTGCGCATCCGCGTCTACGGCAGCAAGGGCGGTCTCGATTGGCGCCAGGAGCACCCCAACCAGTTGTTCTGGTCGCCGTTCGGCCAGCCGACGCAGGTGATCGCGCGCGCCACCGGCGCGGCCAACGCCGCAGCGGCGCGGGTCAGCCGCATTCCGTCGGGCCATCCGGAGGGCTACCTCGAAGCCTTCGCCACCTTGTATGCCGAGATCGCTCAGGCGATCCGCGCTGCGCGCAAGGGAGGGCCGAAGGCCGACAAGGCATCGCACTTCCCGACCCTCGACGACGGCATCGCGGGCGTCGCGTTCATCGAGGCGGTGGTCGCGTCGTCGGCGCGCGGCGGACGCTGGGTCAAGCTGTCCGCCTAGGGCACTCACCCGGTTGCGTCGCCGTTGGGCCTCTCGCACGCCGCGTCGTGCGGCCGGCCTGCCGCATCCCCGAGAAAACCACTAGTCGATTTGATTGATTTATTTATTTGATTGCTTAGGATGGGTGCGCCCAGTGCATCAAGACGATGTCCGCCACCGCCACCATCGCCGACATCGCCCGCCAGGCCGGCGTGGGGACGGCCACGGTCGACCGGGTGCTGAACAAGCGCCCGGGCGTCAACGCCGAGACGGTGCAACGGGTGCTGCAGGTGGTGGCCGAGCTCGGTGCGCCGCCGCAGCGCGGCCGCCCGCGCAGGGGCGACAACTTCCGCTTCGCGTTCGTGCTGCCGGCCGAGGCCTCGCCGTTCAACGAGTTGGTCGATCGCCAGATCGCTCAGGCGGCGGGCGAGTTTCGCCACCAGCACATCACCGAGGTCACGCACCGCGTCGACAGCGTTGACGCCGCGCTGTTTGCGGCCGGGCTCACGCAGCTGGTCGATTGCGACGCGGTCGCGGTGATGGCCCCTGACCTGCCGCCGGTGAAGCTGGCGATCAACGAGCTGGTGCGCACGGGCGTGCACGTGGTGACGCTGTTCTCCGACGTGGCCGGCTCGATGCGCGAGACGCATGTCGGCGCCGACAACCGCGCCGCCGGGCGCACCGCGGGCCTGCTGCTCGGGCGCATGGCGGGCACTGGCACGCGCGACACCTTGCTGCTGAGCTCTCAGGCGACGCGCATGTCGGGCGAGATCGAGCGGCGCATCGGCTTCGCGCAGGCGGTGGAAGAACGATTCCCCAAGGTCAAGGTGCAGCGCGCACCCGACCTGCCCGCCAGCGATGCCGGCGCCTGCCGCGCGCTGCTGCGCTACTTGCGCAGCAAGAGCATCGACGTCACGCGGCTGGCCGGCATCTACAACGTCGGCTCGGGCAGCGCCGGCGTCGCGCGCGCGATCGAAAGCCTGGGCCTCACCGGGTCGGTCGGCGTGGTGGCGCACGACTTCACCGACGAGCACCGCACGCTGCTGGGCGCCAACGCGCTGGCCTACGTGCTGCACCAGGACATTCATTACTGCATCTCAACGGCTGCGCGTGTGCTGCGCGCGCTGTGCGAGAACGTGCGCGGGGCACTCAACGTGGTGCAACCGCGCGTCGAAATCTTGACGGCCGAAAACCTGCACTGAACGGCGGTCGGATGTGTGTGCTTCGGGAACCGAACGTTAGGAGACCCCCCATGACAACGTTGTTGAACAAGTGGCCCGCGCTGTCCGCGCTGGCGCTCGCCGCCGTCCTCGCGGGCTGCGGCAAGAAGGAAGAGCCGCCCGCTGCGGCGCCTGCCGCCGCCGCCCCGGCGCCGGCGCCCGCTGCGGCGGCCAAGACCATCACCTTGTGCTGGGCCGCCTGGGACCCCGCCAACGCGCTGGTCGAGTTGAGCAAGGACTTCACGGCCCAGACCAAGGTCAACATGAAGTTCGAGTTCGTGCCGTGGCCGAACTTCGCCGACCGCATGCTCAACGAGCTCAACTCCAAGGGCAAGCTGTGCGACCTGATCATCGGCGACAGCCAGTGGATCGGCGGCTCGGCCGAGAGCGGCCACTACGTGAAGCTGAACGAGTTCTTCGACAAGGAAGGCATCAAGATCAGCGACTTCGCGCCGGCCACGGTGACCGGTTATGCCGAGTGGCCCAAGGGCACGCCGAACTACTGGGCGCTGCCGGCGATGGGCGACGCGCTGGGCTGGACCTATCGCAAGGACTGGTTCGCCAAGCCCGAGCTGCAGGCCGAGTTCAAGAAGAAGTACAAGCGTGACCTCGTGGCACCGAAGACCTGGACCGAGTTCAAGCAGGTGGCCGAGTTCTTTTCGGGCCGCGAGATCGACGGCAAGAAGGTCTACGGCACCTACCTCTTCACCGAGCGCGGCTCCGAAGGCATCACGATGGGCGTGAGCAACGTGCTGCACCCGTTCGGCTTCAAGTACCAGGATCCGAACAAGCCGTACGCGATGGACGGCTTCGTCAACGGGCCCGATGCGGTGAAGGCGCTGGATTTCTACAAGTCGCTGTACAAGTGCTGCACCCCGCCCGGCTTGACCAACTCGTACATGGGCGAGGGGCTCGATGCCTTCAAGTCGGGCCAGGTGGCGATGATGATGAACTGGTTCGCCTTC
>DATDJF010000003.1:0-12813 GCA_036520715.1 Burkholderiaceae bacterium | reverse complement strand
AGCGCGCGCTTCGTCTTCTGACTCGCGTCGATTGTTCGAGCACAACGAACGAAGTGAGTGGAGCGAGTTTCGACGCGGGCCACGAGACCGAGCACCGCAAGGGAGTCGGCCCGCAGGGCCGACCGCTGCACACGAGCGCCGGCGCATACCCACCCGCGGCTTTGCCTCGCGCAGGAGCAGGCAAGATCCAAGGTGGGGGAGCCCCTGAAAACATGACACGCATCCTCGGCATCGACCCCGGCCTGCAGCGCACCGGCTTCGCCGTCGTCGAATGCGAAGGCGTGCGTCTGCGCTACGTCGCCAGCGGCACGATCAGCACGCTCGAAGCGCCGCGCGGCGAGCTGCCGCTGCGCTTGAAGCTGATCTTCGACGGCGTCTGCGAGGTCGTGCAACGTTATCGGCCCGATGCCGCGTCGGTGGAGATCGTGTTCGTCAACGTCAACCCGCAGAGCACGCTGTTGCTCGGGCAGGCGCGCGGCGCGGCGCTGGCGGCGCTGGTGGCCGGCGGCCTGCCGGTGGCCGAGTACACCGCGCTGCAGATGAAGAAGGCGGTGGTCGGCCACGGCCTGGCCACCAAGGCGCAGGTCCAGTCGATGGTGGCGCGCCTGCTGGCGCTGTCGCGCGAACCCGGCAAGGATGCCGCCGATGCGCTGGGCCTGGCGATCACGCATGCGCATGCGGCCGGTGCATTCGCCGCCATCGCGCGCGCGTCGCCGCTGGCGCGCAAGGCGCATGCGCAGTACAAACGTGGCAGGACCTATTGATCGAAGGAGATTGAATCCATGGCCTCACCCGTGAAGACCGAATGGACCTCGGTCGCCGTGCCAGGCGGCGCGTTCTTCGATGCCTATCTGGCGCAGCCGCCCGCGGGCAGCGGCCCCGGCCTGGTGCTGTTCCAGGAGATCTTCGGCGTCAACGAGCACATCCGCGCGGTCGCCGATCAGTACGCGCTCGATGGCTTCGTGGTGCTGGCGCCCGACATCTTCTGGCGCTCGCAGCGGCGCGTCGAGCTCGGCTATGAAGGCGCCGAACGCCAGCGCGGCATCCAGCTCGCTGGCCAGCTCAAGGGTGCCGAGCTCGGCCTCGACATGGTGGCCACGGTGACGGCGCTGCGCTCACGGCCCGAGGTGGCCGGCGGCAAGGTCGGCGCCATCGGCTACTGCATGGGCGGGCGGCTCGCGTTTCTCGCTGCCGCCACGGCAGGTGTCGACGCCGCGGTGGCGTACTACGGCGGCGGCATCCACGATCAGCTCGACAAGGCCGCCGGCATCAAGTGCCCGGTGTTGTTCCACTACGCCGAGCACGACGACCATATTTCGATGAGCGCCGTCGACAAGGTGCGCACGGCGATGCACGGCAAGCCGGCCGAGGTGCACGTGTACCCCGGCGCGATGCATGGCTTCAATTGCTGGGCGCGGGCGTCGTACCACGCGCCGAGCGCGGCGCTCGCGCACGGGCGCAGCCTGCAGTTCCTGAGCGAGCACCTGTTCTAGGCGCTTGGGGCTGCTAGGGCTTGGTTTCTTCCGGCGGCGGGCGGCCGGGCAACTGGCCATCGATCAACGCCGGCGGCGGTGGCGGTGCCGCCGGGAACCAGATGTCTTTGATCGCACCGCCGACACGGGTGAAGATCCAGAAGTTGAAGGTGGCCAGCATGATCACCACCGCCCAGCGGAAGAAGCCGACCGCGCGCAGGCGCGCCACCTGCTCGCCGGTGCCGGCGTACACCGACCAGTAGAGCCCCGAGGCAGCCAGTGTGAGCATGACCAGCGCCACGCTGGCGATGTAGAGATACGTCATCGCGCCCCCCTCAGAGGAACAACGGCAGTCGCTCGAGGATCAGGACGCCGAAGAACCCCGCGGCCGCGATCAGCGTCCACTTGAGCACCACCACGCCACGCGTGCGCCACACCGGCGCCTTGGTGGCGACGTACATCGCAAAGCACAGCAGGCTGGCCAGCAGCAAGAGACCGAAGATCAGGCGGAACAGCACCATCGAACGACACCATGCCTCTCACCACGCCGGCGCCAGCTCGGCGAAGCCCGGCGGTGCCTGCGCAGCATCGGCGAAGGTCACCGCCTCGGCGGCGCCGACTTCGGCAAACAGCTGGCGCACCAGCTTGTTGTTCAATGCGTGGCCGCTGCGAAACGCCGTGTAGCGCGCCAGCATCGGCCCGGCGACGTAGAGGTCGCCGATGGCGTCGAGCACCTTGTGCTTGACGAACTCGTCGTCGTAGCGCAGGCCCTCGGCGTTGAGCACACGCGAGTCGTCGACCACGATCGCGTTGTCCATCGCGCCGCCGAGCGTGAGGCCGCGCGAACGCATCGCGGCCACGTCCTTGCTGAAGCCGAAGGTGCGCGCGCGCGCGATGTCGCGCTTGTAGCGGCCGCTGCCCATGTCGAAGGTGACGCGCTGGCCGGTGGCGTCGACCGCCGGATGCTTGAAGTCGATCTCGAAGGTCAAGGTGAAGCCGTGGTGCGGCTCCAAGCGTGCCCACATCAGGCGGTCGCCCTCGCCCTCGCGCACTTCGATCGGCCGCGTCACGCGCCAGTAGCGCTTGGGCGCGTCCTGCAGCGCGATGCCGGCGTTCTGCAGCAGGAACACGTAGCTCGCCGCCGAGCCGTCGAGGATGGGCACCTCGTCGGCGTCGATGTCGACCCGCAGGTTGTCGAGGCCGAGGCCGCTGCAGGCCGACATCAGGTGCTCGATGGTCTGCACCTTGGGTGCGCCGGGGTCGCCGCCGGGGGAGATGGTCGACGCCATGCGGGTGTCGCACACCGAATCCGGCCGCACCGGAATGTCCACCGGGCGCGGCAGATCGACGCGCCGGAACACGATGCCGGTGTCGGGCATCGCCGGCCGGATCGTCAGCTCGACTTTCTGCCCGCTGTGCATGCCCACGCCCACCGCACGGGCGAGCGACTTCAAGGTGCGTTGCGCCAACATGACGCCATTGTAGGAAGCCTGGGGTCCCCCTTCGGGCACGCCCGGCCGACGGCTGCGCAGCAGCAGGCCGACGGCGGGGCGTTTCAGCAAACTATTGCTCACATTGGCCGGCAGCCGGATCAGTCAGCCTGCTTGCGCAGAAAGGCAGGGATCTCGATCTCGTCCATGCCGTTGGAGCTCAGGGCCTCCACCTTGGCCGCTGCCTGCGCACGGTTGCTGCGCCAGACGCTGGGCGTGGCGTACTGGTTGTAGTCGTGCGCCGGGGCGGATGGCGCCTGCGCGTGCGCGCCGTTGCCATTGCCGTTGCCGTGCTGCTGCAGCACCGGCACGTTGTCGGTGCCGGTGCGTTGCAGCGGCGCCGACTGCACCACCGACAGCGGCGTCTGCGCACGCTTGGCCTGCGACAGCCCGGTGGCGATCACCGTCACGCGCAGCTGGTCGCCCAGGCTCTCGTCGAAGGCGGCGCCGTAGATGATGTAGGCGTCGTCGGCGGCATAGCGGCGGATGCAGTTCATCGCGTTCTTGCTTTCGTTGAGCTTGAACGTCGACTCGCTGGCCGCGATCAGCACCAGCACGCCGCGCGCACCGGACAGGTCGATGCCCTCCAGCAGCGGGCACGCCACCGCGCCTTCGGCGGCCTTGATCGCGCGGTCGGGGCCGCCGGCCATCGCGGTGCCCATCATCGCCTTGCCGGGCTCGCTCATCACCGTCTTGACGTCCTCGAAGTCGACGTTGACCAGCGCGTCCATGTGGATGATGTCGCTGATGCCGCCCACCGCGTTGCGCAGCACGTCGTTGGCATGCGCGAACGCCGCGGTCTGCGTGACGTCGTCGCCCAGCACCTCGAGCAGCTTCTCGTTGAGGATCACGATCAGGCTGTCGACGTTGGCCTCGAGCTCGGAGGCGCCGGCGTCGGCCTGGCGGGCGCGGCGCGGCCCCTCGAACTCGAACGGCTTGGTCACCACGCCGACGGTGAGCACGCCCATGCTCTTGGCGATGCGCGCGATCACCGGCGCGGCGCCGGTGCCGGTGCCGCCGCCCATGCCGGCGGTGATGAACACCATGTGCGCGCCGTCGAGCATCTCGCGCACGCGGCCTTCGGCCTCCTCGGCCGCGGCCTTGCCCTTGTCGGGCTTGCCGCCGGCGCCCAGGCCGGTGTCGCCGAGCTGGATCAGCGAGCGCGCGGTCGAGCGGTTGAGCGCCTGGGCATCGGTGTTGGCGCAGATGAACTCGACGTTCTGCACGCCGCTCCTGATCATGTGCTCGACGGCGTTGCCGCCGCCGCCGCCGACGCCGACCACCTTGATCAAGGTGCCTTGCGCGAATTCTTCAATCATTTCGATGGGCATTTGGTCTCTCCTAACGTTGCAGTTGCCTTCGACGAAGCCCAAGCGGCCTCGTTTCTCCTGGTACCGGGATCTCGCGCGAACCCCTTATTCAAAAATTGCCGACGATCCAGTCCTTGGCGCGACCGAACATCGACTTCACCGAACCTGTTTGCGACAGCGCCTTGTGCCCGCGCGCACGCGCCAGCCGCGCCTCCTCGAGCAAACCCATCACGGTGGCCGACCGCGGGTTGGCCACCATGTCGTGCAGCGCACCCGCATAGGTGGGCACGCCCTTGCGAACGGGCTTCAGGAAGATGTCCTCGCCGAGCTCGACCATGCCCGGCATCACCGCGGTGCCGCCGGTGATCACGATGCCCGAGGACAGCAGCTCCTCGTAGCCCGACTCGCGGATCACCTGGTGCACCAGCGAAAAGATCTCCTCGACACGCGGCTCTATCACGCCCGCCAGCGCCTGCCGGCTCAGCAGCCGCGGCGCGCGGTCGCCGAGCCCCGGCACCTCGAGCTGCGCGGCCGGGTCGGCCAGCAGCTGCTTGGCCACGCCGTGCTCGACCTTGATCTCCTCGGCGTCCTTGGTGGGCGTGCGCAGCGCCATCGCGATGTCGCTGGTGATCAGGTCGCCGGCGATCGGGATCACCGCGGTGTGGCGGATCGAGCCGTCGGTGAAGATCGCGACGTCGGTGGTGCCGGCGCCGATGTCGACCAGCGCGACGCCGAGGTCCTTTTCGTCGGCGGACAGCACCGACAGCGACGAGGCGCTCGGGTTGAGCACCAGGTGCTCGACCTCCAGCCCGCAGCGGCGCACGCACTTGAGGATGTTCTCGGCCGCGCTCTGCGCGCCGGTGACGATGTGCACCTTCACCTCGAGCCGGTTGCCGCTCATGCCGATCGGCTCCTTGACCTCGTGGCCGTCGATCACGAACTCCTGCGGCTCCACCAGCAAGAGCCGCTGGTCGTTGGGGATGTTGATCGCCTTGGCGGTCTCGACCACGCGGCCGACGTCGACCGCCGTCACCTCGCGGTTGTCGCGCACGATCACCATGCCCGAGCTGTTCTGGCCGCGGATGTGGCTGCCGGTGATGCCGGTGTGCACACGTTCGATCTTGCAGGCGGCCATCATCTCGGCCTCCTTCAGCGCGTGCTGGATGCTCTGCACGGTGGCGTCGATGTTGACCACCACGCCGCGCTTGAGGCCGTGCGATGCCGAGACGCCGAGACCCGCGAGCCGCATCTCGCCCTCGGGCAGCATCTCGGCGACCACGCACATCACCTTGGCGGTGCCGATGTCCAGCCCGACGATCAGATCCTTGTATTCCTTGGCCATCTGGTGTGCCCTTGGGGTGTTCTAGTTGCGCGATCCATTGCTGGTGGTGACGCCCTTCAGGCGCACCGCATAGCCGTCGGGGTGGCGCAGGTCGGCCGCCAGCAACGGCCGCTGGTAGGCGGCACTCACCTGCGGCAGCGTGCGCACGAAGCGCGCCGCGCGCGCCGCCACCGCATCGGGCTCGCCGCGGCCGAGTTCGATCACCACGGCGTTGGCGAGCCGGGCGCGCCAGGCGCCGTGGCCGGTGAGCGTCAATGTGTCGAGCGGGCTGCCCAGCGGCTGCATCACCGGAGCCAGTGCCTGCCACATCGACAGCACACGCGCCGCACTGCCGGCCGGCCCCGCCAGGCGCGGCAGCGCCTCGTCCTCGACATCGCCCAGGTTGGCCTCGAACACCTCGCCGTAGGTGTTGACCAGGCGTTCGTCGTCGGTGGCGGCATTCCACAGCGCGGCCACGCGGTGCTCCTCCAGTTGCACGGCCAGACGGTCCGGCCAGACGCGGCGCACCGTGGCATGGCGCACCCACGGCACCGACTCGAAGGCCGCACGCGCGCGCGCGAGATCGATCGACAGGAAGCTGCCCGACAGCCTGGGCGCGACGATGGCGCGCATCGTCAGCGGCGAGTTGTGCGCGAGATCGCCCTCGACGGTGATGCCGCGCAGGTTGAACGCGGGCAGCCGCGCCAGCCACCACATCGCAGCGGCCAGCAGCGCGATCGCCAGCAGCGCGATCAGCAGGTTGGCGCCGGCCTGGGCGAGGCGCACATCGAACGGCAGCGTCGTGATGGTGGCGGTGCGGGCCATCGTGCGTCAGCCTGCAGTGGCCGCGGCAGCGGCGGGTGCGTCGAGCCGTGCCGAGGCCAGCAGCATCAGGCACAGCTGTTCGTACGAGATGCCCGCGGCCTTGGCCGACATCGGCACCAGCGAATGCCCGGTCATGCCGGGCGAGGTGTTCATCTCGAGCAGGAACGGCTTGCGATCGGACGCTCGCACCATCAGGTCGGCACGTCCCCAGCCGCGGCACTCGAGCGCCCGATAGGCCGCCAGCACGATGCGCTGGATCTCGGCCTCCTCGGCGGCGGGCAGGCCGCTGGGCACGTGGTAGTGCACTTCGTCGGTGAAGTACTTGTTCTGGTAGTCGTACTTGCCTTCCGGTGCGGCGATGCGCACCACCGGCAGCGCGCGCGCCGTCGCGCCCTCGCCGAGCACCGGGCAGGTGACCTCGACGCCGTCGATGAACTCCTCGCACAGCACGTCGGGGTCGTAGCGCGCGGCGAGCTGCACGGCATCCTGCATCTGCGAGTAGCCGAGCACCTTGGTGACGCCGATCGACGAGCCTTCGCGCGGCGGCTTCACGATCAGCGGCAGGCCGAGGTCGTCGGGCACCGTGCGCACGCGTGCAAGCGCCTGATCGTCGGCGTCCAGCCGCTGCCAGCGTGGCGTCGGCAAGCCCTCGGCCAGCCAGACGCGCTTGGTCATCACCTTGTCGAGCGCGATCGCCGAGGCCATCACGCCCGAGCCGGTGTAGGGAATGCCGAGCAGCTCGAGCGCGCCCTGCACCGTGCCATCTTCGCCGTGGCGGCCGTGCAGCGCGATGAAGCAGCGCACGAAGCCGTCGCGCCTGAGCTCGGCCAGGTCGCGGTCACGCGGGTCGAAGGCATGGGCGTCGACACCGACCGAGCGCAGCGCTGCCAGCACGCCGTTGCCCGACAACAGCGAGATCTCGCGCTCGGCGGAAGTCCCGCCCAGCAGCACGGCCGACTTGCCGAGCGCGCGAGCGTCGATCATTTGCGCGGCGGCCTTCTTGGTTGTGGACGCACGCCGCGTCATGCAGCACCTCCCGCCCCGAGGCGCTCGACCAGTTGCGCGGGCACCGCGCCGATCGAGCCGGCGCCCATCGCGATCACCACGTCGCCGTCGTGCGCCTGCTCGGTGATCGCCTGCGCCAGCTCGGCGATGTCGTCGACAAACACCGGGTCGACGTGGCCGGCCACACGCAACGCGCGCGCCAGCGAGCGGCCGTCGGCGGCGACGATCGGCGCCTCGCCTGCCGGGTAGACCTCGGTCAGCAGCACCGCATCGGCCTGGCCGAGCACCTTGACGAAGTCTTCGAAGCAGTCGCGCGTGCGGCTGTAGCGGTGCGGTTGGAATGCCAGCACCACACGCTGGCCGGGGAACGCACCGCGCGCGGCGGCGAGCACGGCGGCCACTTCCACCGGGTGGTGGCCGTAGTCGTCGATCAGCGTGAAGCGGCCGCCGTCGTGCGCCGGCAAGTCGCCGTAGCGCTGGAAGCGCCGGCCGACGCCCGAAAACTGCTCCAGCGCCTTCACCACCGGCGCGTCGGGCAGCTCCAGTTCGGTGGCCACCGCGATCGCGGCCAGCGCGTTGAGCACGTTGTGCGCGCCGGCCAGGTTGAGCGTGATGTCGAGCGGCGGCATCGCCGCGCCGTTGCGGCGCAGGCAGCGGAAGTGCATGCGCCCGCCCGGCAGCGCGATGACCTCGGTGGCGCGCACGTGCACGTCGGCGCCGAGCCCGTAGCGGATCACCGGCCGCGAGATCGCGTCGGCGATCGCCTGCACGCCGGCATCGTCGCCGCAGACGATGGCCGCGCCGTAGAACGGCATGCGGTGCAGGAAGTCGACGAACGCCTGGCGCAGCCGCCCGAGGTCGTGGCCGTAGGTCTCCATGTGGTCGGCGTCGATGTTGGTGACCACGCTCAGGATCGGATTGAGGTTCAGGAACGAGGCGTCGCTCTCGTCGGCCTCGACCACGATGTAGTCACCGATACCCAGGCGCGAATGTGTGCCCGCGCTGTTGAGCTTGCCGCCGATCACGAACGTCGGATCCACACCGGCCTCGGCCAGCACGCTGGTCACCAGCGACGTGGTGGTGGTCTTGCCGTGCGTGCCGGCGATCGCGATGCCCTGCTTCAAGCGCATCAGCTCGGCCAGCATCACCGCGCGCGGCACCACCGGGATGTGCGCCGCGCGCGCGGCCACCACCTCGGGGTTGTCTTCCTTCACCGCGGTGGACGTCACCACGGCTTCGGCGCCCGTTATCTGCGGTGCTGCGTGGCCGATGAACACACGCACGCCCAACTCGCGCAGGCGGTTCGTCGTCGCGCTCGCGCTCTGGTCCGACCCCGACACCGTGTAGCCGAGGTTGTGCAGGATCTCGGCGATGCCGCTCATGCCGGCGCCGCCGACGCCGATGAAGTGGATGTGCTTGACCGCGTGTTTCATGCGCGATCTCCGCAAGCAGCGAACCGCTTCATCGGCATTCGTCGATGCACGATGAAATGGATGTGCTTGACCCGGTGTTTCATGCGGGCACCAACCGTTCGATGACGTCGGCCACCCGCGCCGCCGCCTGCGGCCGCGCCAGCAACCGGGCCTGCCCGGCCATGACGCGCAGCTTGTCGCGGTCGAGGCCCGACAACAGCGTGGCCAACGATTCGGGGCTCAGCTCCGTCTGCGGCAGGTGGAGCGCGGCGCCGCGTTGCGCCATCCAGGCCGCGTTGTCGCGCTGGTGCGACGTGGTGCTCACGATCAACGGCACCAGCACGCTGGCCACGCCGGCGGCGCACAGCTCGCTGACCGTCACCGCGCCGGCGCGGCAGACGATCACGTCGCACGCCGCCAGCCGCGCCGGCATGTCGTCGATGAACGGCAGCACCTCGGCCTGCACGCGCAACGTGGCGTAGGTGGCGCGCACGGTGTCCGTGTGCACGATGCCGCTCTGGTGCACCACCTGCGGACGCTGCGCGGGGTCGAGCCGCGACAGCGCAGCCGGCACGGTGTCGTTGAGGACCTTCGCACCGAGGCTGCCACCCACCACCAGCACCGACAGCGGCCCACTGCGGCCGCGAAAGCGCTCGACAGGATCGGGCAGGTCCTCGATCTCGGCACGCACCGGGTTGCCGGTGACGAGGGCGTGCCTGGTCTTCTCCGCCGCCGGGCCGTCGAAGCCGAACGCCACCGCATCGGCCACCGGCAGCAGCGAGCGCGTCGACAGCAGCAGCGACGCATCGGCGTTGACCAGCACCAGCGGCTTGCCGAGCAGCGACGCCATCAGGCCGCCGGGAAAACACACGTAGCCGCCCATGCCGAGCACCGCACTCGTGCTGCGCGCGCGCAGGATGCGCAGGCAATCCCAGAACGCCTTGAGCAAACGCACGCCGCCGGTCATCGCGCCGAGCACGCCTTTGCCGCGCAGACCGGAGAATCCGATCGCGTCGAGCGTGATGCCGGTCGGCGGCACGAGGCGGTTTTCCATGCCGGTCTTGGTGCCGAGCCAGCTCACGCTCCAGCCGCGACGCTGCACCTCGCGCGCCACCGCCAGGCCGGGGAACACGTGGCCGCCGGTGCCCGCCGCCATGACGACGAGGTGCCTGGGCTTCATGCGCGGCCTCCACGCATGAGCTGCCGGTTCTCGGAATCGACTCTGACCACGATCGCCAGCGCGATCAAATTCATCAACAGCGCCGAGCCGCCGAAGCTGAGCAGCGGCGTCGTCAGGCCCTTGGTCGGCAGCGCGCCGAGGTTGACGCCGATGCTGATGAAGGCCTGGCCGCCGATCCAGATGCCGATGCCCTGGCACATCAGGCCGGCGAACACGCGGTCGAGCACGATCGCCTGGCGGCCGATCACGAAGATGCGCCGTGTGATCCAGAAGAACGCCACGATCACGGTGGCCACCGCGACGAAGCCGAGTTCCTCGCCGACCACCGCGAGCAGGAAGTCGGTGTGCGCCTCGGGCAGGTAGTTGAGCTTTTCGACGCTGCCGCCCAGGCCCTCGCCGAACACGCCGCCGCGGCCGAAGGCGATCAGCGAGTGGGTGAGCTGGTAGGCCTTGCCGCGCGAGTACTTCTCGTTCCACGGGTCGAGCCAGGCCCAGATGCGCTCGGCCCGCCAGTCGCTGAAGGCGATCATGGCGACGAAGGCGGCAAGCAGCACCGCGCAGATCACCAGGAACATGCGGCCGTTGACGCCGCCGAGGAACAGGATGCCCACCGCGATCACCGCGATGACGACGAAGGCGCCCATGTCCGGCTCGGCGAGCAGCAGCAGGCCGAGCACCGCCAGCGCCACCGCCATCGGCCACACCGCCTTGATGAAGTCTTCCTTGACGTCCATCTTGCGCACCATGTAGCTGGCGGCGTACATCGTCATCACCAGCTTGGCGAGTTCGCTCGGCTGGAAGTTCAGCAGCCCCAGCGGGATCCAGCGGCGCGCGCCGCCCTTGGCGGCGCCGATGAACGGCAGCAGCACCAGCGCCAGCAGCACCAGCGCGCCGACGAACAGCCACGGCGCCCACTTCTCCCACACCGCGATCGGCACCTGCAGCGCGAACAGCGCGGCGACGATGCCGATGGTGATCGCCACCGAGTGCCGCACCAGGAAGTGCAGCTCGCTCAGGCGCGCGCCCTTGGGGCTGTCGGGCACCGCCACACTGGCCGAATACACCATCACCAGGCCGAACGCGAGCAGGGCCACCACCAGCAGCACCAGCGTCTGGTCGAAGCCGGCGATGTGCGCGGGCGCGGCCGTCACGCGCTCGAGGCCGCTGCGCACCGGCAACTCGCGCTGCCGCGGCTGCCGCGTCGCGCGCCAGCGCGCCAGCATCGCGCGCAGGCCGAAGTGCTGCAGCTCGGCCTTCACGTGGCCTCCTGGCGCAAGGGGCTGGTGCCGTTCATGTCTGCACCTCGCCGTGTTCGGCCGCCAGCTCGTGCACCGCGCGCACGAACACCTCGGCGCGGTGGCCATAGTTGCGGAACATGTCGAAGCTCGCGCAGGCCGGGCTCAGCAGCACCGCGTCGCCCGGCCGCGCCTGCTCGAAGCACCAGCGCACGGCCTGCGGCAGCTCGGCGTGGTGCTGCATCGGCACGCCGGTGTCGGCGATCGCCTGCTCGATGGCGCCCGCGTCGCGCCCGATCAACGCCACCGCGCGGGTGTAGCGCGCCACGGCTGAAGCCAGCGGCGCGAAGTCCTGCCCCTTGCCGTCGCCGCCGAGGATCACCACCAGCTTGGCCGGCGCCTTGTCGGTGCCCAGGCCGATCAGCGCGGCGACGGTGGCGCCGACGTTGGTGCCCTTGCTGTCGTCGTACGCCTCGACCTCGCCGACGCGGCCCGCCGGCTGCACGCGGTGCGCTTCGCCGCCGTATTCGCGCAGGCCGTGCAGCATCGGCGCCAGCGGACAGCCGATCGCGGTGGCCAGCGCGAGCGCAGCCAGCGCGTTGGCGGCGTTGTGGCGCCCGCGCAGGCGCAGCGCGTCAGCAGGCATCAGGCGCTGCAGGTGCACCTCGGCCGGCTCGTCGTCCTTGCGGCGTTTGTGCTGGTCGGCGTCGAGCGGCAGCGCGCGCACCAGCCACGCCATGCCGCTGTCGGTGACCAGGCCGTAGTCACCCGGCGCCGTCGGCGCACCGAGCCCGAAGCGCACCACCGTGCGGCGGATCGGCTTGGCCGCCCGGGGCCGGCTCTTGGCCGCCGGCGGCGCGGCCGGCGCGGCCGGGCCAGCGACCATCGCGTCGACCAGCGGATCGTCGCGGTTGATCACCGCGATCGTGTGCGCGCCGAGGATGCGTGCCTTGGCTGCGGCGTAGGCGGCCATGTCGCCGTGCCAGTCGAGGTGGTCCTGCGTCAGGTTGAGCACCGCCGCGGCGCTCGGCTCGAAGCCGCGCACGCTGTCGAGCTGGAAGCTCGACAGCTCGAGCACCCACACCTGCGGCAGCGTGCCATCGTCGAGCACCCGCATCAGCGTGTCGAGCATGGTCGGGCCGATGTTGCCGGCGGCCACCACGCTGCGGCCGGCGCGCTCCACCAGCAGCGCGGTCAGCGCGGTGGTGGTGGTCTTGCCGTTGGTGCCCGTCACCGCCAGCAGCTGCGGCGCGTAGTCGCGCTCGGCGCGCAGCGCACCGAGCGCCTGCACGAACAGCTCCAGCTCGCCGGCCACCGGCACGTGGGCCGCGTGTGCGGCCTGCAGTGCCGCGGCGACACGCGGGTCGTTGGGGCCCAGGCCCGGGCTCTTGAGCAGCAGTTGCACGCCGTGCAGCGCCTGCGCGTCGAGCTCGCCGCCGCGCAGGCTGGCCGCGGGCACCTGCTCGCGCAGCGCGGCCTGCTGCGGCGGCGCCTGCCGCGAGTCCCACACCGCGACCTGAGCGCCCTGGCGCGCGCACCAGCGCGCCATCGCCAGGCCGGACT
>DATDJF010000002.1:0-12216 GCA_036520715.1 Burkholderiaceae bacterium | reverse complement strand
GGCTCGAAGCCGCAGGTGCTGCTGCTCGACGAGCCGCTCGCCGGCCTGGCCGCCGCCGAGCGCGAGCGTGTGTCGCGCCTGGTGACGATCATCGCGCAGCAGATCCCGGTGCTGATCGTCGAGCACGACATCGACCGCGTGCTCGGCATCTCGCAGCGCGTGACGGTGATGAACCAGGGCGCGGTGCTGATGAGCGGCACGCCCGACGAGGTGCGCGGCGACGCACGCGTGCAGGAGATCTATACCGGGCACGGCACGCCGCCGGTCAGCGGCCGCCGCGACAGCGGCGCTGCACAAGGCGCGCCGCTGCTGCAGTTCGAGCGCGTCAACGCCTTCTACGGCAAGAGCCACATCCTCAACGACGCCACGCTCGACGTGCACGAAGGCGAGATCGTCGCGCTGCTCGGCCGCAACGGCGCCGGCAAGTCGACGCTGCTGAAGTCGTTGTGCGGCCTGCTGCCGCCGGCCTCGGGGCGCATCGCATTCGAAGGCCGCGAGATCGCCGGGCTGCCGGCGCCCGACATCTCGCGCCTGGGCATCGGCTACGTGCCGCAGGGCCGCGGCCTCTTCGCCGGCATGACGGTGGCCGAGAACCTGGCACTCGGCCGCCTGCAGCGCGCCACCGACAGCAGCCACGGCGTGGCCTGGAGCGAAGCGCAGATCTACGAGTACTTCCCGCGCCTGAAGGAACGGCGCGACGTCGCGGCCGACTATCTGTCGGGCGGCGAGCAGCAGATGGCTGCTGTGGCGCGCGCGCTGTCGGGCAACGTCAAGCTGCTGCTGCTCGACGAGCCGTTCGAGGGCCTCGCGCCGGCGGTGGTGCAGGAGCTGTTCAGCGTGTTCGATCGGTTGCGCAGCCAGGTGTCGATCGTCATCGTCGAGCACAACCTCGACCTCGTGCTGGCGCTGGCCGACCGCGTGTTCGCGCTCGAGCGCGGCGCCGTGTTCCACAGCGGGCCGGCGCAGCCGCTGCTGGAGGACCTGGCATACCGCAAGAAGATCCTCTGGCTGTGAGTGCCGCCCGGCCGCCCCGAAGGCACTCACGTTCCCCCTCGGGGGGAAGGCCGGCACGGCCAAGGGGGCGCACGTGACGGCGAGAATGGCGGCTTGGGCGACGGGAGCGGGCGGGTGATCGACGTCCTGGTGATCGGTGGCGGCAACGCCGCGCTGTGCGCAGCGCTGATGGCGCGCGAGGCAGGCGCGTCGGTGCTGCTGCTCGAGGCGTCGCCGCGCGACTGGCGCGGCGGCAACTCGCCGCACACGCGCAACCTGCGCTGCATGCACGACGCGCCGCAGGACGTGCTGGTCGAGGTCTATCCCGAAGAGGAGTACTGGCAGGACCTGCTCAAAGTCACCGGCGGGCTGACCGACGAGGCGCTGGCGCGCCTGGTGATCCGCGAATCCTCTACCTGCCGGCCGTGGATGGTGAAGCACGGCGTGCGCTTCCAGCCATCGTTGTCGGGCGCGCTGCACACGGCGCGCACCAACGCGTTCTTTCTCGGCGGCGGCAAGGCGCTGGTCAACGCCTACTACCGCAGCGCGCAGCAGCTCGGCGTGCAGGTGCGCTACGACGCGCCGGTGGATCGCCTCGAATTGCACGACGGCCGCTTCGCGGCCGCCTTCGTGCAAGGCGAGCGCATCGCGGCACGTGCCTGCGTGCTGGCCGCCGGCGGCTTCGAGTCCAACCTCGACTGGCTGCGCCAGGCCTGGGGCCGCAATGAGCGCGGCGAGAGCCCGGCCGACAACTTCCTGATCCGCGGCTCGCGCTTCAACACCGGCGTGCTGCTGAAGTTCATGCTCGACACCGGCGCCGACGCGATCGGCGACCCGACCCAGGCGCACATGGTGGCGATCGACGCCCGCGCGCCGCTGTACGACGGCGGCATCTGCACGCGCATCGACTGCGTGTCGCTGGGCATCGTGGTCAACCGCGACGCCGAGCGCTTCTACGACGAGGGCGAGGACTTCTGGCCCAAGCGCTACGCGATCTGGGGCCGCCTGGTGGCCCAGCAGCCGCGGCAGACCGCCTGGTCGATCATCGACGCCAAGGCGCTCGGCCGCTTCATGCCACCGGTGTTTCCGGGCGTGCGCGCCGATACGCTGCGCGACCTCGCCGCCCGGCTCGGCCTGGAAGAAGCGCACTTCATGCGCACGCTGCACGACTACAACGCCGCCGTGCGCCCGGGCTCGTTCGACCACACCACGCTCGACGATTGCCGCACCGAAGGCCTGCAGCCGCCCAAGTCGCACTGGGCACGGCGCATCGACACGCCGCCCTTCTTCGGCTTCGCGCTCAAGCCCGGCGTCACCTTCACCTACCTCGGCCTGAAGACCGACACCACCGCTGCCGTGCAGTTCGGTGGACAGCGCAGCAGCAACCTGTTCGTCGCCGGCGAGATGATGGCCGGCAACGTGCTTGGCCGCGGCTACACCGCCGGGGTCGGCATGAGCATCGGCACCGCGTTCGGCCGCATCGCCGGCAGCAGCGCCGCGGCAGCGGCGCTGCGCGAAAGCCAGCATGCAGCCGCTTGACGAGCTGACGCGCCAGGCCATGGCGCTGGCGTCGGGCATGCCTTCGATCGACGTCAGCGACGCCGCGCGCATGCTGACCATCTGCAACGCCTGCCGCTACTGCGAAGGCTATTGCGCGGTGTTCCCGGCGATGACGCGGCGGCTGGAGTTCAGCCGGGTCGACGTGCACTACCTGGCCAACCTGTGCCACAACTGCGGCGCCTGCCTGCACGCCTGCCAATACGCGCCGCCGCACGAGTTCGGCGTCAACCTGCCGCGCGCGATGGCGCGCGTGCGCATCCAGACCTACGCCGAGCATGCATGGCCGGCAGCGCTCGGCGCGCTGTACAGGCGCAATTCGCTGGTGACGTCGCTGGCCTTGCTGGCCGCGCTGGCGCTGTTCATGGTGCTGGCAGCGGCCCTGCAGGGCTCGTTGTGGCAGGCGCAACCGGCGGGCGACTTCTATCTCGTGTTCCCGCACGGCCTGATGGTGTGGCTGTTCGCGCCGGTGTTCGGGTTCGCCGCGCTGGCGCTGGGCGTTTCGGCGCGCCGCTTCTACGCCGGCCTGCAAGCAGGGCCGGCCGGCGCCGGCGCATCCGGCGAAGCGCTGCGCGACGCGCTGACGCTGAAGTACCTCGACGGCGGCCACGGCGACGGCTGCAACGAGGCCGACGACGCCTTCACGCTGGCGCGGCGGCGTGCGCACCACCTCACGTTCTACGGCTTCGTGCTGTGCTTCGCGGCCACCTGCGTGGCCACCGTCATGCACTACGCGCTCGGCCAACCCGCGCCCTACGGCTGGCTCAGCCTGCCCAAGCTGCTGGGTGTCACGGGCGGCGCCGCCATGGTCGTCGGCACGCTGGGCTTGTGGCGCCTGAACTTGAGGCGCCATGCGCTGCACGGCGACGTGGTGCAGCGGCCGATCGACCGTGGCTTCATCGTCTTGCTGTTCGCCACGGCGGCCAGCGGCCTGGTGCTGGCCGCGGCGCGCCACACGCCGGCGCTGGCGCTGCTGCTGTCGATTCACCTGGCCAGCGTGATGGCGCTGTTCCTGACGATGCCCTACGGCAAGTTCGTGCACGGCGCCTACCGGCTGGCCGCGCTGTTGGCCTGGTCGCTCGAAAAACGAAAACCGAGCCCGCTCGACCCGGGCGCGGCCTGAGCGCCGCCGCGGCGATCTACTGCGATGCCTTGGCCGCCGCTGCCGGCACCGGATACTTTGCGAACGCTGCCGCCACCGCGGCATACAGCGCGGGCTGCACGGCGGCGAGATCGCTTTGCGTCACGGTGTCGGTGACCACACCTTCCCACACCAGCTGCTTGCGCGCGGCATCGACGAGGTCGATGTTGAGGGTGCCCTCCGTGTACTGGGTCACCGTGTTGGTTTCGTACATCGGCCAGGCGCCGTAGAAGCCGCGGCGATAGCCGTAGTAGCCGCCACCGACCATGGGCGCCATCGACGGCGTGACCTGCAGCTTGTCGCTCAAGCGGGCATTGAAGTTCACCAGCAGCTGCGGCGAACCCTCGACCCGCCGCAGGCCGCGCGCCTCGAGCTCGCGCTGGGTGGCGTCCATCAGGTGCTGCGACACGATCGAGCGGTAGCCGGTGCGGTCGGTGCCCAGCGGATTGGCGAAGCCGAAGGTCTTGTACTGCGCGAAGTCGGCCGTCGGGTCGACGTTGGTGCGCACGTTGGGGCCGCTGGCGCAGCCGGCGAGCCAGAGCAAGCCAGCGCCGCACAGCAGCAGGAGGCGTCGTGTCGTCGAGCCGGTCGTGGCCATGGCGTGGTGTCCTCTCACCAGGATCGCAAGCATATGCGCCAGCCTATGACCTGAAGGTCGTGTGTGCCATTGGACCTTGGTCCAAGGAGGCCGTGCAGGCGGCGCCTCAAGTATTGCGCGCTGCTGCCGAGATGCCGATGAGCCCCACCATGCAGCACCCTGCCCCGCCCCTGGCCCGCCTGGCCAGCGCCGTGTTGACCGACGACCCCCGCCTGCGCTTGTCGCTGTCGGTGACGTTGGTGTCGCTGCTCACCTACCTGCTGTACGGCGGCATCGGCGCCGTACAGGTGGCGTGGGGCACGATGGAGCTGCGCTGGCTGGTGGTGTGCGGCGTCGCCGCCATCGTGGTCAACGCCGGCTTCTATGTCGCGATCCGTTCCGGCCGCACGCGCCACCTCGACGATCCGGCGATCGGACCGCTGCAGCTCTGCACCGGGGTGCTGTTCGCGTACGCCACCTACGCCACGTCGGGGCCGGCGGCCAACGCCTCGCTGATCATCCTCGGCAGCCACGTGGGCTACGCGATGTTCGCGTTCGCGGTGCGCCAGTTGTGGCGCTTCGTCATCATCGAACTGGCCGGCCTGGCGATCGTCATGCTGTGCATGCACCGGCTCGATCCCGCCAACTATCCGGTGCACCTGCAGTGGATCGGGTTTCTCTACGCCTGCCTGGTGATGCCGCTGATCGCCAGCCTGGCGCGCCGGCTGGCGCGGCTGAATCAGCGGCTGCAGTCGCAGCGGTCAGAATTGCGCGCCGCGCTCGAACGCGTGCAGCAGATGGCCATCCGCGACGAGCTGACGCAGAGCTTCAACCGCCGCCACATGACCGATCTGATCGCACTGCAGCGCTCGCACCACGTGCGCAGCGCACTGCCGCTGGCGGTGTCGCTGCTCGACCTCGACCACTTCAAGCAGATCAACGATCGGCTGGGCCACGCGGTGGGCGACCGGGTGCTGCGCCGCTTCGCCGACACCGCGACACGCCAGTTGCGCGCCGGCGACCTGCTGTCGCGCTGGGGCGGCGAGGAGTTCCTGGTGTTGTTCCCGGCGACACGCAGCGTCGACGCCTGCGCGGCGTTGCAGCGCCTGCGCGAGGCGCTGGCGGCCGAGGACTTCTCCGACCTGTGTCCGTCGCTGCGCGTCACCTTCTCGGCCGGCGTGACGATGATCCAGAGCGCGGAGTCCGACGCGGCGGCGATCGAACGCGCCGACCGCGCCATGTACAGCGCCAAGGACGACGGCCGCAACCGCACCGTCGTGCACTGACGGCGGCGTCAGCCGGTGGCGCCGTACGAGCGCGTCAGCACCTCGAACAGGTGGCCGTCGGGATCCTGGAAGTACACGCCGCGGCCGCCGCCGAAGTGATTGATCTCGCCCGGCTGCGTGCGCGCCGGGTCGGCCCAGATCTGCGGCACGCTCGCGCGCAGGCGGCCGAGCACGACGTCGAAGTCGGTCTCCGACACCAGGAACGCGAGGTGCTGCAGCGCGATCGGATCGGTGGTCTCGAAGTAGTCGATCGACACCTGGTTCGACAGCTCGATCACCAGGAAGTGCATGAATCGCCTGGCCGGCGGCAAGCCCAGGATGCGGGTCAGGAACTCGGTGGACGTGGCCTGGTCGCGGCACCAGACGATGGTGTGGTTGAGTTGCACATTCATCTGAGGGGCTCCATCGCGGCCGATCCATTGTCGGGCGCCGGCCGACGACGCTGCAACGAGGCGCCTCGTCGCCCCGGGCGGCGGCGTGGCCATGGCGTGTCTGCGCACGGCCACGATCGCGGCCTTGGGGCGGCTCCGCATTTGGTAACCGTCGCGGGCCCACGGTGCTATGTCACACCGCCCGCCCCGCCCCCGCGCACTCGCCGAGACACACTGGCAGCCGAGGGAGCCGCGTGACCGCTGACCTGTTACTCCACCGCCATCGCTTCGCGCACCGCGACGCGCGGCGCCGCCTTGGCCGGCGCCTTGAGCACGACACGATCGTCGCGCACCACGGAAAAGCTGCTCGCGTGCCGGGCCGCCCAGTCGGCGCGGGTGATCGTGTATTCGAGCAGCTCGGCCTGATGGCCCATTTCGGTGTCGCGTTGCACCGTGCGGCCGGCGGTCATGCCCACCGCCTCCATCAGGCGGCAGGAGCCGCGGTTGCCGGGCGCCGACGCGCCGAGCAGGAGCTGCACCCGGTCAGACAGCGCGAAGGCCGCCGACACGCACAGGCGCCCCAGTTCGAGGCTGTAGCGCCCATGCCAGTACTTGTCGTGCACCCAAATGCCCATTTCGATGGTACCGGGCTGCGTGGCGTGAGGTTGGAAACGAAACAGCGCGACGAACTCTCCAGTCGTGCGCTGAACTGCCGACAACGCCGTCAGGCGTCCGCGTCGCGACGCTTCCATGATCATGCGCACCCGCTTCAGCACCAGCTCCTCGTTGCCCGGCTGCGCCCACAGCAGGTGCTGGTTGAACATCGGGTTTCGGGTGGCCACGAACAGCGGCCACGCGTCACACAGGGCGACCGGGCGCAGCGCGACCCGCTCGCTGAAGCTGCACTCAAGCGCCTGAGTGAGCTCGAGGAAATCGAACTCCATCCTACGACCCCAACGACTTTTTTCTGACTGCCCGCCCTCTAACAGAACAATAGCAGAGCAACCGCTTCAGGAGTGCAACGAATCATGCGCCGCGATGTCGTCGAGTCACTGTTCGGCCCACTTGAGGGGCTTGACGTCGATCACCTGCTGGCGCAGGCCGGCGAGGCCATCGTGTATGTCGACTCCAACTGGGTCGTGCGCTACTGCAACTCGATCTACCTCTCGAATCTGGGCCTGAGCCGGGCCGAGGTGCTGGACAAGACGCCGTTCGAATACTTCCCGAACTTCAAGCGTTCGATCTTCTACGAGTCGATCGAGCGTTGCAGACGTGAGCGCAAGCCAACGGCCAAGATCGGGTATTCGACAGTGTTGGATAGATGGCTCATGGTCCGTGTTTTCCCCACTGGCGAAGGCATGTTGATGCTGGCAAACGACGCGTCGGAAAGCGTCGTGCGCCAGTACCAGTTGGCGCAGCAGGTGCTGAAGGATCCGCTGACCGGCGTGCCCAACAAGCTCGGCCTGGTCAACGACCTGGAAGCCCTGTTCGAGCGCAACGATGCCTTCTCGCTGCTGGTGATCGGCCTCGACCGCTTTCGCGGCATCAACGACGCGCTCGGTTATGCCGGCGGCGACATGGCGCTGCTCGAAGTCGCTTCGCGCCTGCAGATGGCCACGATGCCGGGCGAGACGCTGTACCGGCTCAACGGCGACGAGTTCTGCGTGCTGCAGAAGCAGGAGCCCGAACTCATCCAGTTCCGCGCCGAGGTGTTGATCGAGGTGGCGAGGCAGCCGCTGGTGCTGCACGGCCACCGCTTCGTGCTCGGCGCCACCGCTGGCACCGCGGTGCGCGACTTCGAGTGCCGCGATCCCGAGCAGATGCTCAAGCGCGCGGCGCTGGCGCTGCGCCACGCCAAGAAGACGCAGCGCGGCGGCCTGGTGATGTACGAGCCGGGGCTCGAGCGCTCCTCGCAATTGCGCACCGAGCTCGAAGCCGAATTGCGCGCGGCCATCGAGTCGCAGCAGTTGATGCTGATGCTGCAGCCCAAGGGCTCGCTGGCCGACGACAAGCTGGTCGGCGCCGAGGCGCTGATCCGCTGGGCGCATCCGAAGCGCGGCATGGTCTCGCCGGCGGAGTTTCTGCCGCTGGCCCACGACGCCGGCCTGATGGCCACCATCGACCAGGTGGTGCTCAAGCAGGCGCTGCATCACATCAGCACGCTCTACTCGATGGGCATCCAGGTGCCGGTGAGCATCAACCTGTCGGTGCAGTCGCTGAGCGACGTCTGCATGGTCGACCGCGTGCGCGAGGCGCTGCGCGCGGCCAACGTGCCGCCCAACCTGCTGGAGGTGGAGATTCCTGAAGGCGCGTTGATGGAAGACGTCGAGACCAGCATCAAGGTGCTGGCCGACCTCAACCAGATGGGCGTGCGCCTGAGCATCGACGACTTCGGCACCGGCTATTCGTCGCTGGCCTACCTGGCACGGTTCCCGGTGCACACGCTGAAGGTCGACCGTTCCTTCGTCAAGGACATCGCCGGCAACGACACCAACCACAAGATCGTCAAGAGCCTGGTGCGGCTGGCCCATTCGCTGCAGCTCACCGTGATTGCCGAAGGTGTCGAGGATGCCGAGGCGACCGACCTCCTCAAGCGCATGCGCTGCGACATGGTGCAGGGTTATGCGTTCGGCAGGCCGATGCCGTTCGACCAGTTCGTGGACTTCGCGCGCTCTCGCAATGCGGTGAAAGACTCCATGCGCTGGTACACGGTTTGATCGCCTAGCGGCGAGCGACCCACCCCGCGCCGCGGCGCCATGCGCCGCTTGCCACCGCATCAAGCGCACACAAAAAGCGCGTGGGCGCGCTGCCGCCGACGGCACAATGCCGCACCGAGGTAGGTGCGTGAGCGTCACGACAACGAACAACACGGCAGCGGCCGACAGCGCGGGCGCAGCGCCGACAGTCATCGCGCCTTCGCGCCTGACCCTGGCCGACATCGCGCGCCTGCTGGTGATCCTGGCCGGCGCGTTCATGGTCGTGCTCGACTTCTTCATCGTGCTGGTCGCGCTGCCGTCGATCGCCATCGACCTCTCTGCCAGCCCCGGCCAACTGCAACTGATCGTCGCCGGCTACGGCATCGCCAACGCGGCCGGCCTGATCGCCGGCGGCAAGCTCGGCGACGTGTTCGGGCGCCGTCGCATGTTCATGATCGGCATGGTGCTGTTCGGCGTCACCTCGGTGGCGTGCGGGTTGAGCACGTCGGGCCTGATGCTGGTGGTGGCGCGCTTTGCCCAAGGCGCTGCCGGCGCGCTGCTGCATCCGCAGGTGCTGGCGCTGCTCGGGCTCAACTTTCCCGGCGACAAGCGCGCCCGTGCGTTCGCGGCCTATGCGATGGCGATGGGGCTGGCCGGCGTGACCGGCCAGCTGTTCGGTGGCGCGCTGATCGAACTCAACTTCGCAGACACCGGCTGGCGCAGCTGCTTCTTCATCAACGCGCCGGTCGCGCTGGCCGCCATCGTGCTCGGCCTGAAGCTGCTCGATCGCGAAACGCCACCCGCAGCGGCGAAGCAGCTCGACCTGTGGGGCATGGCGCTGACCGCCGCCGCGCTGACCTGCCTGATCGTGCCGCTGACCTACGGCCGCGAGTCGCTGTCGGGGCCGGCCAATGGCGCGCTGCTGGCGGCGGCTGCGCTGCTGGCCGCCCTGTTCGCGCACTCGCAGCGGCGCCGCGCCGCCCGCGGGCTGGCGGTGATGGTGCCGCCGCCAGTGGTGGCCGCGCGCCACTTCCGCCTCGGCGTGGCCACCATCTTGGTCTTCTACTGCGGGGTGGCGTCGTTCTACTTCGTGCTCGGCTTGCACCTGCAATCGACGCTCGAGCTGAGCGCGTTGCAGTCGGGCCTGGTGTTCGCCATCCTCGGTGCCGCGTTCTTCCTGGCGTCGATGAGCAGCTCGTCGCTCGGCCGTGTGCTGACGCGGCCGCTGGTGGAGCTCGGCGCGCTGGTGCTCGTCGCCGGCCACTTGCTGCAGCTCGCGGTGGCCGCCGGCGGTGGCGGCGTCGCGGTGATGTGGATCCCGCTGCTGGTCGAAGGCGCCGGCATCGGCTTCGTGATGGCGCCGCTGGTGTCGCTGGCGTTGTCGCGCCTGCCGTCGCAGCACGCCGGCGTCGCGGCGGGCATCCTGTCGACGATGCAGAGCACCGGCAATGCGCTGGGGGTCGCGGTGGTGGGTTTCTTCTACCTCGCGGGGCTGTGGTGGCCGGCCGGCCTGGCGATGGGCCACACCCGCTTCGTCGAGGCGCTGCTGATGCTGGCGCTGCTCGCCGCTGCCGTGTGGTTGCTCGCGCAGCGCCTGCGCGCCGAGGCCGCCACGGCGGCCTGACGCCGCCGCGCCGACTGCGCCCGCGAGCGCCGCGGTGCGCAGTCGGCTATGGTTGCCGCTGTGGTGGACCCGTCATGACTGCTGCGATGCCCAAGCGAAGCCGCTGGTGGCGCATCGGCCTCGTCGCGCTCGGCGCGGCGATGTTGCTGCTGGCCGTCGGCTACGTGGCGTTGACCCGCATGTTCCCGCCGGCGCGGCTGGCAGAGATGCTCGCCAACGAAGTGCAGGCGGCGACCGGCCGCGAGCTGCGCATCGACGGCGGCCTGTCGTTCCGGCTGCTGCCCACCATCGCGGTGGTCGCCGACGACGTGGCGTTCGGCAATGCCGCGTGGGGGTCACGCAAGGACATGGCCACCGTCAAGCACGCGGCGTTCGAGGTGGCGGTCGTGCCACTGCTGCGGGGACGCTTGCACGTGTTGAGCGTCGCGGTCGACGGTGCCGACGTGCTGCTGGAGACCGACGAGCGTGGCCGCCCCAACTGGCTCTTTGCCGGGGCTGCGCAGCCCGCGGCAGCGGCCGCCTCGGAGCCTGGCGGGCAGGCCGTGCCCCCGCCGGTGAACCTGGACCGCCTGCAGCTGTCGGATTCCCGTATCGCCTATCGCATCGGCCTGACGCGAGTCACGCACACGGTGCAGATCAAGTCGCTGTCGATCGTGAACCAGGGTGAGCAATCGGTGCTGTCGGCGCAGTTCGAGGGGGGACAACAGCATTGGAAGCTCGACGGCAAGACCGGGCGCCACGAGGCCCTGATGCGGGGCCAGGCCGATTGGCCTTTCGAGGTGCAACTGGCCGGCGACGGCGCCAGACTCACCGCCAACGGAAGCCTCGATGTCGCCGGCACGTTGCGCGCGAGCGTGACGGCACGGCTCGACAAGGCGGCCGCGCTTGCCCCGCTCGTCGCCGGCGCGGCGGCGCTGCCGCTGCCCATCGAAGCCAGCGCCAAGCTGCAGCGCACATCGAGCACGCTCAGCGCCGACACGGTGCAGCTGTCGATCGCCGGCCAGACGCTGAGCGGCCGGGCGACGGTACGCACCGATCGCGCGGTGCCACAGATCGCGCTGGACATCGCTGCCGACTCGATCGACCTCACGCGCTGGGGCATCGGCAAGGCCGCCTCGACGGCAGCGCCGGCTGCCAGAGGCCCGTTTTTCGCCGACGCGCCGCTGCCCGTCGTCACGCTGCCGCCTTACCCGCTGCACGCGAACGTGCGCATCGATCGGCTGCTCGCTGCCGGCCTGCCGCCGCTGTCGGCCTTCAAGGCCGAAGTGCGGCTCGAGCCCGGACGCCTGGTCGTCGACCCGCTGTCGATGGGCTTGGCCGGCGGCCGGCTCCAGGGACGGCTCGAGCTCGGCAGCCGCAGCGGCGAGCCGCTGCGCGTGAAGCTGCGCGCGCACGCCGACGGGCTGTCGCTGCAAGCGCTAGATGCTCTGGGCGCCGGCGGCGACCATGTGCGCGGTGGCCGCGCCGAACTGCACGCCGACCTGGAGGCCAGCGGCCACACGCCGCATGGCCTGGCATCGTCGGCCAGCGGCAGCGTGCTGCTGTCGGTGTCGGATGCGGCGCTGCTGGGCGGCGCCGCGGCGATCGATCGCAACATCGTGGTCGCGCTGCTGCGGGCGCTGCTGCCCAAGCAAGAGGCCGACAAGGCGCTGCACATCGAATGCGCCGTGATCAACCTGCCGTTGCGCAGCGGCGTGGCGCAGATCGACCGCTCGATCGCGCTGGAAACCGACAAGCTGGCCGTCGCCGCCAGCGGCGAGCTGAACCTGCTCGCGCAGACCGTGGCACTGAGCTTCCGGCCGGCGGTGAAAAAGGGCATCGGTCTGGACTCGGCCAACCTGGCCAGCCTGGTGATGTTGGAGGGACCGCTTCACGACCCCAAGATCCGCATCGACATGAAGGGCACAGCGCGTGAGGCCGCCACCATCGGTGCGGCGGTGGCCACCGCCGGCCTGACGCTGGTGGGCAAAC
>DATDJF010000001.1:0-7214 GCA_036520715.1 Burkholderiaceae bacterium | reverse complement strand
CGACATCGTGCTGGTCGACGTGCACGGCCAGCGGCTGGCCGGTGCGCAGCAGATCGAGCCCACCGCGATGTTCATCCACGCGGCGATCCACCGCATCGCTGCGAAAGCCTGCGTGCTGCACACCCACATGCCGTTTGCCACTGCGCTCACGCTGACGGCGGATCGCGGGCTGGACACCACGCTGTCGCAGAACGCGATGCGCTTTCACGGCCGCATCGCGATCGACGCCCACTACAACGGCCTCGCGCTCGACCCCTCGGAAGGCGAGCGCATCGCGAAGGCCATGAACGGCGCCGACGTCGCTTTCCTCGGCAACCACGGCGTCGTGGTGTGCGGCGCGCGCGTCGACCACGCCTACGACGACCTGTACTACCTCGAGCGCGCCTGCATGCACCAGGTGCTGGCGCAGCAGACCGGCCGGCCGCTGCTGCCGGTGGCGCCCGAGCTGGCGGCACGCGTGGGCGCGCAGTGCTGCGGCGAGCGGCTGCAGTCGGAGCTGTTCTTCGAGGCGTTGCGTCGCACGCTGTAGCCGGGCCGATCCGCCAGACAAGCGAAGGAACACCAGATGGCCTTCATCCGCAACTGCTGGTACATGGTGGCGTGGGACCACGAGATCC
Organism: Burkholderiaceae bacterium; assembly: GCA_036520715.1. Taxonomy (GTDB): domain Bacteria; phylum Pseudomonadota; class Gammaproteobacteria; order Burkholderiales; family Burkholderiaceae_C; genus JAEUPI01. The sequence goes on along the minus strand of DATDJF010000001.1, from coordinate 6,597 downwards.
CGCCCGATGCCTTGTTCAGCCGCATGGTGATCGGCGAGCCGCTGCTGCTGTACCGCAAGGCCGACGGCGACATCGTCGCGCTCGAAGACCGCTGCTGCCACCGGCTGGCGCCGCTGTCGGCCGGCCGGCGCGAGGGCGATCACGTGCGCTGCGGCTACCACGGCATGAAGTTCGACTCCACCGGCCTGTGCGTGGAGGTGCCGGGCCTCGACAGCGTGCCGCCCAAGGCACGGGTGCGCAGCTACCCGGTGGCGGTGAAGAACAAGTGGGTGTTCGTGTGGATGGGCGATGCGTCGCGCATCGACATGAGCATGCTGCCCGACAACTTTTCGTGCGACCACCCCGATTGGCGCTACCGGCCGGGCTATCTGCACTACGACACCAGCCATCTGCTGATCTGCGACAACCTGCTGGACTTCTCGCACCTGAGCTACGTGCACGAAAAGACGCTCGGCGGCTCGCCGCGCATCGCGCAGGCGCGGGCGGTGATCGAGCCGGTGCCGCACGGCATCCGCGTGACGCGCCACGTGCCCGACGTGCCGCCGCCGCCGTACTACCAGCGCATGCGCAGTTTCAGCAGCAACGTCGACCGCTGGTTCATCTACGACTTCGTGCTGCCCGGCACGCTGCTGATGCGCTCGGGCGGCCGCCCGGTGGGCGAGCAGCCCGACGACATGCGCGACGCCGTGCAGCTGCACAGCTGCCAGACGCTGACGCCGGAGACCGAGACCACCACGCACTACTTCTTCCAGCAGTCGCACCTGGCCACGCAGGGCGACGACACCATCACCGAGCGCATCTACGAGTCGCTGCTGGTGGCATTCGAAGAAGACCGCCGCATGATCACCGCGCAGGCGCGCAACATCGCGCTCGACCCCGCCGCGCCGATGCTGCCGCTGGCGATGGATGCGGCGCTGGTGCAATACCGGCGCATCGTGGCGCGCGCGCTCGAGGCCGATCGCGCCGGGGTGGGGGTGGCGGCGTAGGCCGCACGGCCGATGCAGCAGCTCGCGCCGCTCGATCGCGACGTGTTGCCGCACGGCGTGCGCAGCCGCTTCGTCGATGGCATCAACGGCCTCACACTGCACCTGCTGGAAGCCGGCTTCGAGACGCCGGGCCGGCCCGCCGTGCTGCTGCTGCACGGCTTTCCGGAGCTGGCCTACAGCTGGCGCCGCGTGCTGCCGGCGCTGGCGGCGGCGGGCTACCACGCGATCGCGCCCGACCAGCGCGGTTACGGCCGCACCACCGGCTGGGATGCGGGCTACGACGGCGACGTGCGATCGTTTCGTGTGCTCAACCTGGTGCGCGATGCGGTCGGCCTGCTGGCAGCACTGGGCGTGGGCCACGTGCGCGCGGTGGTCGGCCACGACTTCGGCTCGCCGGTGGCGGCCTGGTGCGCGCTGCTGCGGCCCGACGTGTTTCGCTCGGTGGTGCTGATGAGCGCGCCGTTCGGCGGGCCACCGGCGTTGCCGCTGGGTGAGGCAACACCTTCGAACGGCGGCGCCAACCCGTTGGGCGAGATGAACGAGCAGCTCGCGGCGCTGCGCTGGCCGCGCCAGCACTACCAGTGGTACTACACCACGCGCCAGGCCGATGCCGACATGTGGCGCTGCGAGCAGGGCGTGCACGCCTTCCTGCGCGCCTACTACCACCACAAGAGCGCCGACTGGAAGGACAACCACCCGCATCCGCTGCGCGCCTGGAACGCCACCGAGCTGGCGCACATGCCCACCTATTACGTGATGGAGCGCGGCCAGACGATGGCGCAGACGGTGGCGGTGGAGATGCCCGGCGACGCCGAGGTTGCCGCCTGCCGCTGGCTGCCCGAGCGCGAGCTCGGCGTCTACAGCACCGAGTACCAGCGCACCGGCTTCCAGGGCGGGCTGCAGTGGTACCGCTGCGCGTGGGATGCCGTGTGCATCAGCGAGCTGCAAACCTTCTCCGGCCGCACGATCGACGTGCCGGCGCTGTTCGTCGCCGGCGCCAGCGACTGGGGCGTGTACCAGCGGCCCGGCGCGTTGGAGGCGATGCAGTCGCGTGCCTGCACGCGCTTGCTCGGCTGCGAGCTGGTCGACGGCGCCGGCCACTGGGTGCAGCAGGAGCAAGCCACCGCGGTGAACCGCCTGCTGCTGGACTTTCTGCAGGCCGCGCAGTGACCCTCGAGCGAAACGGAGTCTGATCATGAGCGACGCGTCGTCCCCCGAGCGCCGCGTGGTGCTGGTCACCGGCGCCGCCTCCGGCATCGGTGCGGCCACCGCGCGCCGGTTCATCCGCGAGGGCTGGCAGGTGGCGATCAACTTCCTCGACGGCAGCCAGCGCGAGGCGGCCGACGCCTTGGCGGGCTCGGCGAGCGCACCCGGCCGGCGCGCCATCACGATCGAGGGCGATGTCACGCGCGATGCCGATTGCGAGCGCCTGGTCGCCGGCACCGTGCGGGCGCTCGGCCGCCTCGACGCGCTGGTCAATGCGGCGGGCATCAGCAAGATGGTGGCGCACCCCAAGCTGCACGACGTGTCGGCCGACGACTTTCAGCGCATCTACGCGGTCAACACGATCGGGCCGTTCCAGATGATGCGTGCCGCCGCGCCGCACCTGAAAGCCGGCGGCCGCGGCTCGGTGGTCAACATCTCGTCGCGCGCGGCGCTGATGGGCAGCGGCTCGTCGATCCCCTACGCGGCGTCGAAGGCGGCGCTCAACGCGCTGACGCTGGCGCTGGCGCGTGTGCTGGCGCCCGAAGTGCGCGTCAACGCGGTGTGCCCGGCGCTGGTGGAGCAGGGCTTCGTCGAGCGGCTGGCGCCGGAGAGCTTTGCGCAACGGCGCGCGCACCAGATCAACGTGTCGCCGCTGCAGCGCATCGGGCACCCCGACGAAGTGGCCGAGGCGATCTGGTGGCTCACCACCGGCGCCTCGATGATGACCGGTGCGATCGTCGAGCTCGACTTCGGGATGCACCTGAACGCGATCTGACGGCCGGCGGCGCCGAGCGGCGCGATGGTGCCTTTCCTATACTGGCGAGCCCGGAGACGGAGAAGTCGGCATGTCTGAATTCATCCACGTGCGGCCAGCGGTGGCGAGCGTCGAGCAGCGCACCGCGGCCATCGAAGCCGCCTTCGACGCGCGCGGCCTCAAGCCCGAGGGCACCGTCGAGCAGCTCGAGCACTCGGCCGACGAAGTCTGGGTGCCGCGCAACGGCGCGCGCGTGGTCGCCAAGGCATGGGCCGACCCCGACTACAAGCGCCGGCTGCTCGCCAACGGCCGCGAGGCGGTGATCGAGCTCGGCCTGACGATGCCGAAGCACCACCGTCACCTGGTGGTGCTGGAGAACACGCCGGCCGTGCACAACGTCATCTGCTGCACGCTGTGCTCGTGCACGGCATTCACGGTGATCGGCCTGCCGCCCGACTGGTACAAGGACCTCGAATACCGCTCGCGCATCGTGCGCCAGTCGCGCACCGTGCTCAGGGAGATGGGGCTGGATCTCGAGCCCGGGATCGAGATCCGCGTCTGGGACACCACGGCCGACACGCGCTACATGGTGCTGCCGGTGCGGCCCGCCGAGACGCTGGGCTGGGACGAAGAGCGGCTCGCCGCCATCGTGACCAAGGAATCGATGATCGGCGTGGCACGCCTATCAGGAACCTGACCGATGGATGGCATGCACGACCTCGGCGGCAAGCAGGGTTTCGGCCCGGTGCGCTATGCGCTGAACGCCAAGGTGTTCCACGAGCCGTGGGAGAAGCGCGTCAACGCGCTGTACTCGCTGGCGGTGCGCCTGGGCATCTTCAACATGGACGAGTACCGGCATGCGATCGAGCGCATGGAGCCGCGACACTACCTGACCGCCAGCTACTACGAACGCTCGCTGACCAGCCTGGCCACGCTGTGCGTCGAGAAAGGCATCGTCAGCGCCGAAGAACTCGAGCGCCGAGCCGAAGGCGCCTTCCCGCTCGCACTGCCCAGCGCACCGGGACGCAGCAACGTGCAAGGGCGCCAGCGCTTCGAGCCCGGCGACCGCGTGCGCGTGCGCGGCGACCACGTGCCGGGGCATGCACGAATGCCCGCCTACATCCGCGGCAAGCGCGGGGTGGTGGTGGGCGAGTCGCCGGTGTACCCGTTCCCCGATGCGCACGCCCACGGCGTGGCGGCGCAAGACGAGCCCACCTACGACGTGCGCTTCCAGGCCGAGGAGCTGTGGCCGCACGATGCCGACGCGGCGCTAGTGCACGTGGGCGTATTCCAGAGTTATCTCGAGCGCGACGAGTAGAGGGCCTCACGCTCGAAGCACCGCCTCGCAGGTCGCGCCGGACCTTTAGAGGGTCACCGCCTCGAGGGCCGGCGCCGTGATAGCGCCTGCCCGGATCGGCGTTTGCCCGCCGTGCGGCAGCCAATCGACCGTTCCCGGGTGGCGTGTTACAAGCGTTCGCAGGTTCCCAGCTCGTCACACATGTCCAGGTCTCGTCACGCCAGGTCCGCTGCGCAAATGCGCCCAGGCATCGCGTCGAGCGCGATGCGCTGCCGCCGGTTGACTGGGTAGCCGCGCAACCGTGTTCGCGAACACGCGCTACAGGATTCGATCGCTCGGCTGGGTCGACACGCTCTGGCTCGTCGCACACCACCTGCTGCGCCGCGTGTCGTGCGGCGCTGCGCGGCTGAGCAAGTACTACTTCGTGGCGCAGCCGGTGGCGCACCCGGTCGCGAGAGGCGCGCTGGAGGGTCCGCGAGGCGCCGCCACCCGGCTGTACGTGGCCGGTGCGCCGGACGACATCGTGTGCCAGTCGTTCCTTACGACGCAGGCCCTGGAGAGGCGCTTCGCGCAGCGCTCGCGCTGCGTGGTGGCCGAACGCGACGGCCAGCTGGCCGGCTTCCTCTGGCTGTGCCCCGCGCGCTACAGCGAAGAGGCGGTGCGCTGCCACTACCGTTGGAGCCCGGTGTCGGCGGCCGAGTGGGACTACGACGTGTTCGTCGCGCCGAGCCATCGGATGGGGCGCCTCTTCAGTCAGCTGTGGGCACATGCACAAGCCCTGCTCGCCGCGGAGGGTGTTCGATGGACGCTCAGCTACATCGACGCGTTCAATCCCGCTTCGCTGGCGGCCCATCGAAGGCTGGGCGCGCGCGAACTGGCCCGCGGCTGGTTCCTGGTCGCCGGCCGCTGGCAGTTCACCGTCGCGACGGTGGCGCCCTACTGGCACCTGTCGCGGCGCGAGAGCGACGCACCGACGCTGCGTTTCGACCTGACGCGGCTCGAGCCGGCAAGCAACCGGTGCGGGCGAGATGACCTGGCATCGGCCGGTTGACCAGCCCTCCATGGGTGTTGATCGCGGCGAAGGCGAAGTAGCGCCCGCTGGCTAGAGTCGGCGGCTTGCAGGGCTGCAAGATGCTCGACGATGCGGGCGCGCTATGCTCGACGCGCCGCCTGACGCTCACGTGCATCAACCGACATGACGCTCACCGTTCGCCCGCTGACGCCAGCCCGTTGGCCCGACCTCGAGGCGATCTTCAACGCCAAGGGCTGCTCGGTCGCGCGCGGCTGCTGGTGCATGTTCTACCGGGTCAGCGGCAAGGGCACGCTGACCCTGCCAGGCGAGGGTCAACGCCTGCGCGGCAAGAGGGCGCTGCGAGCTCTTGCCACCCAAGACCCGCCGCCCGGGCTGCTGGGCTATCGCGGCAAGACGCCGGTCGGCTGGGTGTCGCTCGGCCCGCGCGGCGACTACGCCAAGCTGGCCAGGTCGACGGTGATGAAGCCGGTGGACGACCAGCCGGTGTGGTCGGTGGTCTGCTTCGTGGTGCCGTCGGAGTTTCGCAAGCAGGGAGTCGCGGGCGAGCTGCTGGCCGGCGCGGTGGCCTATGCGCGCAAGCGTGGCGTGCGCCTGCTGGAGGCCTATCCGGTGGACAAGGACGCACCCGCAGCGGCGCAGGCATCGTGGTTCGGATCGAAGCGCATGTTCGACGAAGCCGGCTTCGAGGAGGTCGCGCGCCGCCGGCCCGACCGGCCGGTGGTGCGATTGAAGCTGGCGCCTCGGTCTGCTTGACGCCAGGCGTGAAGCAAGCCGGACGCCTTGGCGAACCCGTTTGGTGATCGCTGCGAAAGCGCGGGGCGGCGTGTCGGAGCGACCCAAGCGTTGACGAATCGCGGGGTCTCATTGACAGTCGCGGTCGGCGGGACGGCGCGTTAGGCGGGCTATTGATCGCGATGCCCGTGCCGAACAAAATGGTCCGCCTAAGCGCCCCGGCACCGTGGCGTGAATTCCCTGGACGCAAGCGCTGGCGCCGAGTTGCGAAGATGTGGGAGGTAGCTGCGATGAAAATTAGACCGGCTATTCGCGGGCGAGCGCGTCGGGCCAATTGACGTTAGGCCTCATCGAGGTGTTTGCCCTGCTCTCAAAGATAGGCGTCTTCGTAGCGACCGGCTACTCAGCTGCGCTGGCGATCATTGCCTTGCAAACACTCTTTCCAAGCGTGTTCAACAACACGCAGATCGTACGGGTGTCAACAGAGTGGCTTGGTCGTCTGCTCTTCTTCGGGTTCCATCTGACGTTGATTGCAATCATCTGGTCCTTCTCTTATGCGTTTGGCGCAAGCTCTAAGGTACGCACCAAT